>CANQNE010000015.1 GCA_947625135.1 uncultured Lachnospiraceae bacterium
TTCAATACGTAGTTGTATTCTTCCCATGCGTTGTCGTAACTCTGGGCCAGAAACAACTGCTCCTGTGATTCTTTCATGCGTTTACTCCCTGCTTGTTTTTTTATAACTAAAAATAAAGGATAGAAATTTCTCTATCCTTCACCCCATTTATTTTTAGTTCCTAAAAAACCAATCAAAAAACGGCCCTAAAAGGGCCGTTTTTGTATGAAACGTTATTTTATGTGTCGAAAAACATCATGTTTTATCAAATATTATAAATTAAAAAACTCCGAATCGTTTCCATCCTCTCACTCAATTTCTTGATTGAATTGGCAATTCTTTTTTCTTTCCCAGCCAGCATTGTATAAAGCCGCTGATCCAGTCCGTATAAAAGTAATTTCAAATTTCTCTCTGAAGCAATTTTAAATTTACTGGAATCCTCCTCCGCGATGAGATCCGGGCAATAATCCCGTATTAACTGCAATACCAACTCCTGTTCTGTTTTATCTGATTGATGAAAAACACAAATATAAACATGGTACAAACGAACTGTCCGCCGCCTCCGTAATACATTTCATACTATCATTTGGCATAAATTGCGAGTCGGATGCTGATTTTTGTCAGGAGAAGCACAATTGCAATATAAACTATATAAGAAATAAAAGCTGGCACACCGTTCAATTCCACTCCCAACATTTTCAAACCAATAATTCATACAACGCGAATCTGGGTATCTCCGCCAATCCCCGCTTCAGGTCTTTTTCTCCGGCAAATACAAAGCCCAGATTCTCATACAATCTTCTGGCGGGGCCGTTTTCCGGCACTGTGTCTACCCGGACTGCCTGATAACCTTTTTCCCGCGCGGTACAAATACAGTAATTCACCATGAATCTGCCGATTCCTTTTCGGTAATCCTCCGGATCAGCGGCAAGGGTATGGATCACCAGATACTCCCCTCTGGAAAGATCCCGCTGCCAGTCTCCCACATCATAATCACATCCCGGATCTGCATTTAAAATAAATGCGCCGATAATTTTCCCCTGCTCCACACAGGCATATTGTATCTGTTCCTCTATCGCCGCCCGGGTACTGTCCCGCCCGGGATAATCGCCCGGCCGCCATTTTGGGTAATTTACATGCTGTGCCAGATAAGCCGTTACCTTATCATAAAATGCTGCCACCGCATCCCAATGCGCCATTGTACATTTGATTATTTCCATATTTGTCCCCATTTCAAAGTGTTTGCAGGAAAGCAGATGAATCCTCGCAAAATTTCCTGTGACTGACAAAAACAACTGACATGAAAACAGCGTATCTCTCTGCACTGATAAGAAATACGCTGTCTGTTGCTTCTATAAAATACTGCCTCTATCTGCAGGCTATCCGGAATCTTATTCTTCCTTTTCTTCTTCCTTTTCCTCTTCCGCTTCCTCAGCCGGTGCATCCTCAGGAATCGCCGCATTATGAGGCGCCATCACTGCCACAACAGCGGCCTCGGGATCATTTTTCACTGCGATATCCGGATTTGCGAAAATGTCAAGATCCTTTACATGAATGACATCGCCAATCTTCATGCTTCCCACATCTACCTGCACATGATCAACCAAAGCAGCGGGAAGCGCCGTATAAGAAATTTCAGACAGCTCCAGCTGTACAATTCCTTCGGCTACCGCATCATGGTTCACCATAATTACTTCTGCAACAGAATGTACTTTCTCATCCTGTACCAGCGCCTGAAATTCAATAGAGTCGATTCTTCCTGCCAACGGGTTAAAATCCACGCTCTTGATCAGTACGTCGTAAGCCTTGCCTTCCACATCCAATGTGATCTGGCTGCCTTTGTGGTTTGATTTTAACAGCTTGTCCACATCTCTCTTGTCCATGGTAACCGGAATGGAATCCTTGATCTTTTTGCCAAACAGGTTGCCAACCACATAACCTTCTCTTCTGAGCTTTTTGGCCTTTACCGCCATGTCTCTTTTTTCAGCTTTTAAAGTATTCATTTACCTTTTCCTCCAAAATCTGATCCTTAGACGTATTTCTAAAGATATAAAACCTGTCCGCCTCCAAGACGGACGCCAATAACCTTCCGAACGGAACTGCCTGAATCTTCCACTTCCGTCCTCTCCGTAATATAACTCTATTTTGGGGCTGTGTCAAGTACGAAAAACACGGCAAAATCCTTCGTTGTAATCATTTCCATAATATGTTATAATATTATCACTAAAAATTCTACATTGGGGGTTGAAGATTATGGGACTTTTCAGCAGAAAACCAAAACTGGCGGCTTATGAAGTAGACGCATCCTTTACCGGCCCTAAATTCACTTATGAGGGCAAGACATACGATCTGGACGCTTATGTAAGATCACGGGATCTGGATCTGCGGGGCCGGATCAACAATGACCACATTCAGGCTACCAAGAATTACAAAAAGGCGCAGGATGCTTATTATAAGAACAAAAACGCCATTACCTACATCGAGTACAGTCTGGGCAAACAGCTCTTTGACGGAGCTGAGAAACTGAAAGTAAGTGCCCTGGACGTAGCAAACAATTCCAAATAACCTTCCCGATCATAATTGAAAACGCAAAAAAGCTGCTGCAAAATGGCCAGAGCCTGATATTTGCAGCAGCTTTTTTATCTCTTTCTCTTATGCTGTGATCGGGGGCAAAGGCGGCCCTGCCCCTTTGTTCCCGATTCTTAATTTACCGGATCTGGTCTTTTGGGATCAACTCATAATCAAACATTACTTCTGAATGATTATCCAAGATCAGTTCCTTTGCCAGCAGTTTGCCGCTGGCTCGATCCATGACTTTTCTGTATATTTTGGAAACCCTGTAGTACTTCTCGCCTTCCTTTTGGAAATGATGATCTTCCTCAACGATCTCATAACACCATGGAAATTCTTTCTCACTCCGCAGTTCAGCGTAAAGATTTTCCCCCTCGCACCATACATGCAGCTGAAGGTCCTGATCTGTGTTGTTTTTAAACCGGTAATCGATATAATTATATGAGATCGACGTCCCCGCGCTGAATGGCACCCGTTTGCCTTCATCCGGCGCCAGCGCGTCGGAATGAGTATGAAATTCCGTCACCTCTGCCGGACTATGTACGATCAGCAAATGTATGGTATTTCCCAGATTGCACAGACCGCCGCCAATACCCGGCCGCAGCTTATTGGCATATAACACACGGCCGTCTTTATATCCCTTTCTCTTCGAGGTCTTCCCTACCGTCCTCCAAAAAGAGAACACCTCTCCCGGATGAATCACCAGCCCGTCCAGCTTCTGGCTGGCAAGCCGGATATTGTCGGCTTTATTGAGCTGCAGCGTCAGCTCCACCCCCGGCGCCCTCTTGATCATGTGCGCCGTATGACTGGAAACCACGTTGGGTAATTTTTCCTCACAATAGGTTTTCGCAAATTTTTCTTTGCTGCAAAGATCTTTCAGCTTCCGCTTTAAGATTTCTTTTTTCAGTGAGATTTCATAAAACAGCGGATTCATCTCACAAAATAGCTTCTTTTGTTTTTCCGGCATCTTTAAATTGTCTCCTCTTTTTGGATATCTCCGATCCTGTGCTGGCAGCTCTGATTCCTCCGGTAAAATCTCAGAATGATTTTTTCCAGCTGCCTTCTTTTTCCGATCTTTGTTTCATTTTCATAACGCAGGTATTTCACCAGTATACTGTCGATCCCGCTGCGATTGGCGCCTAAAATATCTGTAAAGATCTGATCTCCCACAACAACCGCTTCCTCTTTTTTTATGCCCATCATCTGAACCCCTTTCAGATAATTGGCCGGATCCGGTTTGCCGGCTTCCTGTATATACAGAGAGTTGATATTTTTGAGAAATCTTTGAATCCTTTCCTGATTGTTATCGGACAACAACAGCGTTTGAAATCCGATTCCCTGGATCATCCGGAATAATTCATCCACTTCCTCCGTTGAATCTTCTCCGTGATGCACCAATGTATTATCAATATCAAATAAAATACCCCGATATCCTTTTGCATAGAGCTTTTGATAATCAATGGCAAAAACACTGTCCACATACTCAAAAGGATAAAACCTTTTTAACATTCAGCTTTCCTCTCACCATTCATATAATCGATCACCTTGTCAATCTGTTCCTGAAACGTTCCGCCAAACTGATTTTCAAAAAACGCACTGCCGATGGTAAACGCCCACGGAGAAGCGGATTTCACTTCGTCCAGCCTCTGATAGCTGTTCACGCTGCCTGCAAGGCATACCGGCGCATGCACCTGAGATACAAATTCCCGATTCAGCGCCGCCCCGTCACCGGTAAACCGATATCCCAGCAGATCAAAGCCGAACACACCCTTTTCCAGATACCTGTTTGCCTCTTCGATCATCCCCTGCACGGTTCCCGTCAGTATGGAGGGACGCCCTGTAACATTGCCCACAAAAGGCATATATCTGAGATCATTTTCTTTGCAAAGCTCATTCACAGAATCAAAAAACAGCGTCCCCATCAGGATATCACAGCCATAGTCCACTGCCATTCTGGCTCCCTCCAGACATTTGTCCTCCTCATAAGCAACCACTTCCAAAGCCGTGGTCTTTCCACAGGCTTTCATATAAGCATACAGCTGTTTCATTTGCTCCGGAGGCAGTCCATCTTCCTTAAATCCCCAGTATTTCGCTTTTGAATTTTTACACTGTTCAAAAATACTGTGTGCGTTTTTTACCGTATGATCATTATAAGTCAGCATAACAATCAGTTCCGGGAGTGTCTCCATACACGATCATCTCCAAGTCAGTTTTTCTTTTGTGGACGCTGTCGCCACAATTCACTATTATAGTACAGCGTCGAAAATTGTCAATAATCTGATCTTTTAAAAATAGAAGAACAGCGCGGAAAAGCCATGGATCGCGGCTTTCCTGCGCTGTTTTCAATTACATATCGGCTCCGGAATCTTATCATATTGCTGCGATCCCGCTGCTTCATACTGTCATTCCGATGCGTAAATATGTACTTCCTTCACATTTAGATTCTTGAGTGCCTGTACTTCAAAATAATATTCCTTTTGTGCGTAATTCCATATCGTGTCAGATGGCATGAGCGTCAACACATTTCCTTCTATTTTATAGGAATACCAGCTATCTGGACTCATCTCAAAAATCTCGCTGTCAAATACGATCTCAATTCTGTATAATTGCACGCTTCTGTCAGCCAGATTGCGGATCTTCACAATCTTTTGATGGTAGAACCGGTCATCGTCTCCCTGCTTATTCCAATCCACAGGTCCGCTGTATTGATCTGTTGTCCCTTCATATACCAATACCTTACTCTCCTCTTCACCTGCTGCCGGCGTCGGTGTAGTAGACGGCTTAGGCGTCGGCGTCGGTGTGGGCGTCGGTGTCGGCGTAGTGGACGGCTCAGGCGTCGGTGTCGGTGTAGTAGGCGGCTCAGGCGTCGGTGTGGATGCCGGAGATGGCGTCACAGGAAGCGGATTTCCCTCCTCCAATATTTTTTCCGCATTATTCCGAAAATGATAACACTCTATATAACGGGTGGTATCGTATGTCCCATAAGAATCGCTTTTCAGCTTCAGATCCACCTTGATGATATGCCACGGGTACAGGCTGTAATCCGCCCGCGAAAACTTCAGGGATTCGATCTCATAGCCCTGATACATGCTTTTGTCAAAAGTCCAGTCCACCGGCTGATATACGGTTTCCCCCTTTGTCCCCGCCTTAGTCACATAGTAGTGGATCACCAGCTGGTGATCCCAGTTTGCGGGATTGCTGCTGTCATAGCTGGTTGCGACCTCCGTGTCTGTGGCGCTGTTATAGCTATAATTCTGGGGACATCCGCTGTATATTTTTACAAGACTTCCCCCCTCGTCCCGGAATTCGATCGTATTGTGGGTGCTGTCTATTTTGATGGTATACGGATCCGTTGCGCCGGAGTCGTTAAATTGCGTACTTGCCACCTGTGCGCCGGACAATTCCCCTGCAATTTTATTCATAATGGTGTCCGATACCTGTTTCCCGTACTCTACACCCTGAATCCGGTGATAAACCTTCATCGCTGAGCCGATCACCTGACTGGCAAGGGCGACAAAAATACTGATCAGGGCAAATACCACGATCATTTCCACCATTGTCACACCGTTTTTATTTTTCAGAGGATTCTTATTATTCATATTCCCCTCCGTTTCAGGGCGCTCACATATTTACAGTCATGCCGGCGGCTCCTCCCCTGCGGGAGGCTCTGCCGGCTGTTCAATCGTAAGCCAATGAGCCGTTGTAAAATCAGTATCATAGGGGCCGATATCCTGTCTGGCAAGATGATACTCCACTCCGTCCCAATACAGCTCTCCTTTTTTCGGAAGATCTTCGGGATTAAAGGTTTGCACATTGCCGTTATTTTCATAATACTGCCGGATATCTTTGCTTGTAAATACTCTCGTATCTTTCGTGATCTTGACAAACTTACTATCCGCATACCGTCTGATAAAATCTTCTATCGTATCGTCCGCATGAAATTCAAAGCTGTCATTCCCCCATTGACATACATAAGCAACGTATTCGCCGGATTCATCCTTCATCATGTAAACTTCGCCTGCTCCCACGGTATGCCAGTACGTTTTCCACCCTTCATAACCCGGCGTGATAGAATCCAGATACTGCTGCTTCACCTGCTCCATGGTAGTTTCCCAGTTGTTATATTCCTGGATGGGCTGTCTTGTCCCATCCACATCTACCGTCAATCCGGGAGAACCGTCCGGCGTGGGATCAGGCTCAGGCGTAAGCATGCTGTTGGGCTCCCTTGTGGGTTCAGGTTTCGGTTCCGGCGTGGGGACGGAGCCTCCCGGGCCGCCGTCCGGCACTGTTTCTCCATAACCGCCGATGCTCACCGCATACATATCATATCCGCTGGCTTCCTTCCAGTAAACGATCCTGCTGTTGTTGTTTAGCGCAAGACTTGCCCCGGAAGCCGTCGCATCCTGCGTTTTTGCCATATCCACAGTGAGTACCAGATGATCTGCGGACTGGGGGCGCGACCCATAGTTCGCCGTTTTATAATATTCCCGGTTAAATTCCTCCGTTTCGTCCATCATATTCACAGAAGAACGGAACATACGCACCGAAACTGTAACCACCCGAGAAAACATGACGGTAATAAGAAGCACCACAACAACGGCAACCAACACCTCGATCATGGTCGTTCCCTGCCTTTGTTCCAGCTGGCGTCTTATTTTACCCCATACAAACGCTTTTTTCATATTTCCTCATATTCCTTTCTCCACGTCCAGGCATTTCCGTTGGCGGTATCCACATTCAGCTCATACTGGGTAGTGATGGTGGTTTCCTCCTTATTATCCTTACAGGTCACGATGACCGTGAGCATAATGCCGTCCTCCGCATCACCCAGACTCACGTCCGCATCCGTATTGTTGCTCTCCCAGTACATGATGATCTCCACATTCTGAAGCAGTTCCTCTGTCTCCGACTGCACATCTCCCGCAACTCCTGTGAGCGCTGTCGAATCCAGCTGAAAATACCGGAAAGCATCCTTTTTTTCGTGGCGGTACTTGCCCTCCTCGTAATAGGGCCATTTGGAAGGCACCGCTTTTGCATTGTCCACAATGCTGATATTTTCTTTCAGATAATTCCAGATCGGATAATCAGCCTCTTTTCCTGTTTCCGGCGTATCAACCGTGATCTCCGCCGTCAGCTGCTGGCTGATAGTCTGGGCAAGCTCCCTGCTCTGATAAAGATTCTGCTGTCGGCTTGCGGTGGAAAACAGCGAAAAGGAGACAAGCAGAAGCGACAGGCCCAGCATCATCAGCACAAGCATGATCACCACGGCCACCATCAGCGCGGAACCGTTTTTCTTTTTTAACACAGGTGGTATCGCCAGCCTCATCGCCCGTCTCCTTTCCGTCAAAAATCTTTTTTCATCCTACTGCGGAAAATATGTCCATCCCTCGATCATACTGTCGCTGTCAAATGCAAAGGACAAACGCTCTCCGCCGCCATTCTCCTGCACAATATCAAGCTCCGTGAGGTTCTTCGGCAAGGTCAGCACAAACTGCACGCTGCCATCCTTCTGCGCAGCTGCAGAAAGCCTTACGGGAATCTTCAGGGAAATGGTTTCTCCCTCCGACTCTTCCGACGCTCCCCATGTGGCCTGCGCTGTCATTTCAAACAGCTGGACGCCGCCTTCAAGGAGAACCGCCTCGCCCTGTTCATTGATATAATACCAGCCGTCCGGGCTGTTTCCCAGAATATAGCGAACCGCATCCTGCGTTCCGATCTGAACCTGATATCCGTTTATCTTTGCATCCCGCATTGGATCATAAGTCCATGAGTAGCTGATTCCCGGCACTGCGATCTGCTCCGTGGCGCCCTCCTGCCGGATCACCATGCCCTCCGTTTCTTCCTCGCCGATCTGATACTCCATATAAGGCGCCGCGATCTCAGGCAGCAGAATGGGTTTCGTCTCACGGCTCCACTGCGTCACATTCTCCCCGGGAACGATCTCCGCACCCTTCAGCGTGATATAATATCCCTGATAGTTTCCATAGAGCGCCTCCGACAACAGGAGATAGATCTCCTGTACACTGCTTTCATAGCTGTACGCACCCAGATATCTTCTGTCCAGAACAGTCTTCTGATCCTTGTCAAGGAGCGTCACCTGATATACCTGACGGTTCTCTGCCGTTGTCCGCACCTGATAAGCCATATCCCGCAGCGGGGAAGCCTCTGTTGCCAGAGAAATCTGTACCGGAGCCCCATAAGTTTCCATGAACGTCACTGCAGTGGACCATTTATTTCGGTTGGTTACCCGCTGCCAGTTAGAAATCCGCCCGCTCTCATACTTCTCCAGACGCTCTTTTCCAAGCATCACTGTCTGGAAGGAAATCTGCGCCGTGCGATAATTCACGGGATTTGCAAAATCCTCCCCGGACACGCTGACGTTTTCTCCGTCAGGCAGAATCAGCGCAAATACCGGGCCCTCCTCCGTTTCTGTCATAGTCAGTAACGTAGCCACTGCAATCTCGCTCTGATCGTTATCTGAAAACAGTACCGAATCTGTCACCGGAAGCTGTACATAACCGCCCGCGGAAAGTTCGCCGGCAAACACCGCATCCGCATCCTCCCTGCATACAGGGTCGGAAGCCTTATGCAGCTCTTTTGCCGCCTCCGGGAATCCATCCTGGGTGGAAAGTACAAATACGTTGTAAATCCCGTTCTTTCCCTCTGCGGGTTCCAAATAGATCCAGTCCACATCCTGTCTTCCATAGATCACATCATCCGCAAACCGGGTGTTCTTTGCAAGGCCTGCCCGCTGTATGCGGATGCTGTCGCCCTGCTCCGCCGGCGCGAACTTCAGCGTTGTCTGGGTGACGGCAGCCATATAGCCGCCGCTTCCGCTCTTGAAGCTCCACTGATTTGTCCTCATATTATAATAGAGTGTTGTCTGCCCCTCTGTGGGATAGATGTCGCCCGCCTGGATCCTTGGGATCCGGAGCCAGCAATAATTCATCGTCTCGCCATCCGGGTCTTCATCCGACCACCAGGAGCTTACATTGCTGTCAGACACATTGCGGAGGACAATCTTCAGCCACTTTCCTGCATCCTTCTCATCCAGCCCCTCCGTCAGACGGTAGGAAGCATCACTGAGGCTTCCGCTCATAGTAGTCTTGGATGCCTTCTCGATCAAAGTCTTTTCCGCGCCGGTATTCCAGTAAACCGTCTCCGTTTCTTTTTCGGGAGCATCGCCGGCAGCAACCAGCGACCGGTCTCTGCCCTCTCCCGTATCCGCCTCTGTGTCAGGACGTTTCTCATATACTGCAGCCGCAAGTTCATATCTTCCCTGCACGCCGGCCATCTCCGGATCTTCCAGTGCAAGAATCAGCCCGTCGGCAAACTCCTCTGCAGTCATGTATGTGTCCGTCTTTCCTTCCTGATGCTCCATATAGGCGGGATCCGAGGTCATAAGGGTCACATCCGGCGTGGGCTGGCGCACAGGCAAGGTCATTTCTCTTACAACGCCCCACAGGCCATCCCGGTAAGCGGCGGCATCTTCCTTTGCCAATGCCCGAACCGCGAACCGAAGCGTCTGACCCGGCTTGTATTTGTTCAGATCTACCTGTCTTGTCATAGAGGACGCACCTGCATCCTCCGCCGCAAAGGTCAGGATCTCCTCCTCCCAAGAGCCGTCCTCATTGAGCGCCTGAACCCGAACCTGATATGCCTTCACATCGCTTCTCTGGGATTCATATACCGTATCCCACTTTATGTCATAGAGCAAGGTGTCTTTCTCCACCAGATCATTTTCTCTGTGCAGGGTGAGGGTGGGTCTGGGAATCTGTGAAAATCTCAGCTTCACAGTAAAATCCTCTTTGCCGAATGAAGGGAATACCGTGGTTCTTCCGGCGCTGTCCGCAATGCCTTTCCGCTCCACCGAAAGTGTCAGATCAGCATAGCTCCAGCTGTTGTCCTCATCTGTAAACGTATACGTAAACAGCGGATCGTCCGATGCGGAGGCATCCACCTGCTGTCTGCCGAGAACCACATCCTTTTCATCTGTGGAAGCCGTCTTTTTTACATGCCCCACAAGCTGTACTTCATAATCCGCGCTCTTGTCCGCATTTTTCAGATCCCACTGGAAGGTATACTGACTGCCGTCCTCGGACAGGAGCATCTCCTTTTCGATGACCGGCGCAGCCCAGATCTTCGCGCTGTAGTCTTCGCTGGTAACCGTGCCGTTTTTCTGGTCTACTTTATAAACTTTTTCATCGATCTGTCTGCCATAAGTGTCCCGATAGCCCAGAATACTGCTGTAAATAACAGAATAGCTTCCGTTTTCATTCATCCGAAGCACATACCCGTTATTCAGCGCCGGACTGCCGTCTTTTTCTACAAAGACCGGTACCTTTCGCTCTGTATCTGTCAGGGATTGATCCGCCGCATACTGCAGCAGGTTTTTCTGACTGATATTGCTCTGCACCGGATGTCCGTACCAGCACACATTTCCCTGGCTCTGCCACGGGTAGCTTCTCACTGTAAGATCGCCATAGTTCAGGAAATCCTGCGGAAGCTGGTTCAGCACGGAAGTCACCATGCCGCCGTTCTCTGTCACATGGGAATTTCCGCTGGCTACCGCTACCGGCAGCCGCACATCTCTGCCCGCGGCATCCTGACCGATCACATAGTCATCCACCACAAGCTCTGTGTCCATATAAAGCTCCGTGTTCTCTTCCGTGGTAGTTCCGTTATCCAGCTGCATCCGGTAAGAGATCCCATCCATGTCGCTGCCGTAAAAGTCCATAAAGGAGGTGACAACATAATCTTCCTTTGCCAGCGCGTCGTTGCCATACAGGGCGACTACATTGGTGGTGATCAGCGAGTCTGTATGTGCACTGGTTCCTTTGGCCGTCACGCTCACATTGGCGTTTTTCAGATTGTCGATCAAAAACGGTTCGGATCGCCCCGCAGACGCCTTAAAGGTTATCTTCTCATTCTTTACCCCAAGAAGTCCGCTGACTTCAATGACCGTATCCGGATCGCCCTTATAGTCGCTGACATTTTCCAGTACCGCCGTAAACAGCTTCTTATCGGCATCCGTAGGCGTCAGTTCGATGTGAACCTTCGGCGTGGGCTGTGCAGGCAGCAGAGAAGACTGCTCCCGGATCACCCATGCCGTTGCGCCGCTTTCCGTCTTGCCGCTGTCAGGCCCGTAATCGCTCCTCCAGTTTGTGTCATAAGTGGTCCTGCTGTAGCCGCTTCCGATTGACCGGATGGCGATCTTTACATCCTTCGCATTATTCAGCTGAATGACAAAGCGCTCCACGCCATAAGCCACGGTGGCCGGCGTTGTGGAGACATTTGGTGCTGACATCCACAAACCGTTCGCGATCTTATAAAGCAGCTGATCCGCCTCATAATTTGTGCCGCTATGGGTCCATGTCACCACCAGTCGCCCGCCTGTATTGGTCACTTTCACATTTTCCACTTTGGAAATACTCGTTGAGAGGGTATCATAATATTCTTTTACGTGAGGATCTACATCCATCACAAACTGCTGCCGGTACAGTTTTGCGCTGCGGGCCTGGGACGCGGTTTTATAACTGGTATCGTACTCCTGATAATCCTTATAATAATCCTTATAAGCAGTCTCTTTGGAATAATCATATCTGAAACCGCCCACGATTTCTTTACTGCCGTTCATAAATCGCCGGTAGGTTTCACTCAATTTATCATAAGTTAGTTTTGTGCCTGTTCCGCTTCCGTTGATATAATAAGAATTTTGCTGGTTTTTGTAAACGCCGCCCCCTTCACTGAAGTTGAAGCAGTCCCGGACGGTCACAGTCCCCTTGCTGGTCTCCAGCATACCCCGGTCACTGTCATTTTTAACTGTGATGCTGCTGGCGCCCTTCGCTTTCGTCCCCACATTTCCATAATTTCTGCATCTGTAGAAGCTCACCTTTTGCCCGCTGGCGCCGGTCTCTGCAATCATGCCGCCGTAATGCTTGTTGTTGTCGTCCACAGGGGTTATGATCAGAGCTCCGGAGTTGACGCAGTCTGAGAACATCATATCCACAGAGGCATCGCTTGACGTATATCCTACAATTCCGCCCACATCTCTCTTTCCTGTGATATTTCCATGATTCTCACAGGAGGTAAAAGCGATATAATCATTGCTTTCTTTAACGACAAAGAAGTTTCCTGCCAGACCGCCGGCTCCCCGGCTCTTTCCATTTTTATCCGAGCTTATAACGCTGCCGTAATTGATACATTGATCGAAGGTAAGCCCTTTATACTTGATCCGTCCCACGGCGCCGCCAGTGAGCGTGCCGGTGATGGTTCCATAATTGATAAAGTCTTCCACAACCATGCCGTTTTTCTGATTGTTCTCCAGACGTCCGATCAGGCCGCCCACAGCCACGTTATCTGAATCCAGATAGTCGCTGCTCACATCCGCGTAATTCCGGCAGCCTTTGATATCCATGCCGGAAACGCAATAGCCGATAATGCCGCCGGTGCCGGTACCGCTCACGTACCACAGAGATTCCACCGTCCAATTCCGGCCGGTAATACTGTTTTCCACCCACGCTCCCGGATTTTGCAGTCCGATAACGCCGCCGGTATTTCCGATGCAGTCGATGACCGTCACTGAATACGTCTGCTTCTCAGGATTGCCTGACACGCCTGATCCGCTCACTACGCCGCTGTTCTGACCTACAATACCGCCTACATGGCCGGCTGCCGTCTTTTTCGTCTCCTCATCTCCGCAGGCGATCACGGTGTTTCGATCCCCGCCGATAAAACAGTTCTGGATCACGCATCCCACATTATTAAGTCCTGCGATTCCGCCCAGAGAAACCATGTTGTCAGAAGAGCCATACGCCTGCACAGCGCCGCTGTAGCTGCAGCTTTCAATTGTGCTTCCATTGGCGGCAGATCCGACTATACCGCCGTAACCGCTTCCCGCGCTGCCCATATTTCCGGTGATATCCGCCAGTACCGTACTGTTCTGAAGTCTGCCTCCGTTCCAGATCTTTCCGGCAATACCGCCCAGATTTCCATAAGCGGCGCCATCAGAAAGGGCGATGGTGCAATCCGTGACAGTGATCTTGCTGCCCATTGCGCAATGGAGGCCCACTGCTCCGCCTGCGCAGATCATATCTCCTGAAGCACAGGCCCTGATCTGGCTGTTGATCACGGTGCTTTCCTGTACCGTAACCCCCTGCTTTTCTTCTCCTACAAGACCGCCCACATAGCTGCCTGACAAAATCTTCCCGCTGTTCTTCGTATTGCGCACCAGCGCCTGCTCTACCCGGCATCCGTTAATATGAGAACTATAGCCAAGAACTCCTATGATACCGCCTGCAGTCTGCACGCCTTCCACGGAAACAGGATCGCCCTCATTTCCTTCTACTGTACAGTTTTGGATCCTGCTGCCTTCGCTTCCTGCCACGATACCGCCTGCGCTGCCGTCTCCGTTTTCCGCCGAAACATTTCCTCTGTTTACACAATCAAGAATGTCCTTGCCTGCGATATGCGCGGTGATCCCGCCTGCCTCTCCGGACGTGGCGGCAATAATCGTTCCCGTATTTTCACAATTTCGTATCTCAAGGGTTACGCCCTGTCCCGCAATGCCGCCTGCCGTGCCCTTTTCAGCCACAACAGTGGCCGTGTTTTTCCACTTTGACAATGCGGTGTTGCTGAAGTTCATCCCCACGATACCGCCTGTATACTGCTGCCCGCTGACGCTGCCCGCAAAGGTGTATACGCTTCCGTTCTCCGCCTGCAGCCGCCCGCTATAGGATTCTCTTGTATAGGCGTTCGTTCCCTGCATATTCTGTGCCACAATGCCGCCGGCATAATCCTCTGCAGCGCTGACCGCCGCGGCGCCCTCTGTCACCTCTTCAAACTGAATGATCCCATAATTTGCCGCAGCCACGCCGCCTGCACTGACTCCATACGCCTGCACAGCGCCGCCATCCAGCCGCGCATCCGCAATGGTGCCGAAATTTTCCGCCGCAATACCGCCTACATAGCTGTCGCCGATAACGACGGTATCTTTCTCAAAATAGCAGCCTTCAATGGTGCCTTTGTTCAATCCGGCAATGCCGCCCACATAGCTTTTATTCGACGCGCCTACACTGGACACGGGACAGTCCTTCACCAGACCTTCGTTGATCTCGCAGATACCGCCCAGATATTTCCCGGTGGCCGTCACATCGCCCTCGCCCTGATTCTCACAGCGGAGCAGTGTGGCATTTTTGGTAACTTTACATATAATACCGCCGCTGTAAGAATAGAGATACTGGGAGAAAGGATTGTTGTCTGTACTGCCCTCATCCAGCGGATGCTCCTCCGGCAAATGCAAAAAGAGAGCTGCCCGCACCGGCGTCCTGCTGATCATATCCTGAATCTGCAGCTTCGTGTTCTCTCCGTTGTACCCCACGATGCCGCCCATGTAATTCCATCCTGTCACGCTCTCCAGCCGGGTCGCGGTCTGCTCCGTTCCGCCCACGATAAAAAGCTTTCCTCCGCTGTCTCTGTCCGCAATGCCTTCATCGGCGTCCAGTGCACGCAGATAGCGCACTGCCGCTTTATAATCTTCCGTAAGGATATTTAAATTCTGCCGTCCGCTTTCATCCCGGCTGTTCTCTTCATCCTTCAGGATATCCTCGCCCTGCCTGCAGAGATCGTCTGCATAGGCTTTTACCTGCGCCGCTGTGAAGCCGGTTTTCATCAGCCTGTTGTAGCCGATCTGCCCGCCGGCAAAAGCATGCGCGGAGATCGTTCCCAGAAAATTGTCCACCTTGATCTGGGCATAGCGCGCCTGATCATCCCCAAGAGGCACAATGTTGCCGCCGATGAAACCGCCTACACAGAATACACCGCTCACCTCATTAGGACTTGCCACAAACGGCGCCGCATACGCCGCTTCCTCACGGGAGGCAAAGAGCTTCTCCGAGGCGTTCAGACCGATCAGGCCCCCCACAAAGGAGCCTGTTCCTTTCACATAACCGCCCAGCAGGTTATAGCCGGAAAGCTCTGCATCCACGTCATTGTACCCTGCCACGCCGCCTATATAATCGGACCCGGTCAGATAACTGACAATGTCCCGGGCAGCGGCAGACGTGACAGAACCGCCGTTATATCCCACAATGCCGCCAATATAATTTCCCTCCTGAAGCGCCGCCACGTCCGTAATGGTTTTTGCCGCGTCATTCAGGGAAACCTGACTTTCGCACTCTGCTATCTTACCTGTATTGTAGCCCGTGATGCCACCTGCATAGCCTCCCGCAGCGGCGATCACGCCCTGATTGATCCAATTGACCACCTGAATTTCCATATCCACGGCGGGATCCGGCAGGGGGACCTGATCCTCAGGATCCTTATTTCCGCTGAGCCTGCCGTTGACACCGCAGATACCGCCTACATAGCTGTCACCGATGACATTGATATCGGTAATACCCGCTGCGCCGTCCAGGCTGCTGCCTGCAGCGCCCTCGTTAAAGCCCACGATGCCGCCTACATATTTGTAACCAAACAGATAACTCTTTGCGGCGCTTGTATTTCTTCCGTGACACTTCTCCAGCTTTGCGCCCTTGTTGTAACCGATGATGCCGCCCACATAAACGCCGTTCAGCTTTTCCTGCAGCCTGCTTTCATCCTGCAGGATCTCCTCAATGGCTGCGGTGCTGTAACGGGGACAACCGCTGCAGTTTTTAAATTTCAGATTTTCCTCCGCACCGGCGCCGTTCTCCGCATAGCCGGCGATGCCGCCGATATATTTTGCTCTGGCCCGATCTGCAGGCGCGCTCCCGGCGGCCTTTTTTGCCTCAACTACACCGTAATTCCGGCAATTCTCCACCTGGATCTCATCGGATGCCCCTGCAATTTTGATCTGTCCGACAATACCGCCTACATTTTCCACACCTGTGACCGCGGCATAATTATCCAGAGCCAGATAAACGCCCTTTCTGGGAGATGCGGCGGCGTCCTTGCCGGCAATGCCGCCCACATTCGTATTTCCCTCTACCACGCTGTCCTTTTTCACCGTCAGCGTTTTCAGATCGCCCCGGTTCTCGCCGCAGACGGTGCCTGCGCCGTCACTGCCCAGCACGGCGGCTCTGTCAAACGCTACATTTTCTATTAAGCCCTGGTTCACCGCAAACAGGCCCACAGGTCCCGACTTGCTGTCCTGTGAAACGGAGCCGTCCGCCGCCACCTCCGCATAAAGGCGCAGATACCGGTTGTCGTCCTCCCGAAAACTGATATCCGAGATCTCCGCCGCCGTTACCTTCTTGCTTGTAAATACGGCATCCTTTCCCAATATGCCCACAGAGGGGAAGGGTACGTCCGGAGCCGTCACTGTCCCGCTGTCGTCGGGCGTCAGCGTCTGGATCACCGCGTCCAGCGTGCTGTCCGGGGTTCGGATCGTGCTTGTATAATAAAGTCCTTTTCCGACAAATGATTTCCAGTTAATATCCTGGCTCAGCTGATATGTCCGGTCGTATGTAACGGGGACAACCCGGTCTTCCACATAACGGATATTATACAGATGCCGTCCGTTTCCGATCGTATAAACCGTCTGCTCCCCTGCCGTACCGTCAGCCTTTTCCTTTTCCTGCTTTGCTCTGGCCTCAAAATAAACACTGCTGCTGTTGCTCTGCTTTTTCGCAGTGGTCTTGTACACAGATCCGGCGCCCTGAACGGTACAGTAAATCTCCTCCGCGTCAACGCCAAACCTGCTGAAGCTATACGTGTTCATGTACTGCCCGTATTCGCTTGTGCCGCCTCCGGACGCATCCCCGTCCGTCAGTTCATCGTAAACAGACCGGTAGAGAGTACTGGACGCCGTCAGATCCGCTCCGTCCAGAACCAGACGGATGGTGTTGTCCCTTTCCTGCCGTACAAGCACCGGTATAAAATTGGGCGCCGTATCATCCTTGTCCCGTTCCCATTTTGCCCCGTCTGTCTTGTACCGGATGAGCTGGCACTGCAGTACCTGATAATCTGTCTCCGACCCGGGCGGATCCAGCTTGCTGCCGTCCACCAGAAGCTCCATGCGCTTTTTCTTCGTCTCTTTATCATACACCCCGACGGTGTAGGTCATCCGGTTAATGGATTCCTCCACTTCATCTATGCGGAAGGAAAAATTCAGCGTCTCTTCATTATTCAGCTTTACGTCCGCAAAGGAGGGCTTCTCCGCATTGACGCCGGTCTGCAGGGAGAGGCTTCCCACGCCATAGTAACCCACCATACGGTCGTACCGGTAGTCCGCCATACGGCTGTGGATACTTACCTGTCCCCGTGTGACGCCGCTGTCCTCATACTGAAAATAATGCCCTTTGTTTTTTGCATTGTTGCTGTAGAGTACGGAATACACCTGCCCGTCCTCCGGGGTCAGTTCCACGCATACCACAGCCTCCAGAATGGAAGCGTCAGAAAGATAAGGAACAAGCATGTCGTACATCATGCGCACTTCCTGCTTGCCCTGTTCGTCCAGCGCGTCGGGATCGGACCGGTAAGTGTCGAAATCCTGTGCCGTACCCATGCAGTAGCACACCTTGCCGGTGTATTTGCTCTTTTCGGTCTTGTTTTTCCGGGCCGGCCAGAGAGTGTCCAGATCAATGACGCTGCCTTTGCTGTCGATCAGTCCCAGACTGTCAAAATCAATGACATGATGATCATTTCCGTCATCATCTCTGAACCTGCCGGCAACCTTCTTCTCCAGCTGCCCGTGGGCGCTGTATTCCGTGAGCTGGTTCTGCGCGATCCCGTACAGTGTCCGGGCATAGTCGTTCTGCTCCTTAAACTGGGTCCAATGGATCCATGCGCTGATGCCGATGGCAATACCGGCGCTCATAATAAGCAGCACAACAATGACTACGATCAGTTCCACTATCGTGAATCCGGATCTATTCTTTTTTTCCGCTGATCTAAAAGAATATTTCATACCCGTCTCATTTCCAAATCAATCTAAATTCCGTATTGCTCCAAATCCCGCCTGTCGTTTGTATAGGCATAAGCGGTGTTCCTGTCGATATAACCCTCCCGCACAAGGCGCATCAGATCCATATTCAGCGTGTGCATGCCCATGCCGGCGCCGGACTGCATCATGCTTCCCATCTGATGGCTCTTGTTTTCACGGATCAGGTTGAGAATCGCGTCTGTGCCAAGAAGGATCTCCGTTGCTGCCACCCGCCCGTCTCCACTGGCAAGGGGCATCAGACACTGGGTGATCACGCCCTTCAGCACGCCGGCCAGCTGGGTGCGCGCCTGATTCTGGCTTCCCGTCGGACAGGCGTCGATGACTCTCTCAATGGTCTGGGCCGCGCCGGTAGTGTGGAGGGTGGAAAGCACCAGATGCCCTGTCTCCGCCGCGGTCAGGGCAGCCATGATCGTCTCATAATCTCTCATCTCGCCTACCAGAATAATGTCCGGATCTTCACGCAGGGCGCTCCGCAGGGCAGCCGCAAAATCCGTCACATCCCTGCCCGTCTCCCGCTGGTGGATGAGGGCCAGCTTGCTTTCATAAGTATATTCGATGGGATCCTCAATGGTAATGATATGATCCTCTCTGGTCTGGTTGATATGTTCGATCATTGCCGCCAGTGTGGTAGATTTTCCGCTTCCCGTGGGCCCCGTGATCAGCACCAGCCCCCTCGGCTCCTCCGCCAGCCGGTACAGCAGATCCGGCATGTGCAGCTCCTGCAGGGTGGGGATACGGTTGTTCAGCAGACGGATGGTGGCCGCGATCTTTCCCCTTTGCCGGAAAATATTCACCCTCTGCCGGTTTCCGTCGCTGGTCTGCAGCGCAAAATCCACGTCATGCCCGTTGTCGAACTCCGCCTTCTGCCGGTCGTCCAGCAGCGTATAGAGCATCTCCACCGTTTCCTTCTCATCCGGCTGGGCAAGAGTCTGGACCAGCCTGCCGTGGACGCGCATCATCAGCGGCATCCCCGCTGAAATATGGATATCGGAGGCTTTTTCCTCCCGGCACATCATTACCAGTTTATCTAATTCATACATACAATACTCCGTTCCGACACTGTGTCTGTTCTATCTATTTTATTTATAATATGCAACCTTCTTTAATTCCTCAATAGAGGAAATCCCGTCCCGCACCATCCGGACGCCCGCATCCTTTAAAGTGTGCATTTTCTGCTGCTCCACCGCATAATCCTGTATCTCCTCCGCAGTCGCGCCGTCCATGATCAGTTTCCGCACCTGCCGGTCGATCATCAGCACCTCATGGATGGCAACACGGCCCCGGTAACCGGTGTAATTGCACTGGGGGCAGCCCTTTGGACGCATCACCCACTGGACGTCTTCGCCCAGCATTTTCTGTTCTTCCTCTGTGGGGATCCCCTTTTCCGCACAATCGGGACACACCTTTCTCATCAGGCGCTGGGCAATGATGCCTACCAGAGAGTTGGCTACCATGTAAGGCGCCAGTCCCATATCTTCCAGACGGATCACAGAGGAGGAAGCGTCGTTGGTGTGGAGGGTGGAGAACACCAGATGGCCGGTGATCGCGGAGCGGACAGAAATGGAAGCCGTCTCCACATCACGGGTCTCCCCTACCATGATAATATCCGGATCCTGACGCAGCAGGGCCCGCAGACCGCTTTCAAAAGTCAGCCCCGCCTGATTGTTCACCTGAGACTGGTTGATCTTCGGCAGGTTTTTCTCCACGGGGTCCTCAATGGTGGAAATGTTCACCGCCCGTTTGGAAAGCTCCGCAAGGATCATATACAGGGTGGTTGTCTTTCCGGAGCCGGTAGGCCCGGTAAAATAGATGATCCCATTTGGAGAACCCAGCATGATCTTCAGCTTCGCAAAGTCTTCCTGCTGCATGCCAAAGGTATCGGGATAATCGATGGGGGAATTGTTTGCCAGCAGACGCAGCACCGCCTTCTCCCCGAACACCGTGGGAATCACCGACACACGCAGGTTCACCGGATCCCCCGACACCTTGGTGCGGAAATGCCCGTCCTGCGGGATCCTCCGCTCCGCAATATCCATGCCCCCCAGAATCTTGATCCGGGCGATCAGAGACCCGTGAAGATTTTTCTGCAGCGTAACAAATTCTACGATCACGCCGTCGATACGCATCCGTACCGTGGTCTTGTCTTCAAACGGCTCAATGTGGATATCGGAAGCGTGGGTGGCATAAGCCCGCTCTATGAGCCGGTTCAGCAGATTGATGATGGGGGTATCGTCATCCCCCTCCTCGTCGATGTTGAACTCGTCTACCTCCGCCTGCTGCCCGAAGCTCTCATTGGCAATGCTGGCAGCGGCCCGGGCCTGCACCTCGCTGTAATAAAAATTGATGGCGTTTTTCAGCGCCTTTCGCTGGCAGAGAAGAACCTCCATCTGCATACCGGTAGTCTGGCGGATGTCCTCAAGGCCATAAAAATTCAAGGGGTCGTTCACCACTACGGTCAGCACGCCCTCCTGGGCGTTTATCGCCAGCATCTCATATTTTTCCGCCAGCGGGCGGGGGATTTTCTGAACCGCCTCCAAATCCACATCCTCGTTGGCGATGTCAACCACCCGTTCATTCAACTGCTCCGCAAGGGCGCCAAGCACCTTATCCTCGGTGACAAAGCCCATCTCGATCAATGCGCCGCCCAGACGAACGCCTTTGTTCTCCTTCTGGTAGGCAAGGGCCTGCCCGATCTGCTCATCAGTCACATAACCATATTCTTTTAGTACGTCTCCGATCCGGAGATTTCTGAAATTTGTCTCCATCCTGTCACCCTTTATGCTTTCCCCGCCATGTTTTCCGGGTTTTTACTGCGGCTCTTCCGTTGCCCCGGCAGCCGCATTTTCCGCCGCGGCTTTTTCCTGTTTCTGTATATAAGTTTCTATATCCTCACACATGTAAAGATTCACTGTCATTGTCAAAGAGTAGGGTTTGCTGTCTCCGGTCTTGTTTTCCTGCCATGAAAAGTCCGTCACCTGCTGTTTCGGATGCTGGGAAATACAGAAATCCAGCGTCTTTTGCAGCTGCTCTCTTGTACCGGTGATGTTCAGCACCACCTGGGCGCTGTAAGCGCCGTCAAAATTTCCTGCCTCCGACTGGGTGTTTGCCTCCCCGTTCTCCAGAAAAATATCCGTATAGGCGTTCAGCGCGGCATACTCTTCCATATCCGGCATCGTGATGTGCAGGTTTTCCACCTGGGCGCCCATCCCCAGCACAATGCCTGTCATCAGCTGGTCAATGTCCGCGCTGCTCATGACGGAATAATACAGCTGCTTCTGGGCGTCATACTGCTTCTGCACCGCCTTTTCCCGGTTTATCAGCACGGGATATCCGTCTACCTTCATCTGCTTTTCCTGCTTCTGCAGCTCCTGCGTCTCTATCTGCTCCTGAAGCAGGCTTCCGCTGCTCACAAGGGGCATCAGTACCAGAACGATCAGGACGACCAGCCCAACGAAAATCCCGCCGAAAATGAGAATCTTTTTGTCTCTCTCTGTAATCTGCATGGTCATTGCTCTGCTTCCTTTCCGGGCGCCATGACACAGGCAACATTAACATTCCATGCGCCCTCCCGGTCCTGGGTATACCCTGTATAATTCACCGCCGCAAAAATTTCCTGCCCGGTCAGCCTGTTGATAAACTGATGGATCTGCTCTACATCGGCTGCTTTCGCCTGCAGGCTCAGCACGCCCGTCTTGGAATCATAGCCGCTGATGGAAGCGGTCACCAGCCCGTTGGCACAGGTTACCACCGTGTTCTCCGCCTGACTGTCCACCAGGGGATATTTTTCAAGCTCCCCGGTGAGCCGCTCTAGGCCCTCTGCAATTCCTGACGCTGCGTTGATGGTCTCATTCAGCGCATCATATTCCGCGCAGGTCTGGATCACCTTTGGATCGTTGTTGTAGGCTTCCAGTCCATCCAGTTTGCTGCCCAGGTAAATATTTCTCACAAAAAGGGCAAGGGAGGCGAGCAAAAGCGCCACGCCGCCGATAGCGATGGGTATGAGGATCCGTTTCCTCTTTTTCCGGGCGTCCAGCTCCTCCTGAGTGTATTTCAGCTGTGAAGCGATGTTGGTGTCGGGATCGATCTTTGCCAGCCCGCCGATGGCAAGCGAATTCCGGGCAAACAGCCGGTCGCCGTCCGGCGCGTCAACCACGATATTCTCCCCGCCGGAAAGCGGCGCTACCTCCAGCTCCGCGCTGACATTGTGAACGCTGTCCTCATATATGGAAAAATCCTCCTGGCTGATCCCCGCCACATACACGTGGGTAATCAGCTGGTCGATGTTCTGCGCCTTGGCAAACTGGGTAAGATTGGACACCGCACGGGCAATCTCCACCAAATAAGAGGGGGTTCCCGGATCAGAAAACAATCGCTTCCGGTTGGAGGTCTCCACGCCCCCGTTGTACCATAGCACGTTAGTGAGGTTCATGTCCTCCACAAACTGGATGATACAGGTCTTGCCCTTCAGAAGCGTCAGCATATCCATCAGGCGGTTTATGCTGGCTCCCACACTCTCGATACCGGACAGCTGAATACCCAGCCGCTTGAACATCCCCACAAACTTCAGGGCATACGCCCGGGGCACCGCCATTGCCATGATCCGCTGCATCTTTGCCTTATCCGGCTTCTGCAGCTGAAAATACCCGTAAACAGGCTCCTCCATACGCTCCACACCGGCAAATTCCCGCTCAAGATATTCCATCATTTTTCCGGGGCTCATGGAAGGCAGCCGCATGCCTCTGGTGGTAAACTGATTGCTGTTCAGAACCAGATTCACGTCCTTTTTGGGCAGCTTATTGGTCTCCCAAAGCTCCTTCAAAAGCCCGAAAAGCGCCTCCTCGTCCACAATGGTGCCGTTTAAGATGGCGCCGTTCTGATCGATGGTCTCATAAGCGCGCCGCACATGGAGACGCCCGCCGGACACTTCTCCTTCCACGGCTCTGATGTATTTATTTCCCAGGTATACTGTCAGCATAATCTGTTACTCCTTTTCATCACATTCCCGCTATGGAACCGTAAGACCCGTACAGGGCGCTGAATACGGAAACAAGCACAAAGGCAACCACAACGCCCATAATAATCAGCATCAGCGGCTCCACATAAGACACCAGTTTGGAAATGGCAATATCCGCATCATATTCCAGCGAATCCGCCGTGGACTGGAGCATATCGTCCAGACTTCCCGTCTCCTCGCCTACCCGAATGGAGTCCGTCAGCTTCCGGACAAACCCATCGATGAGATCCAGCCCGTCGCTTAAGTTATTGCCGGCGCGGACAAATGGGATCACCTGATCAAACTGATCGTCGATAAATTCATTTCCAATGGTCTTTCTGGCAATCTGCAGACAGGAGACAATGGGAATCCCCGCCGCATAGAGCGAACTCAAGGTTCGGGCAAACCGGGAAGTGCAGATGGTTTTGTTCAGTTTGCCAAACAGGGGCACCTTGATCTTTATTTTATCCCAGAAGATCCGGACGCTGCGGTTTAAAAGCAGCAGCCGAAGCCCCACGATCAGCAGGATCACACCCAGCAACAGCCAGAACCAGTAATTTTGTATCAAGTCGCTGAAGCCCATAAGGATCCGGGTGGACATAGGCATCGTCTCCATCTGGTTAAACAGCTCGCCGAACTGGGGCAGTACAAACTTGGTGATGATCAGCACCACCGCCACGATCATGACGCCCAAAATCTTTGGGTAGGTCATGGAGCTGGAGATCTTTGACTCCAGCTTGTGGCTCTTCTCGTAATGCTCCGCCATCTGCATGGTCACTTTGTCCAGATTTCCGCTGCTCTCCGCAGAACGGTACATATAGATCATCAGGGACGGAAACGCGCCGTTCTGGGCCTCCATGGCATCGGACAGGGAAATACCCTGCCGAAGCTGTTTTAAAATATCGTCATAGATCGCTTTCTCCCGGGGCTTTACCGCCTCTCCCGTGGAGATGATATTCAATGCCCGTACTAAGGTAACACCGGCGCCTACCAGCGTACTAAGCTGTCTGGAAAAATCGCCGAGAACTTTCGCTTTCAGCTGCCGGGAGGCCTTGTTGTTATTCACTTCTTTTGCAGAGATGAGAAAAGCGTCCTGCTCATGGAGCCGCTGCTGCAGATCCGTCTCATCAGCCACATTCATGGTGCCGCTGATACGCTTTCCTTCTCCGGTTGTGGCCTTATATTTGTACTGTGCCATAAATGCTCTCCTTTAGATTTTCAAAAGTCCCAGATACCACCCGGCAAGGGGCTGTCCCACAAAAAGCCCCAGCGTCATGCCGGCGCACAAAAAGGGGCCAAAAGCAAAATGATCCTTCCTGTCCTTCTTTTTCAAAGCCATCAGCAAAATACCCCAAAGCCCTCCGGCAAGGATGGCAAGGGCAGTGGATACCAAAATCAACCGCCAGCCCAGAAACAGCCCGCATACCGCCATCAGCTTGATGTCGCCGCCGCCGAACCCGCCGGGAACGGCAAGGGCCACAAGAAGCATGGGAAGGCTGACGCACACGGCGCCGATCAGCCGGCTGGACAAGGGAATCTGTAAAATGCCGGCGCCGCTTCCTGCAGCAAAGGCGTCCGGCGCCAAAAAGCCCGACCCGGCCCATACAACCGCCGCCAGAATGAGAATCGCCAGATGGCAGCCGTCGGGAATCTCCATCGTGTCAATATCGATCCATGTGACTACGTGCAAAACGCACAGAAACAAAAACACTGCCGCCGCTGTTGCCGGAGACTGCCGAAAGTACCAGCCCACGAACAGCGCAAGGCCACCCCCGAACAGTTCCAGCAGCGTGTCTCGAATACCGATCTTCCCGCCGCAGTAGCGGCATTTCCCGCGAAGGGTCAGGTAGCTGACAACGGGGATCAGATCAAAAACGCCCAGCTGATGTCCGCAGTTCGGGCAAATGGAACGCGCCCGGACAAAATCCATGCGGCGTGGAACTCTGTATATTACTACGTTGAGAAAGGAGAAGATACAGCTCCCTAAAACAAACAAAAGAACCCAAAATATGATGTGGTATGCCTGTTCCATACAAGTGCCTCCCCAGTGTCATTTCAGAACATTTCCTTTTTATTTGGATTTTTTTGTTCTTTTTAGGAATATTTCCCCGAAAAAAATAAAAAGGACTCCCTTTGACTTTAGCCAAACGAAATCCCTCCTCGTATCAATTTTCGTATACACGTACCTTCCGGTAAATGGACCATTCGCCGGACTCAGCCTTTTCTTCTTTCTCATAAGTGAGCAGAAACCGCCCCTCCTGATAGGTCATAGCCAGCACGGCCCCTTCGGATCGATCCCATGCGGTCAGTTTGATCGCTCCTTTCGCGCCGGAGTAGTTTCTGATCTGTTCTTCCGCTTCTTTTGACAGCCCGCTGGGCCGCGAGCTGTCAAGAAACGTTTCTTCTAAGCCGTCGAACCGGACGGCTAATAATTCTGTGTTCATCAGAACGTTTTTGGCGCTCCGCAAAGCGCCCCGCATTTCTATGGACGCCTCCCAGTACCACAGCGTCGGTGCGAGAACCGCTGCGGCAACCACCAGTGTGATAAGCGCCACTTTTACGAGTCTTTTGAACTTATTGACCCGGGTCAGAGACTCATAATCCTGTTTTTTCATATATAATTATGAGCCTCCTTTGCCGGGGATGAATGTGAGAAAATCATTTGTTTATTTTGCTACATCAGTCCATCCGCTTTCTTGTTCCCATGTCACATAATACTGAGTTGTGGCATAGCTAAATTTAGTAACCGCTCCCTTATCGACTGCCACTTTTATAGACTTTCCTGATGCAGTCTTTGCACTTAATGCGCTATATGTTTCTGGAGTACTTGTTGATAAAACTGCAATATCAAGTACATCATCACTTACAGTATCAAAATCTGTCAATTTTTCCGAAAAAGTAGACTCATCAACATCTTCATCATTCTTTGCATAGTACTCAGCTACATAACCTTGCAGTTCCGTCAAATACGCACTTGCCTCTGACTGGAATGTAGACTCTCTTGCCTGACCGATGTAACGCATTACGTTAGGTACCAACACGGCTGCCAGGATGAGGATGATCACGATGACAACGATCAGCTCAACCAGGGTAAAGCCCTTTTTGTTGTTCAGTCTTTCTCTTAGTTTTCTCATAAACTTTTTTTACCTCCATTTTTTTATTTTTATCCGTCCGCCCTAACGGACATTTTCGAATACTGCCCGCCCTTGCGCCGCGGAAAGCCGCACCATGCTTTGCGCGTCCTGACAAGTACCCATGAATGTTTCACGGGCATTTTGCAATCGCAGCGTAGAAAACATCCATATTAGGCAATTACTCATAATTTATTTTATTATCTTTTTTCAAAATCGTCAATAATAAAAGGATATTCCCGCCCATTATTGTGCAAAATGCACTATAAAAAAGCCCATTTTCCGGCTATAGGACAATGGAGTCCGCGCAAAATCCGCCTGTTTCATGCCGGGATATGCTGCAGCCTGCAGATATTTCCGAAAAATGATGCAGGAATCACGACACAGGATCCCATTCGTTGAGCCCCAGATCCTGCCTGTTTTTGGCCTGCTCCAGTGTGATCGGTTCCAGATCCTCCCGAAGGTATTCCATCAGCTCGCTGATTCCCTCTCTGTTCACATTGTTCACAAGAAAAATCCGCTCACATCCGGCATTCACCATCCATTGCTTTACCATGGGGATATTGGCATAGGGGGAATCCGTCTTTGTGATGATGCCGATCAGCGGCCGGAGAATAAACGCCCGAAGACAGGGGCTGAACAGGTTGTACGGTTCGTCCGCCGCCTGCACAAGCGCCACCACATCCGCCTCAAAAGAAAAACATGCCAAACCGACGCTGAAGCGCTTCGATTCGGCATATTCTCCCGGCGTATCAATGGTACTGTCTTCCCTGTTTGTGTACTGAGTCTTTACATAATGGAGTTCTTCGCCTTTTAAGGCCTGCACCAAAGAGGTCTTGCCGGCTTCACTTCTTCCCATTAAGAACAGCTTTTTCATCAACCCCGCTCTCCTAACTTTTGTGTATTTCACAGGTACGAAATCCCAGATCTTCTTGAAAGGAGCGCACCACTTCTTCCACTGCGGTCCGCACCTCGGCCAGCCTTCCGGTGATGATCAGCGAGCCGCAAAAACGATCCATAAAGCCGATCTCAATATTCGCGCTTTTGATGGCGATATCCGCCGCCGCCACAACCGCTTCCCACGGCGTAAAACGGATCAGGCCGATGGATTCTCCTGTATGATCTTCGCCTTCGTGAACGCCAATATGCAGGCTCAGGTTCTGATAAATGCTTGCCTCGGAAGGACTCAGGACATGCGCCAGACAAACTTCTTTTCCGGGCACACGCACACGGGTCATGCGCAGCTTTTTCCCCTTCAGACGCTCATAATCATCATGAAAGATCTTTTCCAGTAATTCTTTCTTTGTGATGTTCGCCATGATCTTACTTCCTATCTTTTTGTTATGTTGCAGACCACATATCCCATTTCGTCCCGGAAGAAATTCACAATCTCCACCAAAGCGGACATCACATCGGAAATCTCACCTGTGATAATCAATGTTCCCGTGAACCGGTCCGCAAATCCAAGATATACATTTCCGCTCTTGACCGCGATATCCGACGCGATCACGGCGGATTCCGGGGGCGTCATATTCATGATCCCGATGGCGGAAGAACGGTAATCAACCTGCGGATTCAGCCCCAGCTTCTGATATACAATAGGCGCCGGGCCGCCCATTACATGGGCAAAGGTGATCTCTTTGCCGGCCACGGTCTCCTGTACAATTCTGATCTGTTCTTCATGGTTATCTGACATTTTTGGAAATCCTTTCCTGATAAAAATGATAGGGTTGTATGGTCATCCAGACCAATGTTATCAACTTCTGTCCGGTCTCCTGTAGCTATATTATATACAGGTTGCCCGCAAAATTCAACGCAAAATTTCAGGGAGGGGGGGATGGAAAACAGATATAGCAAAGCTACATCTTTACAATATATCCCGCATTATTTGTATTTCCATCGGGCTCAAGAACATCTGCTTTTATTAATATCTGAATATAACGCCATGCGGTCGCCAATGATTTTCCTGTTATTTGCTTGACTATCCGCGTCGTAATCATAGAATTAGACTCTAAATATTCAATTATTGGCAATGTCCTTTCATAATCTTTGGGGTCTAAAACTTCTTTCAAAACTTCTTTCAAACTTCTTTCACTTTTTTGAATGAAGTTTATACCTTCATTCGTTTTTTCACTATTTCTTTTTACAAAAGAAAGCGTCAGCACTGTCCTGTCCGGATCAAATCTTTCCTCAATGACCGGCTCCTCCCAGCCTTCATCTGCCCAGACATTAAAGATATTTGGCACGCCGCTTCCGGCACGTTCCCCGATATTGATAAGGTTAAACATCTTCATAAGTGCCTTGTTTCTCGGATCGGACTCGCCGCCGAGACGCATCTGTTTCGTACCGGTTCTCACATAACCGGGATTTGCCAAGATCAGCTTTTCTGGCTCTTTTCGAATCACAACACCGCGCAAGCCATGATAATCTGCATTGATCAGGCAGTTTGCCAAAGCTTCCCGGAGAGCCTTGTGTACCGGCGTATCATCTACCCGTTCACCTCCAGACATTTTGAACGGCACCTTAACGTCTTTGATGATCTTATTATAAACCCGAAAATAAAAGTCGCACACATTGCCGGACCATTCACCGGAACTGGACTGCAGCCTGTCGCTCCATCGCGTGGTGGGATCTAATTCCTCTCTGTAATCCAAAAAATACTCAGGAAAATGTCTTACAATGTTGTACTCGTCCCCAAACATCAGCATACCCGCTGCCGTTGGATGCAGTTGTCCGTCTTCCTCGGAAATTGCAGCCGCTCCAATACTTCTCAAATATTCGTGATCGCTCAGGCGTTCAAACGGATGTCCCTCTTTCAACGAACGATGGCTATTTCTATAGCCATGGATTGTATCATAGTTCAAATCGTCCATAGGCACTTTGTCAAGTACTTCCATATCCACCGTTCGCTCCGTCTGGTCGCGAAGCATAGTCTTTACCTGTAATCGGGTACAATGATAATCGCCCTCAAAATTGCGGCGAAAAGTACCGTTAAAGATATCATCATTAATGTATACTGGCTTCTGCTCCCGCTTTGCCATCGGCACATAAATTACCATAATGACATCTTTCTTATCGCCCACTTCATATATCTGCACATCATCTTCCGAAAGAAGGTTGACGCTTACTTTTTTAGAATTATTGATTGTATTCCAAAAATCCTTGCGAAGCTTTGACGAATTCCGCAGTCCGATGGTTGTCCAACTTCCGTCCATTTCTTCTTTGACACCAAGAATAATAACCCCGCCGTAGCAGTTTGCAAAAGCAGAATACGTATCCCAAAGAGAAAGCGGCAAACCGACGCTTGCTTTTTTTACTTCTCTTCGGTTATCTTCTTTGTATTCATCAAATTGTGAAAGGTCAAAATCTTTTTCTAATTTCATTCTACCTTACGCCCTTAACATGTAATTTTGCTCTCATCTCATCTATGGATATATACGGATTTTTTGAAATCATTGTTATGATTTCTACAGCTTTCTCTAATTTTTTCTTAGAAACTTCGGGCATATAATTTTTCAGTTTTTCTTCCGAAATTTCTATGACATTTTCTATGACATTTTCTATGACATTTTTTTCTCTTTCAAAAAAGCGGAGTGAATTGGAATCCTTGCGGAGTACACGAAGAACGCCGTCCATGTCACAGGCATTGTTAAACGCAACACAGAATTTGCGAATCAGTTTATCCGGATATACTCCTAACTTCGAATCATCTCTCATACAAGCTGGAATTATACTGCCTTTGCAATGTTCGTATTCCCCAGCCGGACTTTGCCGATTCTATCTCATAAAAACTGCGTTCCTCTTTATTTTCAATTCGCACAAGCTGTAAATAATGCGACCAAGATACTATGAACGGCGGATTTTCTTCCAATTGCCTAAACACTGTTTGGGTTTTTTCAACCGCAAATTCCTCAAACAGTGTTTGGGAAATTCGATCTGTATATGTCATATAAAATTTTCTGGCATATTCCAAATTTATTTCAGAAAAACCTCTGCCAAACTTTTCCGTTAAATGCTCCGACAAAGTTTTTATAACTTTTTTCCCATATTGGGCACGTTCCTGTCCTTCCTGCTGCACCTCTACAATCCATCTGCCAAGAGAATAATATGTCATAAGCTGTACCAGATTTACCTGTTTTGCAGCAAGCTGTCTGGCATATTGAATTAACTCTATGGAATTTATAATCAACGAATCCAAAGCTTGATCTGATTGCATGATATCATTTTTGTTTTCCATCGGGAAAGAAAAAACGAATTGTTCTCAGCGAAAAATTGAAATCTATCCCTTTAAACCGCGTGATTGTCTGTCCATATCTTCAATAACAATATCATAGATTTCACCCAAAGAAGCACAGTATTCAAGAACTTTCCATGGCTCATTTGTGTGAAAATGGATTTTAATCAAATCTTCGTCTCCAACTGCTAATAGGCAGTCTCCATTAAAATTGTTTGTAAAATAATCGCTTATTTCATCTTCATCAAGTTCATTTCCCTCAATGAGTAATTGTGTGTCGTATTTAAATTCCAACATTTTATTATTCCTCCTAATCCCAAATCCGATTATATAGTCCTTACCTAATTCCCCAAATAACGATTTTTCTTTGAGTATATCAAAAACATCCCCTGATTTCAACCACACGTATGCAACCCATAGCAATGCTATGCTTCCCAATCATCCGGCATATACAGCAGATCCCCGCGTCCGTCCGCCTTGATTCTCTCCACCGCATACCGCAGCCATTCCTCCGGCGTAGAAATATTGAGCATTGGTATCCGCCACTCAAAAACCGTTTCCGACCTTTCCATAGAAACCGCCTCCTATCGGGTATAGTATTTCCTTCCAGCCCCATACTATCTATGTCCCTTTTGGGAAATGCCATGTCTACCGATTGTGACTATTATAGCACCCTTTTGGGAATTAGAATAGATACGGATGGGCAGGTGATAAAAATCTAAAACTTTTTTAAAGTTAATTGACATATTTTCGTTGCCTGCGTATCATGATAATAACGATGAGGAAAGGCTCCATCATCGAAAATATTGTCCGCTTACCGCTGGCAGCATATAAATGAACGGCTCGAAAATCAAGCCCTATTGAAAGGTAGGGCTGTTTTTATAATCGGTGGGGATACTATGTTCCTGTAAAACATTCTATCCACCGGGCAGTCAGCACAAATATGAAACAGCTCCGGCAGCTTCATGCCAGAGGAAAAAAAGTTGTTTTTCCAGATATCTCACGTTTGGAACAACTTATGCTATCAGAAGGTAAATTAAATACGGAAAACATCATATAAATAAACTACTTTTAATTTGCCGCGGCATTGTATAAAACCTTATTGCACTATCTGCTTTTGAATTTTCTGATCCTCAATTGTAATTTTAAGTATTTTCTTAAAACTTCATTGCCACTTGAAATTGTGTAACTTGGATAATCCCTGTCACACTTTTCTTTTCCAAATATTTTAGATGCAAAATAAAAGCACAGACAGCCTAAGAGGCTGTCTGCACGTAAAAAGGACTCCGGACAAATCGTCCGAAGTCCTTATAAAATCCAGCTTTTTACTAATTACTCGATGATAGAAGCAACACGGCCTGAACCAACTGTACGGCCACCCTCACGGATAGCGAAAGTAAGACCCTGCTCCATAGCTACGGGATGGATCAGCTCGATGGTCATCTCTACGTTATCGCCGGGCATACACATCTCTGTTCCCTCGGGAAGCATGCAAACGCCGGTAACGTCAGTTGTTCTGAAATAGAACTGAGGTCTGTAGTTGTTGAAGAAAGGTGTATGACGGCCACCCTCATCCTTTGTCAGTACATATACCTGAGCGGTAAATTTGGAATGACACTTGATGGAACCGGGCTTAACCACAACCTGTCCTCTTTCGATATCGGTTCTGTTCACACCACGAAGCAGTGCGCCGATGTTATCGCCGGCCTGTGCCTCGTCAAGGAGCTTACGGAACATCTCGATACCGGTTACAACAGTCTTTCTGCTCTCTTCCTTGATACCAACGATCTCAACCTCATCGTTCAGACGAAGTGTACCACGCTCTACTCTACCGGTAGCAACTGTACCACGGCCTGTGATGGTGAATACATCCTCTACAGGCATCAGGAACGGCTGATCTGTAGCACGCTGAGGATCAGGGATATACTCATCAACAGTATCCATCAGCTCCATGATCTTGTCGCCCCACTCGCTTGAAGGATCTTCCAGAGCCTTCAGCGCGGAACCCTTAATGATCGGGCAATCTGAGAACTCATATTCCTCAAGCTGCTCTGTGATCTCCATCTCAACCAGCTCAAGAAGCTCTTCGTCATCTACCATATCGCACTTGTTCATGAATACAACGATATAGGGAACGCCTACCTGACGGGACAGAAGGATGTGCTCCTTTGTCTGAGCCATAACACCGTCGGTAGCAGCAACAACGAGGATTGCGCCGTCCATCTGTGCAGCACCGGTGATCATGTTCTTTACATAGTCGGCATGTCCCGGACAGTCAACGTGTGCGTAATGTCTCTTCTCTGTCTCATACTCAACGTGAGCGGTAGAAATGGTAATACCTCTTTCTCTCTCCTCAGGAGCCTTGTCAATGTTGTCGAAATCTGTAGCAACATTACCTGCAACTCTCTCTGCAAGCACCTTTGTGATCGCAGCGGTCAGGGTTGTCTTACCATGGTCAACATGGCCGATCGTACCAATATTACAATGGGGTTTGGTTCTCTCAAACTTTGCTTTTGCCATTTTGAATAGTCCTCCTTAACTATCGCCCCTCCGGGCATATTTTTGATTTACAAGCTATTTCTGATTATATTGCAATCTTTACCATTTTTCAAGTAAAAAAAGCGATAATATGAAAATATTTACAGACATTTAAGCCTTATTTGTTTCTGGCAGACAGAATCTTATCCTGCACGGACTTGGGCACCTGCTCATATTTCTCAAAGAACATGGAGTAGTTCCCGCGGCCCTGTGTCTTGGAACGAAGATCGGTGGAATAACCGAACATTTCAGACAGGGGCACAAATCCGCGGATCATCTTTCCGCCGCCTACATCGTCCATACCTTCGATACGGCCTCTTCGTGAATTAATATCACCGATCACATCACCCATGTAATCCTCAGGGGTGGTAACCTCTACCTTCATGATGGGCTCAAGCAGCACCGCGCCGGCTTTCTGCATTGCCTCCTTGAAGGCAAGAGAGCCTGCAATATGAAATGCCATTTCACTGGAGTCCACCTCATGGTAGGAACCGTCAAATACAGTAGCATGGATGCCCAGAACAGGGAATCCCGCAAGAATACCTGCTTTTGCGGCTTCCTCGATACCCTCGCCTACAGCGGGGATATATTCCTTGGGGATAGCGCCGCCCACAACGGTGGAGTCAAACTTAAACAGCTCCTCGCCGTTGGCGTCCATAGGCTCAAAATGTACCTTACAGTGACCGTACTGGCCACGTCCGCCGGACTGCTTTGCATACTTGCTGTCCACGTCCACGGCTTTGGTGAAGGTCTCCTTGTAGGCAACCTGAGGCGCGCCTACATTTGCCTCTACCTTAAATTCCCGAAGCAGTCTGTCCACAATGATCTCAAGGTGAAGTTCACCCATACCGGCGATAATCGTCTGACCGGTCTCCTGATCAGTATGCGCACGGAAGGTAGGATCCTCTTCCGCCAGCTTTGCCAGCGCCTCGCCCATCTTGCCCTGACCTGCTTTGGTCTTGGGCTCAATAGCCAGCTCGATAACCGGCTCGGGAAACTCCATGGATTCCAGAATCACCGGATGCTGCTCATCACAGATCGTATCGCCGGTTGTAGTCAGCTTAAAGCCAACGGCCGCGGCAATATCACCGGAATAAACCTTATCCAGCTCTTCCCGCTTATTTGCGTGCATCTGCAGGATACGTCCCACACGCTCCTTCTTTCCCTTTGTGGCATTCAATACATAAGAACCGGAGTTCATCGTACCGGAATACACACGGAAAAACGCGAGCTTTCCTACAAAAGGATCGGCCATGATCTTGAAAGCCAGTGCGGAGAAAGGCTCCTCATCAGAGGAATGTCTCTCCACCTCATTGCCATCCATATCCACGCCCTTGATAGCGGGGATATCCGTAGGTGCGGGCATATATTCTACAACTGCATCCAGCAGCTTCTGTACGCCCTTGTTCCTGTATGCAGAACCGCAGCACACGGGCACAATGGTACATTCACAGGTCGCCTTGCGCAGGGCAGCCTTCAGGCTGTCCACGTCGGGCTCCTGTCCTTCCAGATATTCCATCATCAGATCGTCGTCTGTCTCGCAGATCTTCTCGATCATATCTGTCCGATATAACTCGGCGTCCTCTTTCATGTCGTCAGGTACGTCGCAGACGGTAATGTCCTCGCCCTTCTCGTCATTGTAGATGTACGCCTGCATCTCAAACAGGTCAATGATCCCCTTGAAATCGTCTTCCTTCCCGATGGGCAGCTGCAGGGGCACTGCGTTCTTGCCCAGACGGGTTTTGATCATATCAACTGCATTATAAAAATCCGCACCCAAAATGTCCATCTTATTGATGAAAGCCATTCTGGGAACGTTGTAGGTGTCAGCCTGACGCCAGACATTCTCTGACTGAGGCTCAACACCGCCCTTTGCACAGAACACGCCGACCGCACCATCCAACACACGCAGGGAACGTTCTACCTCAACGGTAAAGTCAACGTGTCCCGGTGTATCGATAATGTTGATTCGATGCTCCTCTGCGCCGGGCTTCTTTTTTGTTTTTTCCTCCAGCGTCCAGTGACAGGTCGTCGCCGCAGAAGTGATCGTAATACCTCTCTCCTGCTCCTGCTCCATCCAGTCCATGGTCGCTGTACCCTCATGAGTATCACCAATTTTATAATTCACACCGGTGTAATACAGAATACGCTCTGTCAATGTGGTCTTACCCGCATCAATGTGAGCCATAATACCGATGTTTCTGGTTCTCTCTAACGGATATTCTCTTCCAGCCAACGGATTTTCCTCCTTAAATCTAAAAGAAGATTAGAATCTGTAGTGTGCAAAGGCCTTGTTTGCTTCTGCCATCTTGTGCATATCTTCTTTTCTCTTTACGGATGCGCCTGTGTTATTGGCTGCGTCCATAATCTCATTTGCCAACCTCTCGACCATGGTCTTCTCGCCTCTCTTGCGGGAGAACATAGTCATCCAACGAAGCGCAAGAGCCTGACGTCTGTCCGGCCTTACCTCGATGGGTACCTGATAGGTTGCGCCGCCGATACGTCTTGCCTTGACTTCCAGAACAGGCATGACATTGTTCATGGCCTCTTCAAATACTTCCAAAGCGTCCTTCCCGGTCTTTTCCGCAACCGATGCAAATGCGCCATATACAATCTTCTGAGCAACACCCTTTTTGCCGTCCAGCATGATATTGTTGATCAGCTTTGTCACCACTTTGTTGTTGTACATGGGATCTGCCAAAACGTCTCTTTTCTGAGTATGTCCTTTACGTGGCACGATACTTCCCTCCTTAATCATGAAATTAAATCATCGGTACTCACATGTGTCGTTCTACTTGTGTTCGCGCGGTATACGTAATCAGGAGTGATATTGAATACCAGCACTAACCGTTCGTTCTGTTTGTGGTACTGTTGTTCCTTATGCCTTGGGTCTCTTGGCACCATACTTGGAACGAGCCTGTCTTCTCTTCGCAACGCCTGCTGTATCCAATGTACCTCTCACGATATGATATCTCGTACCGGGAAGGTCCTTTACACGGCCGCCACGGATCAGCACAACGCTATGCTCCTGAAGGTTGTGGCCTTCGCCGGGAATATAGCTTGTTACCTCGATACCGTTAGAGAGACGTACTCTGGCGATCTTACGGAGCGCAGAGTTCGGCTTCTTAGGAGTCGCAGTCTTCACTGCAGTACAAACACCTCTCTTCTGAGGAGAAGAAGCATCGATGGGTCTTTTCTTCAGGGAATTGAATCCTCTCTGAAGAGCAGGCGCCGTAGACTTCTTTACAGATGTCTGTCTTCCTTTTCTCACCAACTGGTTAAATGTGGGCATTCTTTTCACCTCCTGTAATCATTTTTATCACTTATCCGGCATACGGCGGAATTTCCCGCATCAAAACAAAGGCATCCTGCACGCATGCTAGAATAGTATACTTTATCTTTCCTTTGATTGTCAAGCCCTCTTTTTCCGTATTTTGGGCTTTTTGCATACTTTTTATACACGAGTGGCAATGCACCGGCAGCATCCGGTGAGGCGCACCGTCTTTTTCCCCGCCGGGACAAAGAAGCTGTCGCCCTTTGTAAAATCTATCGTCTTTCCCTCCGCGGACAGGTTTCCGGAGCCTTCCACGATCAAGATAGACACAAACGAAGCCTCGTCCGCCGGAATGTCTGCCCGCTGCGCGACCTCATAGCATACACTTTCAAAATACTTGCAGCTGCCGATCATCCGTTTCCGGAAGCCGTCGCCTTCCGTCCATCCGGCTTCCGGAGGCAAAAACGCGCGCTCCTCCCCCTGCTGTGCTTCGTCCAAAGGCCCGCCGCCCCGCAGGTTCAGCACCTGAAGGGCTTTTTCCACATGCAGCGGCCGCAGGTTCTGATACTGATCCTTCCTATTATAATCATAAAGACGATACGTGCTGTTGGAATTTTGCTGAATCTCGCAGATCAGTACGCCGCCCTTGATGGCATGTACACAGCCAGCCGGAATGAACAGGGCGTCTCCCTTCTCAATAGGATGTTCGTTCAGCACCTCTGTCAGGGTGCCTTCTCTGATCCGTCTGCGCAGCTCTTCCTTTTCCAGATCCTTTGTAAAGCCACAGTAAACGGCGGAATCCGGCTCACAGTCCAAAATGTACCAAAGCTCATTCTTGCCATACTCTTTTTCCACCGCCATGGCATACTCGTCGTCGGGATGCACCTGGACAGACAGATCCTCTCTGGCGTCCAGCAGCTTGATCAGGATCGGAAACCGCTTCAGTCCGCAGCATTTCCATCCCCATGCGTCCCTGCCGATCTTCTGCAGATAATCTCCGAACAGCATCCCTTTATACCGTCCTTCGGCTACCACGCTCTGCCCGGCCTCATGGGCAGACAGCTCCCAGCTCTCAGCGATCCGTTCCAGATCGCTCTGCTTGCCGAACTGCTCACGCAGCCGAACGCCGCCCCACAGATAATCCTTGTAGGCGGGCAGCAGCTTTACAAACGGCTCCGTTTCCTTAGCCGGGGAGCGATTCTGCTGTCCCTCCATGCGGATGATATCCGTCTCCTCCACGGTCTGTCCGATGCCTACCTCAATGATGACTACATTTTTATCTGTCTCATTGCTGACAGCATGCAGCATCCCCACCGGTACATAAATACTTTCGTTTCTCTCATAATCTCTGGTGATCTGTTCCCCGTTTTCCCCCATCTGTATGGAAATGCGGGCGGTCCCTTCCGCCACCGACCAATGCTCGCTGCGGTAGCGGTGCCTGTGAAAGCTGATGGAACAGCCGGGATAGATCGTCACCTTTTTTACCCGGTACTCGCCGGAGGAGGCCAGCACCTGATACATACCGTAGGGGCGATAGGTCACCCGGTTATGCTCAAAATAGCTGCCCATTTCCTGCTCGTGCCGGCGCATGATCTCCTTCAGCTCCTCGGAAGCGCCTTTCTTTCCTATATAAGTGGCGTCCTCCGTGTTTACCACGATCACATCCTCCAGCCCGTTCGCCACCACAAGGTTGTCCCGGTTCCGGTTGATCACAGTCACATTTTTACAATGATGCGCCAGCGTATTCCGGCTGTTTGTATGGATCGGCGCATTTTCCAGATCCTCCAGGCACCCGATATCCTGCCATGCAAAAGCGCCCGGCACCACCTTCACCCGGTCAGAGCGCTCAAACACCGCTTTCTCCACAGAAACAGCAGGGATGCGCTCCAGAAGCTCCCTTCTGAACATCACCTTTCCGCCATCTCCGTCCAGCGCCGCCACGCCGGCCCGGCAGGCGTCATACACATCCGGCCGCAGCTTCTTTAATTCCTGCAGATAATCCCCGGCCCGGAACAGAAAATTCCCGCTGTTCCACAAATAATCTCCCGCCTGCATATACGCCTCCGCGGTAGCCCGATCCGGCTTCTCCGTGAAGGAAAGCACCTGTTCCCCTCTGTGCCGGATATAGCCGTACCCAGTATTGGGCGCAGTCACGGGAATACCGAAGGCAGTCAGGGCACCCTTTCTCGCCAGTTCCTTTCCCCGCAGAACGGCCTCCTGATAGCCTGCTCCCTCTGCAATGGTATCGGCGGAAACCACATAGATCAATTCCGTGGGATTTTCCATCATACATACAAGGGAGATGGCCGCAGCGGTCTTTCTGGGCTCCTGCTCCAGAAAACACCGGTAACGCAGTCCCTGAAATGCCTTCAGCTGGCCTTCCAGAATAAAATGGCAGCTCTGGTTGATGACGATCAGGAACTCGTCGCAAAAGGGCATGTTGCGTACCACTGTTTCCTGAATGAGCGAACGGCCCTCATAAATCTCCATAAACTGTTTGGGATAATTTTTTCTTGAAAGGGGCCACAGCCTATCGCCGCAGCCCCCTGCCAAAATCAAACATTTCATTCGATCACATGTCCTTTTTTCTTTAAAACTCCGATCACTTCATCTACATGCCTGAGGCAAAGCTCTTTGGAGCCTGCTTCCACCATTACCCGGATCAACGGCTCCGTGCCGCTCTGCCGCACAAGAATACGGCCGTCGTCCCCCAGGCTTTGCTCCGCCGACCCCACTGCCGCCTGCACATCCGGATCCTTCAGTGCTTTTTCCTTGTCGGCCACCTTTACATTCTTCAGCACCTGCGGATAGATCGTCAGGCCCGACACAAGGGCGCTCAGCGTCTTCTTTTTCTCCAGCATCACTTCCATGATCTTGATGGCGGTGAGAATACCGTCGCCGGTAGTGGCGTATTTGCTGAAAATAATATGACCGGACTGCTCGCCGCCGATACAGTGCTTGTTGGTCTGCATATTCTCATATACATACTTATCGCCCACAGCGGTCTTTTCGTACTCAATGCCCACCTCGTCAAAGGCTTTGTACAGCCCGATGTTGGACATCACCGTAGTCACCACCGTGTTGTTGTCCAGCTCTCCCTGCTCCTTCATGTAGCAGCCGTAAAGATACAGGATGCCGTCGCCGTCCACCAGATTGCCATGTTCGTCCACACACAGGCACCGATCCGCGTCCCCGTCAAAGGCAAAGCCTACATCCAGTTTTTCTTCCTTCACAAGCTGCTGCAAAGCCTGAATATGAGTGGAGCCGCACTGCTCGTTGATGTTCGTGCCGTCAGGATCGTCGTGGATCACATAGGTCTTTGCCCCCAGCGCGTTGAACACGTTCTTTGCGATCGCGGAGGAACTGCCGTTTGCGCAGTCCAGACCCACCCGCATTTTTTTGTAGGATCGGGTCGCCAGAGAGATCAGATACCCGATATAGCGGTTCCGTCCGGCGCTGTAATCCACCGTGCGGCCGATCTTTGCCCCGGTCGCCAGCGGCAGCTCCCCTGACACACCGTCTATGTATGCCTCGATCTTTTCGATCACGGATTCCTGCAGCTTCTCCCCATTGTCGTTGATGATCTTGATCCCATTATCATAAAATGGATTGTGGCTGGCGGTGATCATGATCCCGCAGTCAAAATCCTCTGTACGCACCACGTAAGAAACACTGGGGGTAGTAGTCACATGGAGCAGATAGGCGTCCGCACCAGAGGCGGTAATACCGGCGACAAGGGCATATTCAAACATATAACTGCTGCGTCTGGTATCCTTTCCGATGACGATCTTGCACCTGTGTTCCCTGCCGAAATACCAGCCGAGAAAACGCCCCACCTTAAAAGCGTGGGTCACATCCAGCGTCACATTTGCCTCGCCCCGGAATCCGTCCGTTCCAAAATATTTTCCCATAATAATCTCCAATCTCTATGCGTTTTTGCCACAGCATTTCTTGTATTTTTTGCCGCTTCCGCAGGGGCAGGGATCATTCCGGCCGATCTTCGCACCCTTGCGCACAGTACCGGAAGCCTTCTGATCCTTATACAGTTCTTTTCTTCTCTCCGGCGTCAGGAGCGCTTCCCACTGGGGCAGCTCATAAAGCCAGTCCGCCTTTGCCTCCACCATGTGCCAGTACAGCTTCTCTTTATCATAATCCAGGCTGACCTGCGTATCTTCCGTCATCTCCTCGATGGGATTGGGGGTTTTCAGGCTCTCGTTGATCCCGTCCAAAAATCCCACCATGATCATCTGTTCCACGCCGTACTTCTCAGCCAGCTCTTTTACAGTACCGGTTACCGCCTCATCGGGATTTGCAAGAATCTGCTCATAAATTCCCTTTTCCAGCTGAAAATAATGATTCCAGAATTTGGCGCTCTGCTGGGGCGTCACCTCTGATGAGTACGCGGTTTCTCTCCAATCAGTTAATAATGACATTGTTGTTCCATCCTTTGCAATTTATTCTAATATTTTTTTGATTTCTTCCATAAATGTGTTTACATCCTTAAATTCCCTGTAAACGGACGCAAAACGAACATAAGCCACCGTGTCCAGATCCTTCAGCCGATCCATGACGATCTCGCCGATGACGCTGCTGGGCAGCTCCCGGTCTTCAATATTAAACAGCTCCGTTTCCACAGAATCGATCAGTTCATTGATCTGCTTCGCAGAGATGGGCCGCTTATGGCAGGCGCGCAGAACACCCGCTTCAATCTTAGAACGGTCATACTGCTCCCGGTTATTATCTTTTTTAATGACGATGAGGGGAATCGTCTCGATTTTCTCATAAGTCGTAAACCGCTTTCCGCAGGAATCGCACACTCTTCTTCTGCGGATAGAACTGTTGTCGTCGGCAGGTCTCGAATCGATCACCTTTGTGTTTTCATCGCCGCAAAACGGACATTTCATCCATATTCCTCCTTCGGTTTCGTAATCGCGCCCTGTTCTTTTCAGAACTTGCACCTATAGTATAGTAAAACCGTCTTTTCTTGTCAAATGAATTTCTGCTTCCGGCGGTTTCCGGATCTGACGCAGATCTCTACAATTTGCATTTTACAAGCACATCCTCCAGACAGACCTCTACCAGGATGATATCCGGCCCGATCTGCCTGATACAGTTCCATGGGATCACATACTCGTTGTCCTTGCCGAACAGCCCGCACAGCTTGCTGCACTCCGGCACGATAATGGCCTCCACACAGCCGTTTTTCGGGTCGATCTCCACGTCCGCCACAAAGCCGATACGCTTACAGTCGCAGATATTGACAACTTCCTTTTCCCGCAATTCATAAATACGCATAAAACCCCTCCCGGTATATGATATGCCGGAAGGGATTTTTTGCAACCATATCCGTCTGTTTGCAGACGTTGTCTGCCTGCAGATGTCGTCTGCCTGCAGACGTTTTTTACTGAATACCCGGAAGGGAGGGGATTCCCGCAAAACCTTTTTCCAGATCTTCGTCTGTGGGAATATAATCCGTCATCTCTCCATTGTGATACGCCGCGTATGCGGAAAGATCGAAATAACCTGTTCCGGTGAGACCAAACAAAATGGTCTTGGCCTCTCCTGTTTCCTTGCACTTCAGCGCCTCGTCAATGGCTACCCGGATGGCATGAGCGCTCTCCGGCGCGGGAAGCGTACCTTCCACCTGTGCAAACCGGGTGGCCGCCTCAAACACAGCCGTCTGTTCTACTGCTCTCGCCTCATCCAGATATCCGTCATGATACAGCTGTGACAGGATCGGGCTCATGCCGTGATAACGAAGCCCGCCTGCATGGTTGGGAGAAGGAATATAAGTCGCACCCAGCGTATACATCTTTGCCAGAGGCGTTACCTTGCCGGTATCGCAGAAATCGTATGCAAACCGTCCTCTTGTGAGAGAAGGACAGGAAGCCGGCTCTACCGCGATAAAGTGCGGAGCCTTCTTTCCGGCCAGCTTGTCCGCCATGAACGGCGCCATCAGGCCGCCCAGATTGGAACCGCCGCCTGCGCAGCCGATCACAATATCAGGATAAGCGTCCACCTTCTCCATAGCCAGCTTTGCCTCCTGACCGATCACGGACTGGTGTATCAACACCTGATTGAGTACGCTGCCCAGTACATAACGGTAGCCCTCATGGGTCACCGCCACCTCCACCGCTTCGGAGATCGCCGTACCGAGACTGCCGGTAGAATTGGGATAATCAATATTCATCTGCCGTCCCACCTGCGTGGTGTCTGAGGGAGAAGGGATCACACTTGCGCCGTAAGTTTCCATAACCGTCTTGCGGTAAGGCTTCTGCTGCGCGCTGCACTTTACCATATATACTTTACAATCCAGTCCAAAATATCCCGTTGCCATAGACAGGGCCGTACCCCATTGACCTGCTCCGGTCTCCGTGGTCACACCCTTCAAGCCCTGTTCCTTGGCATAGTAGGACTGGGCAATGGCGCTGTTTAGCTTATGGCTTCCGGAAGTATTCCCGCCCTCATATTTGTAATAAATCTTTGCGGGCGTATCCAGCGCCTTCTCCAGAAAATAGGCCCGATACAGGGGCGAAGGCCGATACATTTTATAAAAGTCCAGCACCTCATCGGGAATATCGATGAACCGGTCCGTGGCGTTCAGCTCCTGCCTGGCAAGCTCTGTACAGAACACGGGAGACAGGTCATCCACCGTCACCGGCTTCAATGTGGCCGGATTGAGGATCGGGCAGTGATCCGTCTTCATATCCGCCCTCACATTGTACCATTGCCGGGGAATCTCCGCTTCCGACAAAACAATCTTGTAGGGATCTTTCTGATTACTCATGTAAACATGCGCCTCACTTTCTTTATTGATATTATTTTTCTTAACAAACTTTAATCGCAGGCGGCCATTGTATCGGGCCGCATCTCTGAACACCTGCAGCATGCGTTCGTAAAAACGCGAACCGCCGCCGAATGTTTCAAAATCCTCCTCAAAAACGATCGCCGCCTCCTGGCCGGGCTCTGTCAGACAGTCATAAAGGGCATCCAGATTTCCCCCATAATGATCCGGAAAGGAAAAAGTTTCCGCCAGATAACGGTGGGCTTCCTCCGCCTTCTGGAGCCGACGGGCCGATAAACGATACTCTTTCATATACTTCTCCCTTCCGGGACGCTTATGAGACGGGCAGCGGGAAATCCCCCATCTCCGTTTCCCCGTCAGCTGCCGTCATATAACAGCGTAAAGGTCTGATAATGATCCCCGGTATAATAGATCTGTCCCCGGTTGGAGTAGATGATCCGCTCTGCGCCCCGATGACCGCCCCCATAGTTGATATCACATTCATGATACTGCAGTCCCTTTTCTTCGGGGAGCTTTCCTTCGTAATTTCCAAAATAGTCGCCGCCGATGCTTTTGCCCGGCGCCACGTCCCAAAGATTGCCCTTTTTACTGTCCCAGCCAAGGGCCTCCGCTTCCTTTTTGGTGATAAAATTTGAGGGCAGATGCCCGTAGGTATGAATATATAAGGCCACCTCATCCTTAGTGGTGTAGGAGCCGTCCTCCGCGATCTGCGCCGCCGGCGTTTCCGCAGCCGATGACTCCGTGACTGCCGCGCTTTCTGTCTGCCCAGCTGTCCCTGGGTCAGGCGCCGCCTTTGTGGGGCCGCATCCGGCCAGCAGTCCCGCCAGCAGCAGCATTGTCAGCAGCGTCTGCAGCCAGTGTAATACTCGTAATTTTCCCTGTTTCATTGTCGATCCTTTTTCCCTATTCCCGGACAAATGGTTTTCATGCCATTTTCGGGCAGCTTATGATACTCCTGTGCCACATTCAAAAAGTCAGAATTATTATAGCATGTACCCGCCGGGATTTCAAGAAAGAAGGGCAAGATCCTGCCTTTCCGGATCCTGCCCTTTCTGTTTTTGTGTTATTCTTCAAACAATACGACTTCGTCTGACTCTTTGATCTCCTCTACATCCGTGTCCAGCTTTACGGAGCGGTAACGCTTCATGCCGGTACCGGCAGGGATCAGCTTACCGATGATCACGTTCTCCTTCAGGCCGATCAGGGAGTCAACCTTGCCCTTGATGGCCGCCTCTGTCAGCACCTTCGTGGTCTCCTGGAAGGAAGCCGCAGACAGGAAAGAGCTTGTGGCAAGGGCCGCCTTGGTAATACCCAGCATCACTTGCTTGCCCTCTGCAGGCGTCTTGCCCTCCTCCGTCAGCTTTTCGTTCATATCTTCAAAATCAAGCACATCCATCAGCGTACCCGGAAGCACATCGGAATCTCCGTTGCCCTCTACCCGGACTTTCTTTAACATCTGGCGGACGATCACCTCAATATGCTTGTCGTTGATATCAACGCCCTGCAGACGGTAAACACGCTGTACTTCCCGGAGCATATAATCCTGCACTGCCCGGACGCCCTTGATCTTCAGAATATCATGGGGATTGATACTGCCCTCCGTCAGCTCGTCGCCGGCCTCCAGCAGATCGCCGTCCTGAATTTTCACCCGGGAACCGTAAGGGATCAGGTAAGCCTTTGTCTCTCCCGTCTCCTGATTGGTAACGATGATCTCCCGCTTCTTCTTTGTATCGTTGATGGTAGCAACGCCGCCAAACTCAGTGATGATCGCAAGGCCCTTTGGCTTTCTTGCCTCGAAAAGCTCCTCTACACGGGGAAGACCCTGTGTGATATCATCTCCTGCCACACCGCCGGTATGGAAGGTTCTCATGGTCAGCTGGGTACCGGGCTCGCCGATAGACTGGGCAGCGATGATACCTACCGCCTCGCCAACCTGCACCGGCTCCCCTGTAGCCATATTGGCGCCGTAACACTTGGAACAGATACCGATATGAGACTTACAGGTCAATACGGTACGGATCTTCACGTGATCCACAGGTTCTCCGTTCTCGTTGACGCCGAAGGCCATCACCTTTGCGGCCCGTCTGGGCGTGATCATGTGATTGCGCTTCACAAGCACGTTGCCGTCTTTGTCCAGAATATCCTCAGCCGCATACCGTCCTGTGATACGATCCTGCAGGCTCTCGATCTCTTCTCTTCCGTCGGTAAACGCCCGCACCGTCATGCCGGGAATGGTGTCCTTGCCCGCGCAGCAATCTACTTCCCGAATGATCAGCTCCTGTGAAACATCCACCAGTCGTCTGGTAAGGTAACCGGAGTCGGCCGTACGCAGCGCCGTATCGGACAGACCTTTCCGGGCGCCGTGGGCGGACATAAAGTATTCCAGTACGTCCAGGCCTTCACGGAAATTAGATTTGATGGGCAGCTCAATGGTACGTCCCGTTGTATCCGCCATCAGACCACGCATACCCGCAAGCTGCTTGATCTGCTTGTCGGAACCACGGGCGCCGGAATCCGCCATCATATAAATATTGTTGTATATATCCAATCCGTCCAAAAGCGCTTTCGTCAGCTTGTCGTCCGTTTCCTTCCAAGTCTCTACCACGCTCTTGTAACGCTCTTCCTCTGTACAGCGTCCCCGCTTGAAGTCCTTGGTGATGGCATCCACCTGATTCTGGGCTTCCTGCAGAAGCTGGGACTTGATCTCCGGCACGGTCATATCGGAGATGGAAACCGTCATCGCCGCTTTTGTAGAATATTTGTAGCCCATTGCCTTAATATCGTCCAGTACCTCGGCGGTTCTTGTGGAGCCGTGGGTGTTGATGACTTTCTCAAGGATCTGCTTCAGGCCCTTCTTGCCTACGTGGAAATCTACCTCCAGTTTGATCTGATCCTCCGGCGTATTCCGCTCTACAAAGCCCAGATCCTGCGGAAGGATTTCATTGAAGATAAACCTTCCCACGGTAGACTTTACAATGCCCGATATCTTCTGCCCGTCCGGAAGTGTCTTTTCCACCCGGACTGCCACCTTGGAATGTAACGTCACAACCTCATTTTCATAGGCCAGAATGGCTTCGTTGGGGCTCTTGAAATATTTGCCTTCTCCTTTTGCCCCCGGTCTCTCCTGAGTCAGGTAATAAATACCCAGCACCATATCCTGAGAAGGAACGGCAACAGGCCCGCCGTCAGAAGGCTTCAGCAGGTTGTTGGGAGACAGCAGCAGGAAACGGCACTCCGCCTGTGCTTCCACGGAAAGGGGCAGATGCACCGCCATCTGGTCGCCGTCAAAGTCCGCATTGTAAGCGGTACATACCAGCGGATGGAGCTTAATGGCCTTGCCTTCCACGAGAATGGGCTCAAACGCCTGAATACCCAGCCTGTGCAGGGTAGGCGCACGATTCAACATAACGGGATGCTCCTTGATCACCTCTTCCAGTACGTCCCAGACCTCCGGCTGCAGCCGCTCTACCATCTTCTTGGCGCTCTTGATATTGTGGGCGGTGCCGTTTGCAACCAGCTCCTTCATCACAAAAGGCTTGAACAGCTCAATGGCCATCTCCTTCGGCAGACCGCACTGATAGATCTTTAATTCCGGTCCCACCACGATAACGGAACGTCCGGAATAATCCACACGCTTGCCCAGCAGGTTCTGACGAAAACGTCCGGACTTGCCCTTCAGCATATCTGACAGAGACTTCAGGGCGCGGTTTCCCGGGCCGGTAACAGGACGTCCCCGGCGGCCGTTGTCGATCAGCGCGTCCACTGCTTCCTGAAGCATTCTCTTCTCATTGCGCACGATGATATCCGGCGCGCCCAGCTCCAGCAGTCTCTTCAAACGATTATTTCTGTTGATGATACGTCTGTACAGATCATTCAGGTCGGAGGTTGCGAACCGTCCGCCGTCCAGCTGTACCATCGGACGCAGATCCGGCGGGATCACGGGGATCACATCAAGGATCATCCATTCCGGCCTGTTTCCCGCGCTCTTAAAGGCTTCTACAACCTCCAGCCTCTTGATGGTGCGGGCGCGCTTCTGTCCGGAGGACTCCGCCAGTGTTTTCTGCAGCTCCTCAAATTCCTTATCCAGATCAATGTGCTGCAGAAGCTCCTTGATGGCCTCTGCGCCCATGCCTACCCGGAAATGCTCTCCGTAGGCTTCTCTTGCATCCTGATATTCTTTTTCTGTCAGCACCTGCTTATACTCCAATCCGGAGTCTGCAGGATCGATCACGATATAATTGGCAAAATACAGTACCTTTTCCAGCGTTCTGGGGGACAGATCCAGGATCAGGCCCATCCGGCTTGGAATCCCCTTGAAATACCAGATATGGGAAACCGGCGCGGCAAGCTCGATATGCCCCATACGTTCACGGCGCACATTGGCCTTCGTCACCTCAACGCCGCATCGGTCACAGACCACACCTTTATAGCGAATCTTCTTATACTTGCCGCAGTGGCACTCCCAGTCCTTACTGGGTCCGAAGATCCTCTCGCAGAACAGGCCTTCCTTTTCCGGCTTCAGGGTCCTGTAATTGATGGTTTCCGGCTTCTTCACCTCGCCTCTGGACCACTCGCGGATCTTCTCCGGAGACGCCAGTCCGATACGGATAGATTCAAAAGTCACCGGCTGATAAGCCTCCGGGGCCTTTCTGGGCATATTGAATCTGCGGCCTGATGCTTCCCTGCCGCGCTCTGCAGACTCGCCGCTTTCCTCGTCCGCGTCTTCCTCATCTTCATACCCGTCTTCCTCGCCTTCGGCGTCCTCGTCCGCTTCCATGTCTGCCGCCGCGTCTGCCATTGCCGCCGCTATTGCATCCGCCACCGTTTCTGCTGTGGCGTCTTCCTGCCCTGCAGCCTCTGCATTTTCCTGCTCCAAAACAGGCGCCATATCCTCTGCTACGGCCTCTGCCGCCTCATTCTCCATATTTTCCACAGTTTCTGTATTTACTTCATTTACTGTTTCCGACATCCGGGACACTCCTTTCAGTTGAGCGTTTCTTAAAAATCTTCTGCGTCAGTTGAGACCGTTTCAAAAAAATCTTCCAGATTTTCCTCCGAAGGCTCCTCGTCCAGAATGTCGATCAGCTCTTCGTTTTCATCAAATTCCTGCTTTGTAAATCCATGATCTCCATAGGATTCTTCTTCGTAACGGAAGTTCTTGTCGCCCTCGATAATGGAATTCAGATCTGTCTCTCCATAATCGACGGTTTCCAGAATCTCTACCTCTGTCTGATCCTCCTTGAGTACCCGTACATCCAGCCCTAAGGACTGCAGTTCCTTCAAAAGTACCTTGAAAGATTCCGGAATACCCGGTTCGGGAATATTATCGCCTTTGATGATCGCTTCGTACGTCTTCACACGGCCTACCACATCATCAGACTTCACTGTCAGGATCTCCTGCAGTGTATACGATGCGCCGTAAGCCTCCAGCGCCCATACCTCCATCTCGCCGAAACGCTGTCCGCCGAACTGAGCCTTGCCGCCCAAAGGCTGCTGGGTAACAAGGGAATACGGTCCGGTAGAACGGGCATGGATCTTATCATCCACAAGATGGTGCAGCTTCAGGTAGTGCATGTGTCCGATGGTGACCGGGCCGTCAAAATACTCGCCGGTTCGTCCGTCACGGAGGCGCACCTTGCCGTCCCGGGAAATCGGAACGCCCTTCCACACCTCTCTGTGAGCCTTGTTCTCATCCAGATACTGCAATACCTCCGGGAGCAGAGAATCGCCGTGCTTCTTCACAAACTCATCCCACTCCAGATTCACATAATCATTTGCCAGATCCAGCGTATCCATAATGTCGTTCTCGTCCGCGCCGTCAAATACCGGCGTGGCGATATTGAAGCCAAGGGCCTTGGCCGCCAGTGACAAATGGATCTCCAATACCTGTCCGATATTCATACGGGAAGGCACGCCAAGGGGATTCAGCACAATATCCAGCGGACGTCCGTTGGGCAGATAAGGCATATCTTCCACGGGCAGTACGCGAGAAACCACACCCTTGTTGCCGTGACGGCCTGCCATCTTATCACCCACGGAGATCTTCCGCTTCTGGGCGATATAAATACGCACGGCCTCATTGACGCCGGGTGACAGCTCATCCTTGTTCTCTCTTGTAAACACCTTGGCATCCACAACAATACCATATTCGCCGTGGGGAACCTTCAGGGAAGTATCGCGCACCTCACGGGCTTTTTCACCGAAAATGGCCCGCAGCAGCCGCTCCTCCGCGGTCAGCTCCGTCTCGCCCTTGGGCGTTACCTTGCCTACCAGAATATCCCCTGCGCGAACCTCCGCGCCGATATGGATGATGCCTCGCTCGTCCAAATGCTTTAAGGCGTCGTCGCCCACGCCGGGAACGTCTCTTGTGATCTCCTCGGGGCCCAGCTTGGTATCTCTTGCCTCCGCCTCATACTCCTCAATATGAATAGACGTATATACATCGTCCTGCACCAGCTTCTCGCTGAGCAGCACGGCGTCCTCGTAATTATAGCCTTCCCATGTCATAAAACCGATCAGCGGGTTCTTGCCCAGCGCGATCTCGCCGTTTGCGGTAGACGGCCCATCCGCGATCACCTCGCCGGCTTCCACATGGTCGCCCTTGTTGACAATGGGCTTCTGATTATAGCAGTTGCTTTGGTTGCTGCGGGAGAATTTTGTCAGCTTATACTCATCCCGCGTGCCGTCCTCATCCGCTCTGATAACGATTTTCGCGGAGGCGGACTGCTCTACCACGCCGGCGCGCTTCGCCAATACGCAGACACCGGAGTCTACCGCCGTCTTGGTCTCCATACCGGTACCCACTACAGGGGCCTCCGTCATCATCAAAGGCACTGCCTGACGCTGCATGTTGGAACCCATCAGCGCACGGTTGGCGTCGTCGTTTTCCAAAAACGGGATCAGCGCCGTTGCCACAGAAAACAGCATCTTAGGAGAAACATCCATATAATCAAATACGTGCTTCTCATACTCCTGAGTCTCCTCCCGGTAACGGCCGGAAACCATATTGTCGATAAAATGACCCTCTTCATCCAGCGGCTCATTTGCCTGTGCTACATGATAATTATCCTCTTCATCGGCCGTCATATAGACAACCTCGTCCGTGACAACCGGATTCTCCATGTCCGTCTTATCGATCTTCCGGTAAGGGGCCTCCACAAAACCATACTCGTTGATACGGGCATAAGTTGCAAGGGAGTTGATCAGACCGATATTGGGACCTTCAGGCGTCTCAATGGGGCACATACGTCCATAATGCGAATAATGCACATCACGAACCTCGAAACCTGCACGGTCTCTGGAGAGACCGCCGGGACCCAATGCGGACAGACGCCGCTTGTGAGTCAGCTCGCCCAGAGGATTGTTCTGATCCATGAACTGCGACAGCTGGGAGGATCCGAAAAATTCCTTTACCGCAGCCGTAACAGGTTTAATGTTGATCAAAGTCTGCGGAGAGATCACTTCCATATCCTGCGTCGTCATTCTCTCCCGCACCACACGCTCCAGTCTGGACAGGCCGATCCGGTACTGGTTCTGCAAAAGTTCGCCCACCGCGCGAATACGGCGATTGCCCAGATGGTCGATATCGTCGTCGTTGCCGATACCGTACTCAAGGTGCATATTATAATTAATGGAAGCAAAAATATCTTCCTTTGTAATGTGCTTGGGGATCAATTCATGCACACTGCCCCGGATGGCGTCCTTGATGGCTTCGATATCCTCGTTCTCCGCAAGGATCTTCTCCAGGACAGGATAATAAACAAGCTCCGTAATCCCCAGTTCTCTGGGATTTACGTCCACAAAATTCGTCAGATCCACCATACAGTTGGACAGCACCTTCACGTTGCGCTCCTCTGTCTGGATCATGACGCTGAAAACAGCCGCATTCTGAATGGCGTCTGCCTGTTCTCTTGTCAGCTTCGTACCCGCTTCCGCGATGATCTCGCCGGTGGTGGTGTCCACCGCATCCTCCGCCAGAACATGGCCGGCGATCCGGTTGCGGAACATGAGCTTTTTGTTAAATTTATAACGACCTACTTTGGCAAGGTCATAGCGCTTGGGATCAAAAAACATACTGTTGATCAGTCCCTCGGCGCTCTCCACAGTGAGCGGCTCGCCGGGACGGATCTTCTTATAAAGCTCTAAAAGACCTTCCTCATAATTGGTAGAAACATCCTTGCCGAAGCTGGCGATCAGCTTGGGCTCCTCACCGAACATATCGATGATCTCTGCGTTGCTGCTTACCCCCAGCGCACGGATCAGCACCGTGATCGGCACTTTTCTTGTCCGGTCAACACGTACATAAAACACGTCGTTGGAGTCCGTTTCGTACTCCAGCCACGCGCCACGATTGGGAATGACAGTGGAAGAATATAACGTCTTGCCTACTTTATCATGTGCGATCGCATAGTAAATACCCGGCGAACGCACCAGCTGGCTGACGATCACGCGCTCTGCGCCGTTGATCACAAAAGTGCCCGTCTCAGTCATCAGCGGGAGATCGCCCATAAAAATATCATGCTCATTGATCTCATCGTTTTCCCTGTTATAAAGACGCACTTTTACTTTCAGCGGAGCCGCATAGGTGGCATCCCGCTCTTTGCACTCTTCGATGGTGTATTTTGTGTCTTCCCTGCATAGCTTAAAGTCCACAAATTCAAGGCTTAACTGACCGCTATAGTCAGAAATTGGAGAAATGTCCGCAAATACTTCTCTCAGGCCTTCATCCAGAAACCACTGATATGAGTCCTTCTGGACTTCAATCAGGTTGGGCATTTCCAAGACTTCTTTTTGTCTTGCATAGCTCATACGGGAGCTTTTTCCAGCCCTCACCGGCTTAATTCTGTTTTTCTCCATAGGATATTCCACCTCTCGTCAATTCATTGCGCTCCCAAATTTTGGGGGCACCATTCCACAATAGTGCACCTTATATAATAGCACAAGCCATTTTCCTTTGTCAATCACAAAAATGAAAACTTTTTGTGTCGGCGGAGCGCCGCAGGGCGCGCCACTATGCCGTTTGGCCGCAGCTACCGGATCTGCCCGTCTCCGTTGATCAGATATTTCACCGTCGTCAGCTCTTTCAAACCCATGGGGCCTCTTGCGTGGAGCTTCTGGGTAGAGATCCCGATCTCCGCTCCCAGTCCAAATTCCTCACCGTCAGTAAACCGGGTGGAACAGTTCACATAAATGGCGGCGGAATCAATACGCCGCTGGAATGTTTCCGCATGCCGCAGGTTTTCCGTGACAATACATTCCGAATGGCCGGTGGAGTATTTTTCGATGTGGGCAATGGCCTCCTCCACGTCATCCACTACCTTCACTGCAAGAATATAATCCAAAAATTCCGTGGCATAATCCTCTTCCGAAGCGGGTACGACACACTGGCCAAGGATCTCCGCCGTCCGGGGACATCCCCGCAGCTCCACGCCGTGGGCATCCAGCCGCTCCTTCATCATTGGAAGGAACGCCGATGCAACATCCTTGTGTACCAAGCAGGTTTCCAGCGCATTGCAGACGCTGGGCCGCTGGGTCTTGCCGTTATCCAGAATATTCACCGCCATTTCCAGATTGGCGGAGTCATCCACAAACAGATGGCAGTTTCCCGTTCCCGTCTCGATCACCGGAACCGTGGCGTTCTCCACCACAGCGCGGATAAGGCCTGCGCCGCCCCGGGGGATCAGCACATCCAGCCAGCCGTTTGCCTTCATCATCATGAGGGAGGTGTCCCGGGACGTGTCCTGCACCAGCTGGATACAGTCCGGTGAAAAACCTGCCTCCCCTACTGCCCGGCGCATCAGCTCCGTAAGGCACTGATTGGACCGGAAAGCCTCCTTGCCGCCCCGGAGGATCACCGCATTGCCGCTCTTAAAACACAATGCCGCGGCATCCACTGTCACATTGGGCCGCGCTTCATAAATAATGCCGATCACGCCCATAGGCACCCGCACCTTTGTGATCCGCATCCCGTTGGGGCACACATGGCCGCCCTCCACAACGCCCGCGGGATCTTCCAGCCCCGCCAGCTTGACGCATGCGTTTGCCATGGACCGCACCCGGTCTTCCGTCAGCAAAAGGCGATCCTGCAGAGACTGGGACATGCCATTTTCCCGTGCCTGCCGCAGATCCTCCTGATTCTCCTGAAGGATCAGCGCTTTATTTTCCAGAAGTGTTTGGGAGATCGCCAGCAGCGCCCGGTTCTTTGCCGCCGTGTTGGCGTCTGCAAGCGCCCTCTTTGCCTCTTTGGCTCTGGCGCCCATTTCTTCAATCATATTCATGATCCTGTCACTCCTCTCTATCGGTCGCTGCCGCCCTCTTCCCCGCTGGCGGCAAACACCGTTCCAACCTGCTGGTTTTCAAACAGATCATACAGCTTCTCCGGATCGTGGCCGTTCATGATCACGGTGTCGATCCCCTTTTCCCATGCGATCTGGGCAGCCTTGATCTTCGTGCGCATCCCGCCGGTACCGAAAGCAGTTCCCGCATCTCCGGCGCTCTTCCATATAGACGCGTCGATTTTTTCCACAAAGGGAACCAGCTTTGCCTTGCTGTCCAGACGGGGATCGTGATTGTAAAGCCCGTCAATATCCGTCATCATCACAAGCGCGTCCGCCTGACTGATCACCGCCACCAGCGCCGCCAGCGAATCATTCTCCCCGACCTTTAATTCCAGCTCATCGATGGCAACCGTATCATTCTCATTGACTACCGGGACCACCCCCTGCTGGATCAGCCGTTTAATGGCATTTTCCACATTCACCCGGCGATCCTCCAGAAGCACATATTTTGTCAACAGCACCTGCGCCACCGTAATACTGTATTTGGAAAACTCATTGTCGTAAAGATACATCAGCTCACACTGCCCCACTGCGGCGCACGCCTGCTTGGTGGGCGTATCATCAGGACGGTTGATCAGGCCCATCTTTGCCATGCCAAGCCCCATTGCGCCGCTGGACACCAGAATGATCTCCTTTCCAGCATTCTGCAGATCCGCCAACACCTTCACCAGCATTTCGACTCTGCGAATATTCAGCCTTCCTGTGGCGTGAGTCAGCGTGGAAGTTCCCACCTTCACCACGATCCGTTTCTTTTGTCTAAAATCAATCATTATGAAATCTCCTGTCAAATTTGCTCTCTATTTTCACCCGAGCCAGTTTGCGGGACAGCAAAGGGCTGTTGTAAAATCCTATCCGGTTATTTACAACAGCCCCTTTTCTTATGGTTTTAAATCATTCGCCTTTCGCTGGATCTTACTTTGCGTCAGGTCTCTGTGCTACTTCATAGTTTGCGGCAACCTCAGCAGCGGTCAGCTCTTTGTCATAAACCTGCAGATCCGCAACCTGTGTGCCGGAAGCGATGGAATAAGTAGCCGGTCCAAGGCCCTGTGCAGGTGTGATCAGCTTCTTTGTCTCAGTACCGCCAAGCCAGATCTCGGTGTCCTCGCCGGTGATATAATTCATCAACAGCTCGCTGCCATCACCGGACATTGCCACAGCGCCGGGATTGGAATACCTGCCGTTACCGATGATGCTGCCTTCCACATGACCGGACCATACGCCGTCCGTCTCACGCCATACCGGGTTCTTACCGGAGGTCAGATATCCGCGGATATCATTCTTCACATCTTCCTCGGTAGCCGGGCCAATGGTATTATAACGGGTCAGCCATCCGTCATTGAAATACTTGATGCCGTCGTCGTCCTTCATCAGGCCTACTGACTTGTAAACATTTTCCTGTCCATTTACATAAACTGTGATCCAGTCGTTTGCAATTGTAACCGTAAAGTAGTTCCACTCATGGTTATTGCCGGCAAGTACGCTGGTTGCACGGAATGAATTCTCCGGAGTATCGCCGGACTCAAATGTAACGGCGCCTCTGGTAGTCACCATCAGGGCAAAGTTCTTTCTTGCCTTGCGGTTGATGGTACCGTCGTCAGGATTGATCACGTCTGTGCTGTCATGAACCACAAGCAAAGGCGCTGCATCCGGTCTCAAAGGATGGTTCTTCCAGTCTGCCTTAACCCAGAAGCTGATACTTGCGCCCTTATTCCACTTCGCCCTCGGATAAACCGCAGTGGGATCAAAAAGCGTCTTCTGCTCTTTTGTCAGCGTGCTGAGCAGCGGCTGTCCCGCAACTGCATCTTCCGCGGTCTCCCGCAGGTCTGTCCGGCCCGCCAGAGGGTTCTCCAAACGAACGCCCTTGCCATTTTCTTTGTTGGCGTCTGTAAAGGTGATAATACCGTTCTCGTCAACCTCGGCGCCATTGGCCTCCAGCACTTTGGCGGGAATTCCTGCATAGGGTTCGCCGGGTTCAACAGTGGGGATCGCATTGGGTACCCAATCCGGATTCATGGTAGGCTCCGTCGAAGGCTTGGGTGCAACGGAAGCGCTGGGCTTCGGTGTGGGTGTAGGAGTAGCCACAGGTGTGGGCGTCGGTGTCGGCGCCTCGCTGGGCTCCTCAGAAACTACAGGAGGAACATATTCCTTCTCAGGACACAGCTTCACAGCAGTCTGCAAAACCAACAGTGCGTCATCAGCCGTGATCCCGTCCACGCCATTCACGTCAGCCAGTATTTTGGCCAATCCGTCCGGGAGGGAATTCAGCTTCACCACATCCTGCAGCAAAAGCAGCGCGTCGTCGGCATTGACCTCATGATTCAGATCCACATCACCGTAGCAATAGGACTCCGGCTCCGCAGCATCCGGCGTATCGTCTGCTGCATAAGCCACCATACCCGTCAGCATTGCCGCAGAAAGCGCAAACGCAACGATCTTTGACATACGGGCAAACTTTTTGTTTCTCATGATGATTCTTCCTTTCTTAAAATATTTGTGCGACACTTCAAAAAGAAATGTACAATAAATCTATCTTACATTTTACACAATACAATAGAAAAATTCAAGAATAAAATAGAAATCACCAAAGAAATTTCCTGTTTACACAAAAAATATCCTGCCCGGAAAACCGGACAGGATATTTTTGAAGATTAGAATCGTTTCCGAATCAATCAAATTGCTTACCTGTTAAGGATTATGCCTCTTCCGGAGCTGCAGGTTCTTGTGAAACTACAGGCTCTTCTGAAACTACAGGTGCCTCTGAAGCTACGGGAGCATCAGGATCATAGATCTCTTCCTCTGCCATCTTTACAACTACCTGCAGTACCTTGAGTGCATCGTCTGCTGTGATCTCGCCATTATGATCTGCATCGGCAAGCTTAAGAGCAAGCTCGTCGGTGATCGGAGCAAGTTTCACTACATGACGCAGGATTGCAAGTGCGTCGTCAGCAGTTACTCCACCTGTAAGATCAACATCACCATAAAGGTGAGTAACAGGTGCTTCTGAAGGCTCAACTGAAGGCTCTACAGAAGGCTCAACTGAAGGCTCTACAGAAGGCTCAACTGAAGGCTCTACAGAAGGCTCAACTGAAGGCTCTACAGAAGGCTCAAC
>CANQNE010000016.1 GCA_947625135.1 uncultured Lachnospiraceae bacterium
TTTGGGGTTCATCGGCAACTATGCCCCTTGTGGACTTTCACCACAGACTGACGGCATGCCCGTCATACATAAAAAAAGAGCCGGCATACGCCGACTCTCGCCTTATGATTCTATTGTATCTCAGTTCAACAACGCGATCGCCGCATTGAGATAACCTGCAAAGGTCACCCACAAAAGATACGGAACAAGCAGATACGCCGCCGGTTTTGAAATGCGGCCGAACAGTATTATGGTATACAGGATCAGCACCCACAAAAGCGCCAGCCAAAAAAAGGAAAACCAGTACCAGTTCATGCCAAAGAAAAAGATAGGCCAGAAAAAATTTACCAGTAATTGCAGTCCGTAGCTTTCCAGTGCTTCCCGGATTTTCTGATCTGATTTTCCCGATGTGAGGACAAGATAGGAAGCAACTCCCATCAGGATGTACAGTATCGTCCAGACCACGGGAAACAGCCAGCCCGGCGGAGACAGGGGAGGCTGTTTCAAGGTCTGAAATTCAGCCATCCCGCCTCCTGTGAGCAGTGCGGCGATGCCGCCAACCAGCAGCGGGATGGCAATGCAGATCGCCAGTGTTTTCCATTTTATTCTCATACAATCACCCCTGATGATTGTATGCTTTTTCACTTTCGGTTATTACGAAATATATCCTGTCTTCTTCATTTTTCCTTTCTTTGCATAACTGCCCCGCCGGGTTTACTCCGGATACTCCGCGGAATAAGGAAGGGCGTTAAATATAAATTCTTCATCATCTGTTTTGCCTTCTCCTGCCCATTCCCACGAGAGCTCTTCGATCAAATACAGCGCGTCGTCTTTTACCAGCCGATCAGGCTCCTCTCCCTGTTTCGTATTTGACAGGTAAACCTCCCGTACAGTGCCGTCATATAGATAGAACTGAAAACGATATGACGTCGCATGGCCGCCATTGTAATAATAACTCATATTATCCGCGTTGGGATCTTTTTCAATCACCTTTTTGTCAAGAAGCGTCTGCACGATATGTTCTATATCCTCGCGGCCGGAAACATGCTTTACCAGCGTGCTGATCGTGCTGCAGTAAACATCGATCTTCTCCACCTGATCCGCCGACGAAATATCCAATATCGGCGCCCCGGAAGGAAGCGGCGTCGGAACCGGTGTGGATATCGCTTCAGGAGTTGACTGTTCCGTCGCATCATCAGTAACTTTTTCTGCTGTCTCTGTCGCCACTGTCTCTGTCGCCGCGGGATTCTCCTCACCGGCAGATTTTTCCTTCTTACTCCCGCATCCAAATAAAAAACAGCCGAGCAAGCCCAGACAAATCAGAAAGACAAACCGTTTCATATCCATCACTCCTTTGCAAAAAATACAGATTCTTAGTACATTTCACCGAAAGTCTTTTGAAATTCTCTCGAAAATTTGCTATATTTTCTGATAATTATACTATATCATTTCATATTTAATGTCAACAACTTATGTTCATATTTGTTAATTTTTTTTCGTCAGGTAAAATCCATACCAAAAAGAGGGCCTCCGCAAAACTGCAGATGCCCTCTTTTCGGCGATCCTATGACCGCTCTCTGCGTAAAACAATGCTTTTCTTTCTCCGCATGCTTTTACGCATGTTTACTTCTTTATGGCTTTTCTATTTTAATTACTTACCTGCCATCTGACGTTCCTGCGCCTCGATCATCTTCTTGACCATACCGCCGCCGATGCTTCCGGCCTCTCTGGAAGTCAGGTCACCGTTGTAACCGTCCTTCAGGTTCACGCCAAGCTCAGTTGCAACTTCCATTTTGAAACGATTCATAGCTTCTTTCGCTTCAGGTACATTTACGTTGTTGTTTGAAGAACTCATTCTTTATCACCTCCGTAATGCTAGTATGAGCAAAAACGGATTTAATATAATGGTAATTTTTGATATTCAGCGTCAGTCTCCGATTCTTCTGGTGGCATTTTTCAACCATTGCTTTTCCTGCTCGTCCATATAAGGAGACAGCTTCGCATACACAAGCTGATGATACTCGTTCAGCTGTTTTTTATCGTTTTCGTCAAGAAGGGATTCTTCCACCAGATCCAGATCTACCGGCACCAATGTCAGGGGCTCAAAATACATGTACTGTCCGTATTCGTTTTTATTTCCCCTCCTGCAGAGCAGCTCATTCTCGGTACGAATACCATGACTGCCCTCAATGTAGATTCCCGGCTCGTCCGTAGTCACCATGCCTGCCTCCAGAACGCAGCCGTCATTGCGTTCCGGAACCTGTTTCCATCGGAATCCGTTGGGGGCTTCATGAACATTCAGCAGATAGCCAACGCCGTGGCCGGTTCCGCATTTATAATCCAAATCCGCCTCCCACATCGGCTGCCGGGCCAGTATATCCAGATTTAACCCCGTGCATCCGTATAAAAATTTTGCGTTCTGTAGATGCAAAAAGCCCTTCAGCACCATCGTAAAATGGGTTTTAACCTCCTGCTTCACCGGACCCAGCCCAAAGGTTCTGGTGACATCCGTGGTGCCCTCCAGATACTGTCCGCCGGAATCCACAAGAAGGATCCCTTCCGCTTTCAATGCAGCGCAGCAATCCTTCTCAGCAGAATAGTGCATCATGGCACCGTTGGCATTGTAGGCGCATATTGTAGGGAAACTCAGCTCAAGGAATCCTTCCTGCTCCGCCCGCAGCTGCTCCAGATATTCGGATGCCTGCCACTCGTCAAGAGATTCCGTCTTTACCGCTTCTTTGATCCAACGCATGAATCTGGTGCAGGCAAGTCCGTCCTTCACGTGAGCGGCTCTGATATTTTTGATCTCCGTATCATTTTTCACCGCCTTCATCAGCACCTCGGGATTTGCTCCGTCGACCACCGTTACGGAAGGATCCAGTACACTGTAAAGGGCATAGCTGTTTTTCTCCATATCCAGATGCAGCCGCACCTGGCGCAGCGCTGCCAGATCCTGAAAAATATCCTCATAATTTTTCAGCGTCACGCCCTGCTCAGCCAGAATTTTAATCTGTTCACTTTGAAATTTACCCGGATCAGTATAAAAATATGCTTCCTTTTCTTTTATGAGACCATAGCCCAGCACGACAGGATTGCAGGGAATGTCATTTCCCCGGATATTAAACAGCCATGCCAGATCATCCAGCGCGGAGACCACATGTACCTCGGCGCCCATTTTTTTCAGTTCTTTCCGCAGATTTTCCAGTTTTTCAGAAGCGGACATCCCGCTGTAGCATTTTTCCAGCAAAAATGCCGGCTCCCCGGATATGGCGGGTCGGTTTTTCCAGACTGCGTCCACCATTTCCCGATCCAAAACCAGCCTGCCGCCTTTTCGCTCCGCCAGCTCGCGGTAGCGCACTCCCTCTTTTGCCGGGATCGTTCTGGCGTCAAAACCCAGATTTTCCCCCTGCTTTAATTTCTTTTCCAAATATTCATAAATGGTCGGTACGCCTTCCTCACCCATTCTGAACAGGGTAATGCCGGTGCCCTTTAGCTGGCTTTCCGCCTGGATAAAATAACGTCCGTCCGTCCAGAGTCCCGCCATATTCAATCCCACCAGCAGCACTCCGGCAGAGCCGGTAAACCCGGAAAAATAGGCGCGGCATCTGAAATACTCTCCCACATACTCCGATAAATGGAAATCATTGGTGAAAATAAGGTAATATGCCAGCCCTTTCTGTTTCATTTCCTTCCGCAGCGCGTCCAATCGTTCTCTGACCATGTTCTATCCTTCCTTTATGACAAAATTCGTCGTTTATTGTTTATTGTCTATTGTCTATTGCCTATTGTCAACTGTCTGCTTTCTGCTTTTTCTGTCTTCTGATGTTCTATCCGGCAATCTGATCCTCTGTGATACCGCTTGTATAAATCACCTTTTCCTCATCTGTCACAAAGACAGCCTCTGCGCCTTCTGTTGCTTCGATCAGTTGTTTTCCTTTTTCCAGCCCAAAAAGCATACAGATCGTACTCAGGGCGTCTCCGTCCACTGATCGGGAGGACAGCACCGTAACGCTGTACAGATCCGTTTTGGCGGGATATCCTGTTTCCGGATCCAATATATGATGATACAAAGCCCCTTCCTGCTCAAAATACCGCTGATAGATGCCGGAGGTCACCACAGAGGAATCCGAGGCATAGACGGCGGTGATCATTTCGTTTTCTTCTGCGAAAGGCCGCTGGATCCCTACCGTAAAAGGACTGCCGTCCGGCTTGCTGCCTATGGTGAGTACATTGCCGCCCAGGCTGATGATGCCGTGCCTGATCCCCCGCTCTTTCAGATATTCCTTCAGCTGATCCGCAATATATCCCTTGGCAATGCCGCCCAGATCCAGCCTCGCGCCGTCCGGTGTCAATGCGGCCTGATCTTCTTTCAGCTGCAGGCTGGATGACTGCACAACCGCCGTCGCGGCTTCTATTTCCGCCTGAGAAGGCTTGTAAGCGCTCTCAGGGTGAAAATCCCACAGACTGCTCAAAGGCCCGATCTCCATTGAAAAACGGCCTTCTGACAAGGTTTCATATTTCCTGCCGATTTCCAGAAGCGCGCCGGTATTCTCGCTGATCTTTACAGGCTTCCCGCCGGCGTCGTTGATCCGGGATATCTCGCTGTCCTCTATCTGGCTGGAAAACTGTTTCTCCAGATCAGCGCACAACTCCATGGCGTCCTCCAGCAGGGATTCGTCCTGACAGTCCCACAGCTTAATCTGCACTACCGTATCCATGAGAAGTTCTGTTTTGGAAATCGTTTCCAGATCCGGATTCCGCTGACAGCCGGCAAAAGTACAGACAGCCGCCAGAAAAGCAAGGGCAGTCAGCAGCCGGCAAACCCATCTCGGTTCTTTTCTTCCGCAGAACCCGCGGTATTTTATGTTTATCCGATTATTTTTCCATAATTTTTGCTTCATTCTTTTATGATAATGGATTTTTCTTGTATTTACAAGGCAAATTTGTTATGCTGAAAAAAAGCATTACGAAACGGAGGTTAGAAAGTTCATTATGAAACAAGTATGTGTCGCATTGGCAGAAGGTTTTGAAGAGATTGAAGGTCTGACCGTCGTGGATCTTTTAAGACGGGCGGAGATTCCTGTTACCACCGCTTCCGTCAGCGGTGAAAAGACCGTAACCGGAGCCCACGGAATCCCGGTACAGGCGGATGCGCTGTTTGAGCAGATCGATTTTTCCGGCATGGACATGCTGGTGCTGCCGGGAGGCATGCCCGGCACAAAGAATCTGCAGGCCCATAAAGGCGTTGCAGACGCATTAAAGTACATGGTCGCAGAAGGAAAAGAGATCGCCGCCATCTGTGCGGCTCCCAGCGTTCTGGGCGGCCTTGGGCTTCTGGAAGGCAGGCGGGCCTGCTGTTATCCCGGTTTTGAAGAACAGCTTACCGGCGCCGAGGTATGCTTTGACCCGGTATCGGAAAGTCCGCAGGTCATCACCTCACGGGGTATGGGCACTGCCATTCCCTTCGCGCTGGCGCTGATCAAACGGCTGAAGGATCAGGAAACCGCCACACGGATCGGTAACTCGATTATTTACAATCTGTAATAAAAAAGAAGTCCCGCAGACTTCTCTTTTCGGAGAATGTTTTGCGGGACTTCTTTTATCTGGTTATGAAAAAGTTTCCTTAGTCATAAAGTTTCCTTAATCATAAAGATTCTGTGCGATCTCCTCGCTTGTGATATTTTCAGCTGTGTAGAACTGGCAGCCTGTGTCAGTATCTTCTACAGATTCACCGTTTGCAGCAGCATACATCAGATCTGCAAGAACAGCGCCGATGGATACGGGAGCCTGGGTAACAGCGCCGTACATGGTGCCTGCCGATACAGCAGCCTTCAATACGGAACCGGAGTCAAAACCAACCGCGATGATCTGTGTGTCCTCAGAACCGCATACAGAAAGGTTCTCATTTGCGGTGATCACGCCTTCTGCCGCAACCTGATTGGAGCCGAAGATTGCAATGGTGTCTTGCTTATTCAGGATTGCGCCAGCCTCTGTTGCACAAAGCTCTGTAGTTGTCTGAGCGGGAACACGAACCTCGATGATCACATCTGCTGAAGCCTCGTCCGCTGTAGAATCTGAAGAATCGCCAACATACTTTTCATTGCCTGTTACACATACAGTCTTGCTGTCTGCGGTAAGCAGTTCGATCATCTTGTCAATGAAGCCAAGACCACGGTTTGTGATGGATTCGGATGTTGCGTCCTGATTTACTTCACCGATACGAACCTGACCGTCGCCGATGCGGGATTTGATCTTTTCATACAGGTTCTCAGCTGCAAGCTGTCCGGCTGCATAGTTGTCTGTTGAAGCGTTTGCAAGAACAGCACCTTCAGGAGCGTTGGGAACGCCGGAGTCAAAGCCGATGATCGGTGTCTTGCCATTTACTTTTTCAATGTTGTCGTTCAGCGCGTCTACATCCAGCGCTGCAAGGCCGATGGCATCGGGAGCTGCGTTTACTGCAGACTCAAACTCCTGTACCTGTACAGCAATATCAGTCTCAGAGTCAGGACCTACAAAATTGTACTTGATGGTCACATTGTTGTCAGACTGGATCTTCTCGATTTCATCCTGAAATCCTTTGTAAACTGCCTGCCAGTAGGTAGACTGGAAGCCCTTTGAAACAACTTCGAATTTCAATTCTTTTGCTTCGCCGCTGTTATCGCTGTTCTCATTGCTGGTGTTGTTGTTCGTTTCATCACTTGTGCTGCCGCCTTTTTCATCGCCGCAGGCAACCATGGACAACGCCAGCATTGCAGCCAGCATAACCGCTAATACTCTTTTTAATGCCTTCATTTTGTTTCCTCCTTTTGGAAAATAATTTTATCTGCAGGCTTACGCCATACATTCTTACAATCTGATCGGATGCTTACTGGTTCTTGGATCTGATCATATCAATGGTAACCGCAACGATCAGCACGATACCGGTGATGATCTGCTGCCAGTTTGCCTGAAGATTTACGTAGGGAAGTCCCGTCTTCAGCAGGGAGATCATCAGCACGCCCAGAAACGTACCGATAATAGAGCCCTTTCCGCCTTTCATGGATGTGCCGCCGATGATGGCCGCACCGATGGCATCCAGCTCAAATCCCGCGCCTGTTCCCGGTGTGATGGTCGTAAAGGTCCAGCCGTAAGCCAAAGCCGCAAGGCCCGCAAAGAAGCCGGAGATCATATATGCGATCACATGCCATTTTACCACCCGAACGCCGGACAACCGGAGCGCTTCCTTGTTGGAGCCGATGGCGATGGTATAACGTCCCACTCTTGTCTTTGTAAGTACCAGCGTCATAATGACAATGATAATCAGCATCCAGATCATACCGATGGGAAAAATCGTGCCGTCTGCCAGATTCATTTTCAATACGCTTCGCACCCAGCCGTTCTCAGAGCCGGCAACCGGCCACACACCGGTCATGCCGTCTGCCAGAATGGAGCCAAGTCCTCTGGCGATCATCATGGTACACAGTGTGGTGATAAAAGGCGGAAGATCCAGAATAGCCACGATCAGTCCGTTAAAGGCGCCCATCAGCGTTCCCAGGATCAGCGTCACTGCAATGCCTACCCAAATGGGCATGCCCTGATGATTGATCAGATAACTGCCCACAATGGAATAGCACACCAGGCCGGTACCAATGGAAAGATCAACGCCTCCCGTGATCAGCGGAAATGTCACGCCGATGGCCATCAGCAGAATATAGTACATATAACCGAACAGCGTAATAATGGTGGTATACTTTCTGAAAGCCGGGCTTGCCACACTGAAGAAGGCAAATAGGATGATCAGTACGCTGATGATCACTACCTGCTGCAAATCAATTTTTTTCAAAAAGGAATTTTTGGTTTTTGCACGGTTCATTTGATCTGCCTCCTTTCTCAATCACGCATGGTGGCCAGGTTCATGATCTTCTCCTGGGTCACTTCCGCAATATCCAGCTCTCCGGTCTTTCTGCCCTCACACATCACGATCACCCGATCGCTCATCCTGAGGATTTCTGTCATTTCCGAGGAGATCATGATAATGGATTTTCCTTCGTCCTTTACCAGCCGGTTCATCAATTCGTAGATTTCCTGTTTTGCGCCTACATCGATACCACGGGTAGGCTCGTCAAAGATCAGGATGTCGCAGTTGTTCACCAGCCATTTTGTCACCACGATCTTCTGCTGATTGCCGCCGGAAAGGTTCATCACAAGCTGATCCACACCGGGCGTCTTTGTCTTCAGCGCCTCTACATAGCGCTTTGCCACTTTCCGTTCTTTTTTATTGTCAATAAAGATCCCTTTTACATATTCTTCCAGACAGGCAAGGGTAGCGTTCTCTGTGATGCTCTTCTGCAGCACCACCCCGTAGCGCTTCCGGTCCTCCGACAGATAACCGATGCCCGCCTTCACCGCATCCTGCGGATTTTTGATATTGATCTTACTGCCGTTGAGGTAAATATCTCCGCTCTCCTTGGGGTCCGCACCGAACACCGCCCGCAGCGTCTCTGTCCTGCCTGCGCCCATCAATCCGGCAAATCCCAGGATCTCTCCTTTTTTCAGCTCGAAGCTGACGTCCTGAACCATACGTCCTGCATTCAGATGCTCTACTTTCAGTACCACCGGCGCATCTGGCGCCACCTGGCTTTCTGTTTTGGGATCCTCATAGATCACACGGCCTACCATCATGTTGATGATGTCATCCTTTGTACATTCGTCCGTGATCAGCGTGCCAACGTAAGCGCCGTCCCGCATTACCGATACCCGGTCCGTAATCCGCTTGATCTCATCCATACGATGGGAAATGTAAATGATTCCCATCTGCTGCTTTCTCAGCTCCCGTATGATCTCAAACAGCCGGTTGATCTCCGCCTCCGTCAGGGCTGCGCTGGGCTCATCAAAAATGATGACCTTGGCCTTGTGGGAAATTGCCTTGGCGATCTCGCACATCTGCTGCATGCCTACCGTCAGATCGCTCATGGTCGCTTTCGGATCAATGTCGATGTTCAACTGCCGGAACAGCTTTCTTGCTTCCTCATTCATTTTTGCGTCATCAATAAAAGGCCCCTTTTTAAATTCCCGTCCGATAAAAATATTCTGAGCCACTGTCAGATGTCCCATCATATTCAATTCCTGATGCACAATGACGATGCCGTCCGCCTGCGCCTCCCGGGGATTGTGGTAGGTTACCTCCCGTCCCTCGTAAGTGATCGTGCCCGCATCCTTTGTATAGATACCGGTCAGCACCTTCATGAGCGTGGATTTGCCCGCGCCGTTTTCTCCCATCAGGGCCAGCACTTCGCCTTTTCGCACCTCCAGATCGACTTTATCCAGAGCCCGCACACCGGGAAAGGATTTGTCGATTCCTTTCATTGTTAAAATCACGTCACCCATGCGGTCTCCCTCCTTAATTCTTTCTCTTACGGCTCATAATATCCGCCGTCACCGCTACAAGCACGATCAGGCCGGTAAGCACATACTGGTAAGAAATGGTAAAGCCCATAGCAAGAATTCCTTCCTGCATCAACGCCACGATGATCGCGCCGATGATCGCGCCTAAAATCGATGCCAGACCGCCCGCCATGGAGGTGCCGCCCATCACGCAGGCCGCGATCGCTTCGTTGTTGAAGGTGTCGCCGAGACCGGGCTGTACAGTGGTGTAGGCGCCCACATAGAAGATTGCCGCGATGCCCGCCAGCAAACCGCAGATCATGTAGGCCAGCATTTCCCATTTCTTTGTATTGACGCCGGACAGCCGCACCGCTTCCTTGTTGCTTCCGATACAGAGCATGTACCTTCCGGCTCTTGTCTTATGCAGGACAATGGCACAGATCACTGCAACCAGACAGAGAATAATAAAACCTGTAGGAATATTGTTCCATTTTACAAGATAACGATACCATGAATTGTCGTTTCCTGTTCCCGGCCATGTCACAGTCTGCGTCTTGGTGAACACAGATCCGATACCTTTTGCGATCTGCATGCTGGCCATGGATGTAATAAAGGAAGGAAGAAAACGGTAAGCCACAAAATATCCGTTGAGGATACCGAACGCCAGACCAATAAGCAGGCTGATGACGATACACAGCGGCAGGGGAATATTATATTTCGTCAAACAGTAACCGGAGATCACCGCCGAGGCAAACATCACCGGCCCAATTGAAAAGTCGATACCGCCGGTGGCGATGACAAAAGTTACGCCCAAAGCCATAAATCCGATAAAATACGCATAATTCAGGGCGCTCATGATCCTCTCATAGCTGACAAAGGTGGTGCCTGCATGCAGCAGCGGCGTCAGCACCGAGAACATAATATACAGGAGAATGATCACTCCGATCAGAACAATCCTGTTAAACCCGATGGCTCTGACCACCCTGTTATTTTTGATTTTTTCCATGTGTGAATTCCTCCTCTCTCTCCCGCAAAAGCGCCTCTCCGTTCTCAAACTGCCTGCAGAATTCATCCTTCGCGGCCTTTGAAAGAACGGAAAACTCCCGGGTCATATCCAGCCTTCGCGGAACTCCCGTTGACAGACGCCAGATATCCTTTGATACCTTTTTCTGCCATTCCGGCTCTTTCATCTCGGACAGTCCAAACAGCCTTTTATGATAGCTTTTGCTCTCGCAGGTATGCAGATACAGCCGAACCGCATTGCAAAGCTCCTGATACAGGATCTCCTCGCCCTCCCGGCCATATTTCTCCGCCTCCTGCACACCCAGCGCCTTCAGCGCTTTCCGGGCATCCTTTTGGGTGCTCTTTTTCAGGAACCGGGCGTTGCCGTAAAGACAGATCAGTTCCAGAATCTCCCACAAAAACAGATCCACTCTTCTGCCGCTTTTGGGATCCACATAACGCATCTGCCAAAGCGTTCTGATCAGCTGATATGCCGGCTGCTCCTGCTGTGATCCTTCCATGGGATTTTCCGTGGAGAAATCCATGTCGTCCAGCAGCTTCTTTCGTTTATCCGCATCTGTCTGCGCATAATAGTCTTCATAAAAAGCCGTCATCATTTCCTCCGTATCAATAAATCGTCAGTGCCTGACATTCCATAATTAAAGTATATCCCGGTTTTGTAAAATTCTAAATAGAAAAACTTCCTAAAATGGGTTAAAATTTTACTATTTTACACCATAAAAGGAAGTTTTTTCTTATTCGAATACAATATCTTGTGTCGCCTGCTTGCCAATAAAGGGAAACAGCAGCTTTTGCTTTTCTACAGAGTACATGTTGCTCTTTGTGATCAGCTGGGACTCTACCGGAATATTTTTTTGGATCTCCTTTCCCTGCGCAAGCTGGATCGCCTGCATGATCCCCAGATATCCCATATTAAAGGGATTCTGGATAACAATGGCCTGATTGATCCCTTCCTCCAGCTTGCGGATCTGTTCCGTGGAGCTGTCCGTACCGTACACCTTTACCTGATCTTTCAGCCCCAGATCCTTGATAGCCTGTGCCACTCCTGTGGAGGCGTATTCATTCAGGCCTACAAGAACGTTCGTCTCCGGTTTTCGCTCCATCAGCTCCTTTGTCATCGTATAGGCCTTCTGGAAACTGGATTCACAGAACAGCACCTCTTCGATCAGCGCCTCGTCGCTGCCGAGCCCGATCCGGATGCCTTTCTCCCGCTCCAATGCAGTAGAACTGTTTTTTACATGTCCCATGATCACGATATGGGCGTCCTTCGGCAGCTTATTTTTGATGCAGGCGCCCAGCTGCGTACCCATTTCTACATTGTCCGTAGCCACCACCGTATCTGCCAGCGGGTCATCGGTAATGGAATCAATGTAGACAAGGGGGATGCCGGATTCCTTTACTTTTTTTAGTGTCTCCGTATTTTCCTCAAAGGAATTGGGAGAAATGGCGATCACGTCCGGCTTCATCCTGATGGCCTTTTCTATGATCTCATTCTGCTGCTGGAAATTCGTTTCCGAATCCGCCGCCATCACCGACAGGTTCGCGTTGTATTCCCTGGCCGCCATATTGGCTCCTGCCAGCAGCGTGGCCCAAAACTCATTGGAATTATCGACGATCTTCGGAATATAGATGACATACGGCTTTTCCTTATCGGGTGAAGTGAACAGAAACAGGGCGCCGCCCATGATCAACGCAATGAAGAGTCCCGCCAGCAGCTTCGGGATGATCCTATGATGTCTCATGCTCCTGCACCTCCTCTATATATGGAATCAATATATACGCACAGGTTCCCTGCCCCGGGCTGCTCTCATAGCGCAGGCCATATTCTTCCCCGTAATGGAGCTGCAGGCGCGCCTGTACGTTATAAACGCCCACGCCGTTGTTGGTGTAATTCACTTTATGCTTTTTGAATATATTTTTCAGGGTCTCTTCATCCATTCCCTGCCCGCTGTCTTTAACGGTCAGCAGCACATTTTTGCCCTTCCGCTCTCCGGTAATGACGACCTTTCCCTTGTTTTCTTTATATTTGATGCCGTGATAGATGGCGTTCTCCACCAGCGGCTGCACCACCAGCTTCACGATATACGCGCTGCGGATATCCGGATCGATCCGGATCTCAAATTCCAGCTTATCCCGATAACGCATCTGCTGAATGGTAAGATAGCTTTTCACATGTAGCATTTCCTGTTCTATGGTGACAAGTTCGTTCTGAGAATTCAGGGTGGCGCGCATCATTCTGGCCAGCGACGCCGTCATGATCACCACGTCTTCATTTTTGCCGCTCTCCGCCATCCAGATAATCGAATCCAGTGTATTATACAGAAAATGAGGATTGATCTGAGCCTGCAGCGCCCGCTGTTCACTGGCCCTTTTCTGTCGCTGCTCCTCCTCATTCTCCTTCATCAGCTGCTGGATCTGATCCGTCATGGCGTTAAAGGACTGGCTGAGAGAACCGATCTCGTTCTCCGGCATTTCATTCAGATTCACTTTCATCAGCTGCTGATTATCCACGCTCTGCATGGCGTTCTTTAATACGAGAAGCGGCCTTGTGATCCGTCTGGAGATCAGGGAGATGATGAACACGGCAAAGGTCATCACCAGAATGACAACTATCCCGTAGGTACGCTCGATCTCCCTGCGGTTGCCGATCAGCTCATCCATGTAGGTCACGCCCACTGTAGTCCATCCCGTCTCATCAGACCGGGATATCGTATAAAGCTTCTTCCCATCCTCATCCTTTACCTGAAAATAGTCGCCGGTCCAATCCATGACTTCCTGCACGTGTTCGGTCTTGATCCCGCTGTAGATCAGCTGCTGCCGGGGATGATAAAGGAGTTCTCCCTGCTGGTCCAGCACAAATATATATCCCCGGTCTCCCAGGCTGATCCGCTCGCACAGATCGCTGATGGCCGCATAATTTAAATCTACAAAGAGCAGCGCTTCCAGCTTCCCGTTATAAGGATTTTTCATACGCCTGCTCAGGGTCACCACCCATGTGTAAGAGCCTGTCAGAATATTCTGCACATGGGAGGAGGACAGCACGCTCTCCCCGTCGCTGTCCATCGCCTGCTTATACCATTCTGAATTCTGGATATCCGAATAAGGATTGTATTTTTTACTGCCGTCCCCGATGATGCTCCGTCCATTCTCCGCCATTACGGCAACATTGTAAATATCCTCCCGCACATTGAGCATGGTGCGGAAATGATCCCGGATCTTTTCATAGAGCGCCTCATCCTCCTGTCCGGACAATGACTGAGAAAACAGATATTCTCTTACATCGGGATTTCGTGATACGATCTCGGAAATATTTTCCATATAAGTGATATAGGAATCAATATCGTTATTCACCTGATCGATGAGCTGCACCGTATAATCTATTGCATTGTGCTGCACATTTCTGTCGGTATACCGCAGCGCATAGATAAAAAATGTGACAGAAACAGACGCCAAAAGCAGGATCAATGCCAGGAGCAATGATCCGCGGATTGTATGTATACCGATGCCTTTGGCCTGCTTTTTCATGTCATTCCTCTTTTCCTCTTTGCATATTCTGTGGGAGATTCACCTGTTGCCTTTTTGAAGCAGATACTGAAATAATGGGGATCGCTGTAGCCTACCCTTTCCGCCACTTCATAGCTTTTCAGATTTGTCCGTTCGATGAGTTTTTTTGCCTGCTCGATCCGCATACCGGTGAGCGCCTCCACAAAAGTTTCCCCTGTGGCGTCCTTAAACAGGGTACTGAACCGGCTGGTACTGATTGACAGATATCTGCACATTGTCTGCAGCGTCAGATCCGGATCGTCGTAGTGCTTTTTCAGATAATCCATGGCCATGATCACCGGCTTGCGGATGGAGCGGTTGCGCTGCAGCTCCAGTTCCACTGCCACCTCGCTGTAGTAAGCGATCAGACACTGGATCAGATCTTCAAAATGCCGGAATCCCGGAAGCTGCTGCCTGACCTGCTCCTCCCGTGCATAGATCTTCGGAGAAATATGCTCCGTACTCTCCAGCCGGGACCGCACAAGCTCCATCTCGTTCTGCAGGGTAAGACACACCTGCTGCTGGCTCATGGGAAATCGCTGCATGGCAAGCTGGATCTGTTCCATAACCTCCCGGATCTTTGCCTGCTGATTGAGCCTGATATGGATCGTCAGCGCCTCGATATAGTCCGTCAGTTTCGGCAGCTTCCCATGCTTTTTGTCCAGTGTCCCCATATCGATGATCTGACCGCCGCCCAGAAGATACCGGTAGGTCAATCCCATCTGGGCTTCCTCATAACTGACATGGATCTCTCTCCAGTCACGCACATAATTTCCGATCCCAATAGACAGGGAAAGATTCATGGCGCTGTGAATTTCTTTCTGAATACGGCTGCACACAGCTTCTATGGTCTCCTCAAAGTTTTTCGGCCGGTTGGTGGAAAACAGGATGACCGTCTGGCCGAAAGCGCCCTGAAATACTTCTCCTGCGTCGTATTTCTCCGCGATCTCATTGGCGACGTTGTAGATCACAAAATAGATCAGCCCCGTTTCCTCCTGATTTTCCTGCTTTGCCTCCTCAGACATATCCGCAGCGATGATCGCCACCCGGTAGTAATTTTTGTCCAGCCGGATATGGTTTGCTTTCAGCTCCGCCAAAAGGGTTTCCTCCGGCATGGAAAACCGCATGAGGTTCATCATGATATTGGACTGTATGACAAGTTGGTTCTTCCGCATCCGCATCTTCATCTCGTCATATTCCGCATCCTTTTTCCGTTTCTGATCCAGCTTCTTTTTCAGGTCCTGCAAAAGGGATGTCATCTCCGCCGCCGTAATGGGCTTTAAAAGATATTCTTCTACCTTGTACTTTACGGCCTGCTTTGCATATTCAAAATTATCATATCCGCTCAGGATCAGTACGTCCGTTTCGGGATGATGCTCATAAATATATTTGCACAGCTCCATACCGTCCATATACGGCATGCAGATATCGGTAATCACCAGATCGATCTTTTCCTTTTCCATCACGGACACCGCTTCCCTGCCGTTCTCACAGCAGGCGGCAAGCTCATAACCCAGCTCGTCCCAGTGAATGTTTTTTCTCATTGCTTCTCTGATCAATACTTCATCGTCTGCCAAAATTACCCGGTACATCGTTTCCCCTTCATTTCCCTATTTGAAAAATGGGCGGCCGTTTTCCCTCCGGCCGCCCGTTGCTTTGCATGTGTGAAATCTTATTTCTTGTACATAGGTCCATAGGTGGCACAGGCTCTGTAATCCTGTCCTTCCTTATCCATACCGAACGCATTCCACGCGGCGGGTCTGAAGATCTTCTCTTCCGGTACATTGTGCATGCACACAGGAATACGAAGCATGGAACACATGGTGATCAGATCTGCCCCGATATGCCCGTAACTGATAGCGCCATGATTTGCGCCCCAGTTGTTCATTACATCATAAGCGGTCTTGAACGGGCCCTCCTTGCCGTCGCATCTGGGAGCAAACCATGTACAGGGCCATGTATAGTCCGTTCTCTTCCAGAGTACGTCCGTTACCTCGTCGGGAAGGGCGATGGTCCAGCCTTCCGCGATCTGCATCACGGGGCCCAGCCCCTTGATGATATTGAGACGGATCATGGTACAGGGCATCTCAGCCTTTGTCACAAATCTGGAGGAATAACCGCCGCCGCGGAAATATCCCTGATCAGCCGCATTCCATGTAGTGGCGGCCAGCATTGCCTTCTGATCCTCTTCCGTCACCTCATACCACGGCTTCATCACCGGATTGCCCTCCGCGTCTTTGGAAACGCCGGAAGCATCCAGACAGGCAGCGCCGGAATTGATCAGATGGATAAAGCCGTCGGCATCCTTTGCCTTGCCTTCCAGCTCATAACCGGTTACACGCTTCACGGCATCGCCGCTCCAGTATGTACGTACATCCGCAAAAATCTGTCCTCTGTTGGTGAGCAGCTTCATCAGCAGCATGCCCATGCCGTTCAAAGTATCGTTCTCTGTGGCCAGAATATAAGGCTCTCTTGCTCCATTCCAGTCAAAGGTCGTATTCAAAAGTGCCTCTGCGAAATCGCAGTTCGGATAAAAGTCCGTCCACTGCCTCTGACCCTGAAAACCGGCGGCGATGGCGTTGTGCCCAACCATCTCTTCTTCTCTTCCCTGAGGAAGATTGGGATTGCCGTTCATCAGATCCTTGATGATGCACATCATCTTTACCACGAACTCCCAGTCCGCTTCCTTCTGCTCCGGCGTCTTCTGGGCTTCCACCGGGTTCTTGTCAAAGCCTTCCGGACAGTTTGCCTTTGTCCATGCCAGCGCCTTCTGGAATTCAGCCTCATCATAGATGCCCTCCGTCATACGGCGGATGATTTCCACCTCGTCCACGGATTCCACCCGAAGCCCGAAGTAATCCTCAAATACATCGGGATTGATGGTAGAGCCTGCGATACCCATACAGATAGAACCGATCTGCAGATAAGACCTGCCCTTCATGGTGGCGACCGCAACAGCGGCACGTCCGAACCGCAGCAGTTTTTCCTTCACGTCCTCAGGAATTACCGTATCGTCCGCATCCTGTACATCGTGACCGTAAATACCAAACGCAGGAAGTCCCTTCTGGGCATGTCCTGCCAGCACTGCAGCCAGATATACGGCGCCGGGACGCTCTGTGGCGTTCAGACCCCATACGCCTTTAATGGTGGTAGGATCCATATCCATAGTCTCGGAACCATAGCACCAGCAGGGTGTTACAGAAAGGGTGATGGAAACGCCCGCCTTCTGGAACTTGTCCGCACAGGCGGCAGCCTCTGCAACACGTCCGATGGTGGTATCTGCAATCACAACCTTCACCGGCTCGCCGTTGGTATACTTCAGATTAGAAGTAAACAGCTCCGCGGCGGCCTTTGCCATATTCATTGTCTGATCCTCAAGGGACTCTCTCACCTTCAGCATACCTCTGCGGGCATCAATAATCGGTCTGATGCCGATCACAGGGTAATCACCGATCAATCTGCTTTTTGCCATTGTGTAAACCTCCTATAAATTTATTTTATTTTATGTACATATTATACACTTGTAACAAGGATATTTCTAGTGGTATAATGGCAAAAAATATAACAATATTCACTTTTTGGCAAAGGAAGCCAAAAAAGAACGGGGTATTTTATGAAATATGCGGACTATCAGGAAAACAGGCAGCGGGGCACTTACGCCTTTCCCATCGAATTTCACCATGTGGACGCTGCACATCCTCAATATTACATGCCGATACACTGGCACATTGAATATGAATTGATCCGGATCCTGAAGGGCAGCTTCCTGATCTCACTGGATGAACGGGAATTTCTGGCCAACAGCGGAGATACGATATTTCTCAGGGCAGGCACGATCCACACGGGTATCCCCGCCGACTGCGTTTATGAATGTGCGGTCTTTGATTTATCCGCCCTGACAAAAAACAACCCGGTATGCCGCCGGGAAATGAACCTGATCCTGAACAACACCATCACCGTCTTCGATCATTTCACGCCTCAGCGCACAGACCTCCACCAGATCGTCTGGCATTTTTTTGACGCGCTGTCCAAAAGGGAAGACGGCTATACCCTCACTACGCTGGGCGCCCTCTATCAGTTTTTCGGCTGCCTGTTTGCCTCCCACCTTTATGCCAGCGAGGAGATCCAGACGCCGCGGGCCCACCGCCGGATCCTGCAGTTAAAAAAAGTATTGGGATATATTGAAGAAAATTATGACTCCGTGATCACACTGGAAGACCTGTCCAGAATCGCGGGAATGTCGCCCAAATATTTCTGCCGCTATTTTCAGGAACTGACACACCGCTCTCCAATAGATTATGTAAACTATCACCGGATCGAGCAAGCCTGCAGGATGCTGCTGTCTTCCGATCTGAGCATCACGGACATCAGTATTTCCTGCGGCTTTAACGATCCAAGCTATTTTATCAAGACTTTTAAGCGCTATAAGGGTATCACGCCCAAGCATTTCGGGGAATCCCACAGCTAATTCTTAAAACTGTGAATGGGCGCCGGGATCCTCCCGCCCCGGTCGATAAAGGCCTGACAGGAGAAGGGATTTACCGCCATCACCGGCGCATGTCCCAGCAGGCCGCCGAATTCTACCATTTCTCCCACTTCTTTTCCCATCACCGGTATAATACGGACGGCGGTGGTCTTTTGGTTTACCATGCCGATGGCCATCTCGTCGGCAATGATGCCGGATATGGTGGAAGCCGCTGTACTGCCGGGTATGGCGATCATATCCAGTCCCACAGAACAGACACAGGTCATCGCCTCCAGCTTTTCCAGCGTCAGCGCGCCTGCCGTCACCGCATCGATCATCCCCTGATCTTCACTGACCGGAATAAAGGCGCCGCTTAAACCGCCCACATAGGAGGAAGCCATGACTCCGCCTTTTTTCACCTGATCGTTTAAAAGGGCAAGGGCCGCTGTAGTGCCCGGCGCACCGGCGTATTCCAGACCGATCTCCGTCAGGATATCCGCCACGCTGTCCCCCACTGCAGGGGTAGGCGCCAGAGAAAGGTCGATGATGCCAAAGGGAATGTTCAGACGTCTGGAAGCCTCGCGGGCCACAAGCTGCCCCACTCTCGTGATCTGAAAAGCGGTCTTTTTTACCGTCTCGCACAGCACTTCAAAATTTTCTCCCCGAATATGGGAAAGCGCCTCCTTTACCACGCCGGGACCGCTAACACCCACATTGATAACGGCGTCCGCCTCTGTCACGCCGTGGAACGCGCCGGCCATAAAAGGATTATCGTCGGGGGCGTTGCAGAATACTACCAGCTTGGCGCATCCCAGAGAATCCCGCTCCTTCGTCCTTTCGGCCGTCTCCTTCACGATCTCGCCGAGGAGCTTTACCGCATCCATATTGATTCCGCATTTTGTGGATCCTACGTTTACGGAACTGCACACATATTCCGTCCCGGCAAGGGCCTCGGGAATAGAACGGATCAGGTATTCATCCTGCTTTGTCATGCCCTTGGAGACAAGGGCGCTGTAACCGCCGATAAAATTCACCCCCACGGCTCTGGCCGCCTCATCCAGCGTCCGTGCGATAGTCACATAATCCTCCGGACTTTTGCAGGCCGCCGATCCGATAAGGGAGATCGGCGTTACGGAGATCCGCTTATTTACGATGGGGATCCCGTACTCCATTTCAATCTCTTTGCCCACTTTTACAAGATCCTTTGCCGTTTCGGTGATCTTCCTGTATATTTTTTCATTGCAGGCCTTTAAATCCGCGTCGCAGCAGTCCAGCAGGCTGATGCCCAGCGTGATGGTACGCACATCCAGATTCTCCTGCTGGATCATTTTGTTGGTTTCGCTTACTTCAAATATATTGATCATGATATCCTCCGTTCTCACGCTGCCCTTACAGCCGGTGCATCCTGTCAAAAATATCCTCATGCTGGCAGAGGATCTTAACTCCGATCTCCTCTCCGATCTGCCCCAGCTCCGATGAGATCTGGGCAAAAGGCTTGATGGAACCGTTCATATCCACGATCATCATCATGTTAAAGTATTCCTGTACGATGGTCTGGGAAATATCCAGAATGTTGATCTTGTTGTTTGCCAGATACGTACATACCTTTGCGATGATCCCCACTGTGTCCTTGCCTACTACTGTGATTACTGTCTTTTTCATCATTTCCTCCATTCCGCATTTCCGTTTTTTCTTTCATTGGAAACCCTGTTTCAGAGTATTCCAACTTTCCATGCCTGTCAGATGATTTTTTAAATTATATTTCCACTATATGGGAGAGACGATCCCGATGGGCCACCCGGATGTCCGGAAGGGCCATTCCCTGTTCATTGGCCTGACGGGCCACCTCCTGCCGGACGGTCTCAAAGGCGATCTCCTCCATATTGTTTTCCTGACTCAAATGCCCCAGCAGCACGCTCTGCAGCCGGGGATTCACCACTCTGCAAAGCAGCTGCGCGCTGGAATCATTGGATAAATGTCCATAGCTTCCAAGGATCCGGAGCTTCAGATAATAGGGATAGCTGCCCGTCTGCAGCATACGCACATCATGGTTCGCCTCCAGAAGCAGGGAATCCAGATCCCGGAGATTGTCTACTATGTACTCGTCAAACGTGCCCATGTCCGTTGCCACGCCGATCTGCTTTCCCTCCGACCGAAACCGGTAGGCGACCGGATCGGCAGCGTCATGGGAAATGCCGAAGGGCTGTATCTGAATGTCACCAACCAGGAACGTCTCATCCTTTTGTATGGGACAGTACAGCTCGTCGTCTATTTTCCCCAGAAACCCCATAGACCGGATTGCATCAATGGTTTTTGGGGTGGCATAAATCGGAAGATGATACCGCCGTGCCATCACGCCCAGCCCCCTGATGTGATCCGAATGTTCATGGGTGATCAGGATCCCCTGCAGGTGTTCCGGGTTCACGTGGAGCTGCCGCAGTCCGTTTTCGATCCTTGTCTTGCTGATTCCCGTATCAATCAGAAGTTCCGTGGTGTCGGAGCTTATATATGTGCAATTTCCGCTGCTTCCACTTGCAATGCTGCATAATCTCATGTCAATCTCCATTCCGCTCTCTGTAGTTTTTCATACCATTCATTCATGTTACCGTACATGTTCACCGGCCGACGCCAGCCGTCTCATCTGCGCGTCCACAGCCGCTTTCATTTCTTCCTCAGTGCCGTCATTATGTATGACAACCTGACAATGCTGAAGAAATGTCTGGCGGTCAAGCTGACTGGCGGACATCCGCTCAAACCGTTCCTGACTGTAGCCTCTGGAGGCTTTCAGCCGGCTTGCCCGTGCCGCCGGATCCGCGTCCACATACCACAGCTCCTGACAGATCTCGCCATAGCCGCTCTCGATGAGCAGGGCCGCCTCGATAAAAAACCATTGGCATCCGGCGGCTTTTGCCTCTTCGATATCCTGAAGAATCCGCCGTTTCACTGCCGGATGCACGATCCCATTTAAAAACTTTCGTTTTGCCTCGTCGTGAAATACGATCTCTGCCAGCGCGCTCCGGTCAAGCTCTCCCGCTTCGTCCAGTATGGATCTCCCGAAAGCCTCCACTATATCCAGAAATACCTTCTGTCCTTTTTCCTGCAGCTTTCTGGCGACCACATCCGCCTGCACTGCCTGTACATGGTATTTTTCTATCAGGTAGGCCAGTACGGTAGATTTTCCGCAGCCCACGCCCCCTGTAATTCCGATTACCTGCATATTGTTATCCTTCTATTTTGTATCATACCAGCTGCTCCCGGTGTTCACTTCTACCACAAGGGGCACCAGAAGGTCAGCCGCCTGTTCCATTTCTTCTTTCAAAATCCTGCGGACCTGCTCCGCCTCTTCCTGCCATGCCTCGATCAGAAGCTCGTCATGAACCTGCAGGATCAGCCGGGATCTTAACTTTTCCCTGCGCAGCCTTTTGTCCACCCGCAGCATGGCGATCTTGATAATATCCGCTGCCGTCCCCTGAATGGGGGAATTCATTGCGATCCGCTCACCGAAGGAGCGCTGCATGAAATTGCCGGAAGAAAGCTCCGGTACCGGCCTTCTTCTGTCATAAATCGTATAGGTGTAACCGGTCTTTTTTGCATCGCTTACAAGCCCGTCCAAAAATCCTTTGATCTTCGGGTACGTTTCAAAATACCGTTCAATATACTCCTGCGCTTCTTTCCACGAAATACTCAGATCCTGACTCAGCCCAAAAGAGCTGATCCCGTATACGATCCCGAAATTCACGGCCTTTGCGTTACGCCGCTGCTGTGAAGTCACTTCCTCCAGCGGAACGTGAAACACCTGCGCCGCCGTACTCTTGTGGATATCCTCCTCCTGCCTGTATGCTTCGATCAGCCGCTGGTCGCCGGACATGTGCGCCAGCACCCGCAGCTCGATCTGGGAATAATCCGCATCCACAAACACATAGCCTTCCGCCGGCACAAACACCTTTCGGATCTGTCTGCCAAGCTCCGTGCGGACAGGGATGTTCTGAAGATTCGGCTCCGCGCTGCTGATGCGGCCCGTTGCGGTAATACTCTGATGAAAGGTACTGTGAATTCTGCCGTCGCTGCCGATAAAAGCAACCAGTCCGTCCGCATAAGTGGATTTCAGCTTCGTCAACTGCCGGTATTCCAGAATATCCGCCACAATGGGATATTTTCCCGCCAGCTTTTCCAGCACATCCGCCGCCGTGGAATACCCGGTCTTTGTCTTCTTGCTCCCCTTCAGCTGCATTTTGGAAAAGAGGATATCCCCCAGCTGCTTCGGAGAATTGATGTTGAACGTCTCACCTGCCTGCTCATAGATTGCATGCTCCAGTTCTTCGATCCGCTGCTGCAGCACCTGGCTATACTCAATGAGACGCGCCGCCTGCGCCTGTATACCATAAAGCTCCATGCGGAGAAGCACATCTGCAAGCGGCAGTTCCATTTCCCGGTAGAGCTTCCACATATTGTTCTCTTCCAGTTTTTCCCGGAGGATTTCCTTTCCGTCCAAAACCGTTCCGCTCTCACAGACCAGTATGCGCTCCAGCGCCTCCGGCGCCTTCTCGAAGACCTGCTCCCATTTCACTTTGCCCAGCAGCTCCTTAGGGGAGGGCAGGCTTTCCTGCAGATATTCTTCTGAAATATCGTCGTAAGCATAACTGCTCTTCAGGGGATTCAGAAGATACGCCGCCAAATGAACGTCAAAATAATCTGTTTTCTCCGTTTCATTCCATACCAGCTCTTCCGGACATCCTGTGGCCAGCATGCCCCGCTTCAGATCCTTCACGGAAAAAGTACAGACCTCTCCGGCGCCCGTCACCGCTTCACCCATGAGCCGGGCAAATCTCTCGGGGGAAAACCCTCTGTTCTTTAAAAGATACACCTGATCTTCCACTGCGAAGGCACAGAGGGACACAGGCATCTGAGAAGCCCGTTGATAAATGGAGATTCCGATCCTTTTGCCTGTCAGGTTTTTTAAAAAGCTCTGCGCCTGCTCTTCCGTATCTATGGCGGTCACGCTGCGCTTCTGCATGGTTTTGTCATCTGCAGGAGTAAATCTGGACAAAAACTGTTTAAATTCCAGCTGTTTGAACAACTTATATGCTTCCGGCGTATACAGATCCTTCAGCTGCGCGGACGCAAAAGAAAAGTCCGGCAGACAGCCGGTGTCAATGGTCGCCAGTACCTTGCTGAGCTTCGCGGAATCAAATTCATTCCGAAAAGCCTCCCGCGCCTTGTTGGGCTTGATCTCCTCCAGATTGGCATAGGCATTTTCAATGGTCTTATACTGTGCGATAATTTTTACCGCCGTCTTTTCTCCCACTCCGGGAAGGCCGGGGATATTGTCGGACGTATCCCCCATCAGCGCCTTTACCTCGATAAATTCCTTCGGGGTCACGCCGTATTTCGCCAGCACATCCTCAGCGTAATACTCTTCTCCCTCGGAGCCGCCCCGCACGGGTTTTGCAAGATGGATCTTTACCTTTTCCGTGGCCAGCTGCAAAAGATCCCGATCTCCGGAAACAATGGTGACTTCCATGCCTTTTTCCTCAGCCTGCCGTGCCAGCGATCCCAAAAGATCATCCGCCTCCAGCCCTGCCTGTTCTACGGTGACGATCCCCATGGCATGCAGCACTTCCTTCATAACCGGCACCTGCGCATGCAGCTCCTCAGGCATCCCTTTTCTGGTGCCCTTGTAAGCATCGTAAAGCCGGTGCCGGAAGGTAGGAGCTTTAACGTCAAAGGCGACCGCCAGATACTGAGGCTTTTCTGTCTCCAATACCTTGAACATGATGGACAAAAAGCCATAAACCGCATTGGTGTGAAGCCCGGCGCTGTTTGTCAGATCCGGGATCCCGTAAAAGGCCCTGTTCAAAATGCTGTGTCCATCCAGCAATACCAATTTTTCCGACATGGGAACTCCTTTCCAACGCTACGACAGCGCTGCCATGATTGATTCCAGCAGGCCGGGATTCATCCACCGGATCAGCTGAAATGCAAAAAATACCACTGCCGCAGCCACTACGAGCAAAGTGATCAAAAAGAATAGCCGTTTCAAAAAATGCCTTTTTCTGATCCGGTCCCGCTGCTTCTGCAAAAATACATCCAGTGCATGCTGGATATTAAAGGAATCCGTTTGTTCCTGCTCCAGCATCCGCAATCCCAAAAAGAGAGAATAGGAGATCTGCAGTTCTTCACTACATTCCTGACAGGAATCAATATGCTTTACGAAGGCTTCCAGCTCATCGTCCTTCAGCTCTTCCCTGATAAACATCATCATCTTTTTCTGAGCAGTGCTACAGTCCACAGATCTCACGCTCCTCTGTCATGTTATCTTTCAGTCTGGGAAATCCGCAGACTTCCTAAAATCGGTGAATAAACAGCCCGCTTCGCAGCTTCGGTTCAAACCATGTGGACTTAGGCGGCATCAGCTTTCCTGCGTCCGCTACCGCAAACAATTCGCCGATAGAGGTAGGAAACATGGAAAATGCCACCTTCATGTCGCTGTCGGCACGGCGTTCCAGTTCTTTCAGCCCTCTGATGCCTCCTACAAAATCAATGCGGTCGTCGGTCTTCGGATCAAGAATACCCAGCACCGGCTCTAACAGCCCTCTCTGCAGCACCGATACGTCCAGACCATCCACAGGATCCTCGGAACAGATCTCAGGTTTTGCGATGAGCCGGTACCAGATCCCGTCCAGATACATGCCAAAATTGTTTTTCTCCGCAGGCTTATAGGGTTCTTTTCCAATAGTCTCCAAAATAAAGTTCCGGGAAACCGCGGCAAGGAATTCTTTCTCGGAAAGCCCGTTCAGATCCTTCACCACCCGATTATAGTCCATAATCATCAATTCTTCGTCCGGGAACAGCACGGAGAGAAAATAGTTAAACTCTTCTGTTCCGTCATATCCGGGGTTTTCTGCCCTTCTTTTCAATCCTACTTTTACAGCGCTGGCAGCCCGGTGATGGCCGTCGGCAATATAAATATCGGAAATTTTCCCAAAAGCATTCTCCACCACCTCTGTGTTCTCGCCGTTCTGAATCTTCCACACTTGATGCCGGACGCCATCCTCAGAAACGAAATCATAGAGAGGATCGGTTTTTTTTGTGTTTTCCACAATTTCACTGATCACAGGGTCAGACCGGTAGGCCAGGAAAATAGGGCCTGTCTGGGCGCTGCAGGTATCTACATGACGGATGCGGTCCTGCTCTTTCTCCGCCCGGGTATTTTCATGTTTTTTGATCACACCCTGCTCATAGTCGTCAATGGACGCACAGGCAACGATCCCCGTCTGAGTCCTGCCCTCCATGGTCAGCGCATAAATATAATAATTTTCTGTCTCATCTTCTCTGAATTTTCCTTCCGCCTCCATCTCCATGAGACGGCTTTTTGCCTTTTCATAAACCCGGTCGTCGTAAGTGCTTACCGAATCGTCAAAAAAAGTCTCCGCTCTGTCAACGGTCAAAAAAGACATGGGGTTTTTCTTTACTTCCTCACAGGCCTCCCGGCGGTTGTACACGTCATAGGGAAGGGCGGCGATCTTGTCCGCAAATTCCTTTACCGGACGAATACACCGAAAGGGTCTTATCACTGCCATACCAGCACTCCTCTCTGCAATAAACCTGAAAAGGCTGCCGCAAAAATGCAAGGGTCTTGTATTTTGCAGCAGCCTGTACCAATCATACTATGCTATTTGATCAAGCGTACCCGGATGATGCCGTCAAGGGCAGATAACTGCTCCAGAATATCCTTTCCAACCTTTTCTTCCAGATCCAGAAGCGTATAGGCGAAACCGTCCCGGCTCTTGTTGGTCATATCGGAAATGTTGACGCCGGCAGCGCCGAAGATGCTTGTAATGCGGCTGATCGTATTTGCCTCATTCTTATGGAGAAGGGCTACTCTGCCTTTCTGTCTGCATTTACCCATGCTGCAGTTGGGATAATTCACGGAGTTGGTGATATTTCCGTTCTCCAGATAATCCTTCAGTTCTTTTACAGCCATCACGGCGCAGTTGTCCTCAGACTCCTCTGTAGAAGCGCCGAGATGCGGGATCACGATACAATTCTTATGACCTGCAGTGGTCGGATTGGGGAAATCGGACACATATTTCTTTACCTTGCCCTGATCCAGCGCTTCCAGCATGTCTTCCTCATTCACCAGAAGATCCCTTGCCAAATTTAATACCACAACGCCGTTTTTCATCAAACTAATGGCTTCTTTGTCGATCATACCCTTTGTGCTATCCATCAGCGGCACATGGATGGTGATGTAGTCACACTCCCTGTAGATCTGCTCTACATTTTTGATGTGTTTGATATTTCTGGACAGGCTCCACGCCGCATCCACGGAAATATAAGGATCATATCCGTATACCTCCATGCCGAGATGGGTTGCAGAATTTGCCACCAGGATACCGATGGCGCCAAGGCCGATAATGCCCAGACGTTTTCCCTTCAGCTCACAGCCGGCATATTTTTTCTTCTGCTTTTCTGCCAGCTTTGCGATGTCCTCCTGATCTTTGTTCTCATTGATCCAGTTGATACCGCCTACCACGTCTCTGGAAGCCAGCAGCATACCTGCGATCACAAGCTCTTTTACCCCGTTTGCATTGGCGCCGGGTGTGTTAAATACAACAATGCCATCTTCCGCATATTTCTGCAGGGGAATATTGTTGACGCCTGCCCCCGCTCTGGCAACCGCCAGAAGATTGTCTCCCGGCTCCATATCGTGCATGACCGCGCTTCTTACCAGTACAGCCTGCGCATCCTCAAATTTCTCGGTTCTCTGATAATTCTGTCCCAGCTGCTCCAGACCTACGCTGGCAATGGGATTCAGACAATGATACTGAAACATACGTTACCTCCGTTTTCTCAGCAGTTTTCTGCTTCAAATTTCTTCATAAACTCTACCAGCTTCTCAACGCCTTCCTTGGGCATGGCGTTGTAGATACTTGCCCGCATACCGCCGACAGTCCGGTGTCCCTTCAGGTTCTCGAAGCCAGCTTCCTTTGCTTCCTTTACAAACTTTGCGTCCAGATCCGCGTCTCCCGTTACAAAAGGCACGTTCATCAGAGACCGATCCTTCTTCCCTACCGTTCCCTTGAACAGCTTGCTCTCATCAAGGAAATCATAAAGAATCTTTGCTTTTTCTTCGTTGCGCTGCTTCATCACTTCCAGGCCGCCCATCTTCTTCAGCCACTTAAAGACTTTTCCACAGATATAGATCCCGTATGCGGGAGGCGTATTGTACAGAGAGCCTGCGTCTGCATGGGTCTTATACTGCATCATGGTCGGCGTCTGGGGAAGTACATCCTCTGTGATCAGGTCTTCGCGGATGATCACGATCACCACGCCGGCAGGGCCGATGTTTTTCTGCACGCCACCGTAAATGACGCCATACTTTGTCACGTCAACCGGCTCTGACAGGAAGCAGGAAGAAACATCCGCAACCAGCGTCTTGCCCTTGGTATTGGGCAGCGTCTTATATTTGGTGCCGTAAATAGTGTTGTTCTCACAGATATATACATAGTCCGCGTCTTCACTGACAGGAAGATCGCTGCAATCCGGAATATAGGAAAAGGTCTTATCCTCTGAAGTTGCGATCTTATTTACCTTTCCGTACTTGGAAGCCTCCTGAAAGGCCTTCTTTGCCCACTGTCCGGTGACAATATAATCCGCAACCCCGTTCTTCATCAGATTCATGGGGATCATCGCAAACTGCAAAGATGCGCCGCCCTGCAGGAACAATACCTTATAATTATCGGGAATCTGCATCAGATCCCGCAGATCCTGCTCCGCCTCTGTGATAATCTGCTCAAATGCCTTGGAACGATGGCTCATCTCCATCACGGACATCCCCGTTCCGTTGTAATCCAGCATTTCAGCCGCAGCCTCCTTCAGCACTTCCTCCGGCAGCACAGCCGGGCCTGCTGAAAAATTGTAAACTCTTTTCATTGTAATCCTTACCTCCTGATCTGTTTCTTAATTATCTGCATTTCTCTTTTTCAGGTCATCGCCGTCAAAAGCCTCGTCAATGGGGGTTCCCGGCGAAACCATGGGAAATACTTTATCATCACTGTCTATAATACAATCAAGTACCACAGGGCGTTTTAATTCCATTGCCTTTTTAATTGCCGGCATCACTTCTTCTTTCTTTGTGACACGGATGCCCACCGCGCCCATAGATTCCGCAAATTTTGCAAAATCCGCGCTGTCGTTGAGTACCGTGTTGGAATAACGCTTTCCGTAATACAATGTCTGCCATTGTCTTACCATGCCAAGCACATGATTGTTGATGATCACTTCAATAATGGGAATATTTTCCCGGACCGCAGTTGCGATCTCATTCATATTCATGCGGAAGCAGCCGTCTCCCGCAATGTTGAACACCGTCTTTTCCGGGAAGGCCACCTTGGCGCCCATACTGGCACCCAGCCCATAGCCCATGGTGCCCAGCCCGCCGCTTGTGAGCAGCATACGGGGCATACTGTATTTGAAATATTGAGCGGCCCACATCTGATGCTGACCAACCTCCGTGGTGATAATGGCATCGCCGCCGGTAGCCTCATAGATCTGCTCTATGATATAAGGCCCCGTAAGCCCTTCAGGATTATACCGCAAAGGATAGGTCTTCTGCAGCTTTGCGATATGGGCAAGCCATTCCTCATGGGAGTGGTTCTCCAAAAGCGGGTTTATCCTCTTTAATACATCCTTGATGTCGCCGATCAGGCGCAGGTGCGCATGTATGTTTTTGTTGATCTCCGCAGGGTCGATATCAATATGAATGATCTTTGCATTTCTGGCAAATTTCTTCGCATTGCCGATCACCCGGTCGCTGAATCTGGAACCCAGTACGATCAAAAGATCGCTTTCTGTCACCCCGAAATTGGAGGTTTTGGTTCCGTGCATGCCAAGCATGCCTGTGTAAAGGGGATCGGTTCCGTCAAAGACGCCCTTGCCCATCAGGGTATCGGCGACAGGGGCGTGAACCTTTCCTACAAACTCCCGTACTTCCTTCCATGCGTTGGAGATGACCGCGCCGCCGCCCACAAAAATATAGGGACGCTTGGCGTGGTTGATCAGCTCTACCGCTTTCTGCAGATCCTCCTCCACAATGGTATCTGTCCGAAAGCGAATCTTTTCCGGCGTTACCGGCTGGTACTCTGTCACATTGGCGGTAGCGTCCTTCGTGATATCTACAAGAACAGGGCCGGGACGATCCTTTTGGGCTATGGAAAACGCCCTGCGAAGGGTCGGCGCGATATCCTCCACATCTTTTACGATAAAGCTGTATTTGGTGATCGGCGTCACAATCCCCGCAATATCCACTTCCTGAAAGGAATCCTTTCCGAGAAGCGCTTTTCCTACATTGGCAGTGATGGCTACCACAGGCACAGAATCCATGTACGCAGTGGCGATGCCGGTGACAAGATTGGTCGCGCCGGGGCCGGATGTGGCCATGCAGACGCCCACCTTGCCTGTCGCGCGGGCATACCCGTCGGCCGCATGGGCCGCGCCCTGCTCATGGGAGGTCAGCACATGTCTGATCTCATGACTGTGTTTGTAAAGCTCATCATAAATATTCAAAATCGCACCGCCGGGGTAGCCGAATACCGTGTCCACTCCCTGTTCCTTCAGACAGGCGATAACGATCTCTGATCCGTTCAGCTGCATAAAGCTCCTCCAATCTGCTGTATCGTCATATCAATCATTTTAATTCCAGAATCGCGCCCCGGTTGCCGGAGGTAACCATTTTTTCATAACGGGCAAGATAGCCTGTGGTGACCTTGGGCTGTCTGGGTTTCCAGTTCTCTCTGCGCTTTGCCAGCTCCTCATCGGAGACGAGTACATCAAGGGTATTCTCCGGAATATTGATGCGGATGATATCACCCTCTTTGATCAGCGCAATGGGGCCGCCCACAGCCGCTTCCGGGGAGACATGGCCGATAGATGCGCCTCTGGACGCGCCGCTGAATCTTCCGTCTGTGATCAGCGCCACGCTGCTGCCGAGACCCATTCCTGCAATGGCGGAAGTGGGATTGAGCATTTCTCTCATTCCGGGCCCGCCCTTCGGACCTTCATAGCGGATGACCACAACGTCGCCAGCCACGATCCTGCCGCCTTTGATGGCGTCGATCGCGTCCTCCTCGCAGTCAAAAACCCTTGCGGGGCCTTCATGCACCATCATTTCCTCCACCACTGCAGAGCGTTTTACCACAGCGGTATCCGGCGCGATATTTCCTTTCAGCACGGCAATGCCGCCAGTCTCGCTGTAAGGATTGTCAATGGGGCGGATCACATCCGGGTTGGTGTTGACGCAGCCCTGAATGTTCTCTCCCACCGTCTTACCGGTGACCGTCATACACTCTGTATTTAAAAGATTCTTCTTATTCAGCTCATTCATCACCGCGTAAACGCCGCCGGCCTCATTCAGCTCTTCTATATATGTATGGCCAGCCGGAGCCAGATGGCACAGATTCGGCGTCCTGCTGCTGATCTCGTTGGCAAGTTCAGGATTCAGCGTCATTCCCACTTCATGGGCGATCGCCGGGAGATGGAGCATACTGTTTGTAGAGCAGCCCAGCGCCATATCCACAGTGAGGGCATTTTTGATGGCCTCCTCCGTCATGATATCCCGGGGACGGATATTTTTTCTGTACAGCTCCATAACCTGCATACCCGCCTGTTTTGCCAGACGGATCCTTGCGGAATAAACCGCGGGAATGGTGCCGTTCCCCTTTAAGCTCATGCCAAGCGCCTCAGTCAGGCAATTCATACTGTTTGCAGTGTACATGCCGGAGCAGGAACCGCATGTAGGGCAGGTCTTATTTTCAAACTCAGTCAGTTCTTCCTCGGAAATCTTTCCCGCAGCACAGGCGCCTACCGCCTCAAACATACTGGAAAGACTGGTCTTGCCGCCGTTTACGTGACCGGCCAGCATCGGGCCGCCGCTGACAAAAATCGTAGGCACATTGATCCTGGCTGCCGCCATCAAAAGGCCCGGTACATTCTTATCACAGTTAGGCACCATCACCAGCGCGTCAAACTGATGTGCCAGCGCCATGGCTTCTGTGGAATCCGCAATGAGATCTCTTGTCACCAGAGAATACTTCATGCCAATGTGTCCCATGGCAATGCCGTCGCAGACTGCGATAGCCGGAAAGACGATGGGGGTTCCTCCTGCCATGGCAACGCCCAGCTTCACGGCCTCCACGATCTTATCCAGATTCATGTGGCCGGGAACGATCTCATTGTAAGAGCTGACGATCCCTACCAGCGGCCGATCCATTTCTTCCTTCGTCAGACCAAGCGCATTAAACAACGATCTATGGGGCGCCTGCTGCATCCCCTTTTTCACAGCGTCACTTTTCATACTGTTATCCTTCCTTTCTGATATCCCTTTATCGACAGATGCGTCTGGCAATCTCGTCGCCCATCTGAACGGTTCCTACCTTTATACAGCCCTCCGAGTATATGTCGCCTGTACGGTAACCATCCGCAAGAACCTGCTTTACCGCAGCTTCCACGCTGTCCGCTTCCTTATCCAGATCAAAGGAGTAGCGCAGCATCATGGCTGCCGACAAAATGGTGGCGATGGGGTTTGCGAGATCCTGTCCCGCAATATCCGGCGCACTTCCGTGGCTGGGTTCATAAAGGCCGAACCTGGTCTCGTTCAGGCTTGCCGAGGACAGCATACCGATGGAGCCTGTCACCATACTTGCCTCATCGGACAAAATATCTCCGAACATATTCTCTGTCAGGATCACGTCAAACTGTCCCGGATCCTTCACAAGCTGCATGGCGCAGTTATCTACCAGCATGTGCTCCAGCTTCACATCGGGATAATCCGCTGCCACCTCTTCCACCACCTTTCTCCAAAGGCGGGAAGAATCCAGCACGTTTGCCTTATCCACGCTGGTCACTTTGTTTCTGCGCTTTCTTGCGATATCAAACGCACGGATCGCAATGCGGCGGATCTCCTCCTCACTGTAAACCAGAGAGTCTCTTGCCACCAGCATACCGTTTTCTTCTCCGGTACTGCGGGCGCCAAAATACAGTCCGCCTGTAAGCTCGCGCATGATCACCATATCAAATCCCTCTCCGATGATCTCCTCCCGAAGAGGACAGGCATTCTTTAATTCTGCATATAAATACGCGGGGCGCACGTTTGCAAACAGTTTCAATTCCTTTCTGATCTTTAACAGTCCCGCTTCCGGCCGCCGGTCCGGCGGCAGCTGATACCATGGGGAGGTGGTGGTATCTCCTCCGATAGAGCCCATCAGCACTGCGTCCGCGGCCTTTGCCTTTGCCACCGTCTCATCCGTCAGGGGGATCCCATGCACATCGATGGACGCGCCGCCCATCAAAAGCTCCTCATAATGAAATGTATGGCCAAAAACCCTGCCGACCTGATCCAGCACCTTTCTGGCCTCTCTGACGATCTCCGGTCCGATGCCGTCGCCTGAAATGACTGCTACCTGAAATTCCATATTATCCCTCCATACCGCATGCAGATTACATTGTCTGCCCAAAACTTTATCCTGTATTATATCTCTTTTTCCTCTATATTTCAACAACAAATAGGCAAAAAAGGAGACTTTACAAAATCAGGCAAATCCCCATTCCGCCTGTTGTAAAATCCCCTTTTACACCCGTTCTGTTATTCTTCGTCCTTTTCCACCTGCACGATGGCACTCTTCTGCATGGGAATCCGGCAGTTTTTGTTGCTGCCAAACTCAACGATCACCGTATCGTCCGTAATGTCGATCACAGTTCCATAAAAGCCGCTGCTTGTGAGGATGGTATCACCGCACTCCATTGCATCCAGCATGGCATTTAACCGCTTCTGCTCCTTTTTCTGGGGCCGGATCATCACCAGATAGATAAATCCTCCAAAAATAACAATATAGGCGATCAGCATCATAATGCTCATTCCGGTGGCGCCCTGAGTGGTTTGTCCCGCAATGGCCATTGCGTAATTGAACATAGACTGTCCCTCCAATTTCTTTATCCTGAGATAACATGTTTTCCAATATTTAACACTATACACAATATTTCCAAGAAAGGCAACCCCAAATTCCGATTCTTTTTCATTCTGTCCCGGGATTTTGGATCACAGAGGCGGACCGCTCCTTATTCTTCTCCTGATACCGCCTGCAGCTTCCGCCGTTTATAGGACTGATAGCTGCCCTGTTCGATGGCTTCTCGGATCTCCGCCATCATTGTATTGTAAAAATACAGATTGTGAAGCACACAGAGACGCATACCCAGCATTTCCTTTGCCTTCAGAAGATGCCGGATGTAGGCCCTGCTGTAATTCCTGCACGCCGGACAGCCGCAGCCCTCCTCAATGGGCAGGGCGTCGGTCTCATATTTCTGATTGAACAGATTCAGCTTTCCATGATTGGTGTACACATGCCCGTGCCGTCCGTTTCTGGATGGATAAACGCAGTCAAAAAAATCCACGCCCCGATCCACGCTCTCCAAAATATTGGCCGGGGTTCCCACGCCCATGAGATAAGCAGGCTTTGCCTCCGGCAGCCATGGAAGGGTTTCATCCAGAATATGGTACATCTCCTCATGGCTCTCCCCTACCGCCAGACCGCCTACCGCATAACCGTCCAGCTCCAGCTCGCTGATCCGTTTTGCATGTTCGATCCGGATGTCCGCAAAGGTGCCGCCCTGATTGATGCCAAAAAGCATCTGTTTCGGATTGATGGTGTCCTCCAGCCCGTTTAACCGCCGCAGCTCGTTTTTGCACCGTACCAGCCATCTGGTAGTGCGGTCAACGGAATCCTGCATATATTCCCTTTCGGCCGGATGTGGGGGACATTCATCAAAAGCCATGGCAATGGTGGAAGCCAGATTGGACTGTATCTGCATACTTTCCTCCGGGCCCATAAAGATCCTGCGCCCGTCAATATGGGAATTGAAATATACGCCCTCCTCCCTGATCCGGCGCAGCCCTGCAAGGGAAAACACCTGAAAGCCGCCGCTGTCTGTCAGGATCGGCCTGTCCCAGTTCATAAATTTATGAAGACCGCCCATCTGCTTCACGATCTGATCTCCCGGCCTTACATGGAGATGATAGGTATTGGACAGCTCCACCTGCGTGCCGATCTCTTTTAGATCCGTAGTGGCAACCGCGCCCTTGATGGCGGCGGCCGTTCCCACATTCATGAACACCGGCGTCTGAATATCACCGTGTACCGTGTGAAATACCCCTCGTTTGGCACGTCCGTCCTTTTTCAATAATTGGTACATAAAAGCCTCTCTTCACAAACATCTTATTCAGAAATTTATTATAATGAATCCTGTATCAAAAAGCAATTCTTTTTTCTCTCTTGTCAGAGATTCCCGGATTCTGTATAATAGGCACATAAGATTTTACAGATTCCGCCAAAAGCGGGCAGAAAGGAAGTAGGATATGTCAGGTTCAACATTTGGTTCGATTTTCCAGATCACCACATGGGGCGAATCCCACGGCAGGGCAATCGGCGTGGTGATAGACGGCTGCCCGGCGGGGCTTCCCCTCTGTGAGGAAGATATACAGAAATATCTGGACCGGCGCAGACCCGGCCAGTCAAAATTCACCACTCAGCGCGGCGAAAGCGACAGCGTACAGATCCTGTCCGGCACTTTTCAGGGCAAAACCACGGGCATGCCCTTATCTCTGATGGTGCCAAACACCGATCAGCGTTCCCGGGATTACGGCAATATCGCGGAAGTGTACCGCCCCGGCCACGCAGATTACACCTTTGACCAGAAGTACGGCTTCCGGGATTACCGGGGCGGCGGGCGTTCTTCCGGAAGGGAAACCATCGGCAGAGTCGCCGCCGGAGCCGTTGCCTGCAAGATTCTTGAACGGCTTGGGGTAACCGTCACGGCTTACACCAAATCCATTGGCAACATTCAGGTGTCGCCGGAACGCTTTCATCTGGACGCCTGTGCCGGCAACCCCTTCTATATGCCGGATGCAGAGGCCGCGAAGGAGGCGGAGGCACTTGTCACCCAATGTATGGCAAACAAAGATTCCACAGGCGGCGTCGTGGAATGTATCGTCAAAAATCTTCCCGCAGGCGTGGGCGATCCCTGTTTTGACAAGCTGGACGCCAACCTGGCAAAGGCGGTCATGTCCATCGGAGCGGTAAAAGCCGTGGAGATCGGAGACGGCGTGGCTGTCACGACCCTGCACGGTTCCGAGAACAATGACGCCATGTATTATGAAAACGGTGTTTTATCCAAAAAGAGCAATCACGGCGGTGGCATCTACGGCGGTATCAGCGACGGCAGCGATATCATCCTGCGGGCCCACATCAAGCCCACGCCTTCTATTTCAGCGCCTCAGAACACCATTGACCGCGCCGGCAGCAATGTGGAGATTTCCATTCACGGACGTCACGATCCCATTATTGTTCCGAGAGCGGTTGTGGTGGTGGAATGTATGACCGCGCTTACGGTACTGGACGGTCTTCTGTCCTCCATGACCTCAAGAATGGATAAAATAGAAAGCTGCTTCGGATCTGCAGATTCACTGCCCCATTCCTTATCATGAAAACAACAAAAGAGACTACAGCAATCTCCCGCTGCAGTCTCTTTTCTTATCCTTTATCCGATCATGAATCCGTAAATTTCATGAATCTGTAAATTCTTCCCTTATTCATTCTGCCAGTTCCACTACCAGTGAGCAGTTGGGCGTCTCAATGTAGATCGGCGCAGCGTTCATGGCAATGGTCCCCTTTTCATAATCCACCGTAAAGGTCGTAATGGAGTTGGATTCATGATTCAACGCCAGCACATGTTTATTGTCCGGAAATACGTCGATATCCTTGGGATAATCGCCGCTGACAGGCAGGACGCAGATCTTTTCCAGCACACCGGTATCTTGATTCACCCGGAAAATTCCGATGCTGTTCTCTCCCGCGTTGGAGCAATACAGATATTTCCCGTCGGCGGAAAGTTTCATGCCGGAGGCGGCGCTGCTTGTCACCGTCTTGTCGTCCACGGTACTGATCTTATCAATCCGCTCAAACTGCGGCGTCTTAGAAGAACCGTCATACTCATATTCCAGAATATAATTCTTTAATTCACAGATCACATAGGCAAAACGTCCGTCCGCGCTGAACAGCATCCTGCGGGGCGCAGACTCCAGCGGGCAGTGCAGGATATCTACCAGACGGAGCTTTCCGGTGGCCTGATCCAACGAATAAATTTTTACATGGTCAACGCCAATATCGATGGCGCACAGATATTTATCATCGGGAGTAGGCACCACGCCGTTGACGTGGGGCCGGAAATTCCGCTCGGCAACGCTGCCCATGCCTTTATGGAAAATGCCGTCGCAGATCTCTCCGATGGAACCGTCGCTGTTGAGGCGAAGCACCGTCACTTTACCGTCATGATAACCTGCCACAAACAAAAACCTGTCTTTGGAATCCGTGGAAAGATGGCAACCTCGCATCCCCCGTATTCCTGCCTGATTCACAAATTCCAGATCGCCGTCCGGCAGGATGCGGAAAGCTTCCACACCCTCGTCACAGATCGAATACAGAAACTTTTTATTATGGGACTGCACCATATAAGAAGCGTTATTTATCGGCACCACTTTGCGCTCCGCAAGCGTTCCCTTCTCCACATTCATATCATAAATATGGATGCCGACGCTTGTGCCATGGGTATATGTCCCCACATACATAACATACCTGCTCATGATAAACCCCCTTTTCTAACTCAGCCCCTGTCGGGGAAGCCGACCTTTCGCTGTACCTTACGGAGCGTTTTTGACGCATAATAGTTTGCCTTTTCGCTGTTTTCTTTGATGATCCGGTTGATATAATCCTTATTTTTGGAAAGCTCCTCAAACCGCTGCTGCACCGGACGGAGCTGATCCACGACCACCTCGCCTACCGCCGCCTTAAATTCGCCATAGCCTTTGCCGTCAAACTCCTTCTCCGTTTCCTCCGGCTTCTTGCCAGTCATGGCACAGTAAATGTCAATGAGATTCTTGATCCCCGGCTTTTCATCCCGATAAAGGATTTCGCTGCCTGAATCTGTCACAGCACGTTTACACTTGCGGATGATCGTATCCGGATCGTCCATCAGATAAATGCTGGCGTTGGGATTTTCGTCGGATTTTGACATTTTCTTTGAAGGATCCTGCAGAGATTTGATGCTGGCTCCCGTTTTCCCTACGTAAGGCTCCGGGACGGTAAATACGTCCCCGTAAATATTATTAAAACGCTGGGCAACATCCCTTGTAAGCTCCAGATGCTGCATCTGGTCCAATCCCACGGGAACCACATCCGCCTGATAGAGCAGGATATCCGCCGCCATGAGGACCGGATAGGTAAACAGCCCGGCATTGATATTATCCGCGTGCTTGCGGCTTTTGTCTTTGAACTGCGTCATTCTGTTCAATTCGCCCATATAGGTAAAGCAGTTTAAGATCCACGCCAGCTCAGCATGGCCGGAAACATGAGACTGATAATAAATACAATTCTTTTCCGGATCCAGACCGGCGGCGATATACAGGATCAGCAGGTCTCTGGCACGCTTACGCAGATCCGCCGGGTCACGGCGAATCGTAATAGAATGAAGATCTACCACACTGTAAAAGCACTGATATTCGTCACTCAAAGTCACCCAGTTTTTCAGCGCTCCCGCATAATTTCCCAAAGTCAATGTCCCTGTGGCCTGCATGCCGCTAAATAAAATTTTCTGATCGTTAAACATGATTTTCCTCCAATTAGTCTCCAGTTACTTATGATTTATAATCTGCTTTTCAACAAAAAAAGCAGAATCAGGTGGGCGGGATAAAAGAGATAAAAGAACCATTTCAATCCTCTTCCCTTCTGCCCATTATACAGGCTCAGCGGCATAAATGCAAGCACCGCGCCGTCTGTCATCTGATACTGAAAGAGCATCCCCCATGTAGATACTCCCTGCCAAACAGCAGGCAGCCTGATCAGCCGGTCTACAAGGAGGAAAACCGCGCAAAGTCCAATCATAGCTGCTCTCCGGTCATCCCGGAAGCAGTAAAACACCAGCACCAGCAACACACCTTTGACCGCGTAATCAACCTTCATAACATTGGAAATGATACAGGCCGCCAACACCACGGCAGCTGCCAGAAGCCCCCTCACCCAATCCGGTATGGATCTGCTGCCAAAATCGCCGTAAAGCGCCCGATCCACAAGACAGAGCATGAGAAAACTGATCAGCAATGTAAAAAACACATTGCTTTCGGCATTTGATATCCAGCTGCCGAAAAAAGCTTTGTCAAAAACAGGTTCACTGATCAGCGCGAATACCGCCAGCCGTATGGCATAATTTGCCTTGCTGTGGGTATAGACAAATGCTTCTACAACCATAAAAGCAAAAATGGGAAAAGCAAGCCGTCCGATCAGTCTGAAAAGCGGATAAAATTCTCCCAGCTGAATATAGAACACATAGCCGATATGATCGATCAACATGGAAATGATGGCGATGATCTTCAGCTGAAACGAGTTTAACCCCCACGTATTTGTCTTCAAGTTCACATTATTTTCCTCCCGCACAGCAGTACGACCGTTCTGCCCTGCACAATCAGCTCCCGCTGATCCTCCAGCACTTTCGCCTTCTCTGCTGAAATTACATTATCCGATTCCTCCGCTCCCGTATCTAACAGTACGCACCATTCCATATCCCTGGGAAGGTTGGGAAGCGCAAAGGAATGTACCACCCAGTGAAGATTGTAGGCAATGTAAAGAAAATCACAGCAAATTCCGCCTTTTTCCGCCTTTTTCCCGTCACAGTACATGATCCCGATATGCCGGTTATAATTATCCATTTCCGCATACCATGCTTTGCTGCCATGAAAAGACAGATCAGGGAACCCACAGCCGCTCACGTCCATCATCCGCAGCTTCTCCGGTCGGTGTAAGATCTCATGACCGCGCCTGATGGCGATCAGCTTTTTCGTATATTCCCGAATCTCCTGATATGCCGGACGGTTCCACTCGATCCATGAGATCTCATTATCCAGACAATAGGCGTTGTTATTGCCGTTCTGAGAATTTCCCATCTCATCTCCCGCCAACAGCATCGGGATTCCCTGGGACAGATAAAGCATAGCCAGCGCATTTTTCATCTGACGCTTTCTGAGTGCCATAATCTTTTTCTTTCTGGTAGGCCCCTCTTCGCCGCAGTTCCAGCTGAAATTATAATTGATCCCGTCACGGTTGTCCTCGCCGTTTGCCTCGTTATGCTTCTGATCGTAAGAGACCAGATCCAACAGGGTAAAGCCGTTATGTCCGGCAACATAATTGATAATTCCGGTTTGTTCCGGCTGCTCCGAGATGTGATAGACAAAGCCTCGAAGCTGATCCTCGTCACTCTTCAGCAGTCTGCGGGCGGTCTGCAGGAATCCCTCCTGATAAATTGCCAGTCGCTTTTTTCTCTTTTCACCTGCAGGCACATCAAAGGAACCCGCATAATATTTCAGCCCGGATAAGATCGGATCCGTGATCAGGGCATCCATCGGCACTGCCTCTGCGTTCAGATGAAAACCGTCCACATGATATTCCATAGCCCAGAAACGGATACAGTCCAATGCCATAAAGCCTCTTGTACCAGCGGGAAAATAAAATTCCATGATCACTTCAATACCGGCCTTATGACAGGCTTTCACCAGATCCTTAAATTCTCTGGCCGGATCCGGTCCGGCGGCGTAAGAAGCCTTCGGCGCAAAGAAAAGTCCCGGCCCATAACCCCAGTAATTCATCCGCCGTCCTGTTCCCAAAAAAGAATCGTCCAGCGTTGTAATCTCGTCAAACTCATAAGCAGGCATCAGCTCAATCTGATTGACCCCCAGCTCAGACAAATAAGGGATCTTTTCTATCATACCCAAAAAAGTGCCTTTATGCTTCACCTTGGAGGAACTGTGCTTTGTAAATCCCCGCACATGGAGCTTATAGGCGATCACCTCGTGGAGAGGTATCTGAGGCGGCGCATCCGCCTCCCAGTCATAATCGTCAAAAATAAAGGAACATCTCACATTTCCCTTCTCAGGCCCATCCGGCATATATTTTCCGAATTGTTCCCGTCCCACCAGCCGTTTGGCGTAAGGGTCTGCGCACACCTTCCCATTGATTTCATAATTATATTCATAATCGTGGAAGTCAAAGCCTGTCAGCGCTATTGCACAGACTTCTCCCAGTCGGTGTCCTTCCTTCATGGAGACCGCACAGCAAGGAGTCTGCTGTCCTTTCTGATAGATCAGAAGTCTGCATGTATTGCCTTCCGGCACATCCACTGAAAAATTCACGCCCCCGTCAATCCGGCTGACACCGATTGGGAGCGGCGAGCCCTCCTTCACTGTAAATAACTGCTTGTCCCGTACATTTCTGCTGTCATTCCTCATAAAACACCTCCAATACCAATGCCTCCGGTACTGCTTATAGTATAGCCTTTGCACCCTATAAAATCAAGAAAAAAGAAAGGGATTCTAAAAAAAGAGGATGTCTCATGGGCATCCGGCCCGTGAGACATCCTCTGTCATGTTTCTTTACTATACACCGAGATCAGTCAGATCATTCGTTCTCGTTCTCGTTTTCTTTCTTCTTAAACAGGATCGCGCCGCCTGCTACTGCAGCTGCGCCGCATGCTACCAGAACGCCGGTAGAAACAACACCTGTCTGAGGAAGGTTCTGTGTATTGGTCTTTGCTGTGCTGTTGGACTTGTTGGTGGTGCTGGTCTTATTGCCAGACTGAGTACTGCTCTGTGTGCCACCCTGAGTGCCGCCCTGTGCACCACCCTGAGTGCCATCCTGTGCGCCAGCCTGATTGCCGCCCTGTGCGCCACCCTGTGCGCCAGCCTGAGTACCGCCCTGTCCGCCAGCGGAAGCAGCCTGGTAGATAGCCATTACGTCTGCTGCGGATGCAACGCCGTCATAATAGGTCAGGTCATCGATGCAAACACCTTCAGCCGCTGCCATTGCGCCGTTATAACCAATGTAAGCAGTGGTATCCGCTGCTGTCAGGATATCCATGATAGTGGGCTCCATTGTGTTTTCCTTGGCACTGTTGTCAAGCTCACCGTGATTGAAACGCTTGCCGATACCGTTCTCTTCCAGCTGCTGAGCCATCAGTTCAGCCTGCAGCGCGCCATTGATGTATACTTTGTTGTCGGCTACATTATTGCCAACAGTAACGATCATGTGTACCCACTGATCAGCATTGTTGTAGAATGCCATACCTTCATCTGCAAGCCACATGGTATCTCTCAGCATACCGCCGAAGTAAAGCATTACGCCCTTCATCAGCGCAAAGTCGTAAGAACCTACGCCGATACCATAGCAGTAATCACCGCTGATCACTTCATCATTATTGTTCAGATTCAGGATCGCATCGGGATGCTGGAGACCGTCTTTATGGCTGGATACAAAACCAAGAATACCTGCGCCTGCCTCAGCCGCAGCTGCGGGAGCCTTTACCCATACGGAAATGGTGCCGCCGCCTGTCGCGCTCTTGCCTGCATAGGGGTTGGTATCCAGCTTCAGGCTACTGGGAGTACCGGGAACAATCTTTGTACTGTTCTCACTCAGGCTGCTGTCCTGAGCCCGGGATTGATACTCGGAACCTGTACCGCCGTTCAGCTGCAGTACATTGCCTCTCGTTGCATCCTGTACTACTGTGGGAGCAGGACCGCCCAGACCGGAATCACTCATGCCGGCTGTGCCGTTCTCAAAATCGTATGTAACGATGGCAGTAGGCGCCGCAAATGCCAGATTTGCCGGAACCATTGCAACTGCCAGAGACGCTGCCGCCGCGATAGACAAGATTTTCTTTGTCATTCTCATAATCATCAATACTCCTTTTTATTATTTTTATGATTATTGCAACGGTCAGTCACCTGCAATAATCCAACTATAATATATCAACCATATAATACCACGGCCGCACCCTGTTTGCAAGTATTTTCTGCCTTGCATTTTAGACAATCTTTGTGATTTTTCATTGTGCATTTTACCGCGCCGGCGCAGACTGGGTATCCGTTCTGCGCTGGGGAATGTAGACCTGCTGTTCCGTCACCTTTCCAAACACATTGGTGAACCGCACAGTGTAATAGCCGACAGGCCAGTTATCTGTAGGAATACTGTAGCTGCCGTCTTCATTGGTCCTGCCTACATAAATTGTCTCCCCGTCCGCGTTGTTGACGATAATGTCTGACACCAGACTGGTAATGCCATCTCCCACGATCAGCTGGGAAACCTCTTCCTCTCCAAGCTCATTTCGCAATGTTACCGTGTAAGTGCCGTTGGGAAGAGACGCATTCCAATTACCCTGCATATCCGTCTTTCCGGTGTAAACTACCTCTCCAAAATAATCGTTGACAATGATCACATCCTGAATAGGCGACACAGGCGGCCGGGTGGGCTCCGGCGTGGGTGTGGGCTCCGGCGTTGGCGTAGGCTCCGGCGTTGGCGTTGGCGGCGGCGTGGCTGTTGATTTAACCACTGTGACCGTTTCATTTCCTTTTTCATCCTTCTGGATCTCCACCATCCGGGCCTTCACCGCAAGTCTCCGGGTTCCGCTGTCTTCACAGGAGAGCAGCGTCAGCGTCTTCTCTCCCACTACCATTTCGGTGACAGACCAGTCCTTTGGCCCCACAGTCTTCTGCTCATAAACGGAATAAGTGTATTCCCCCTCAAGGCCTGTAACCACAATCAGATCTCCCGCCTCGAGCTTATTGATGTTTTTGAAAAATTCGCCGTAATATCCGCCTCTGTGACCGGCAAGCACACAGTTTCCGTCTCCGCCGATCGGCGCGGTAGACTCGATATGTCCTACCGCCACCTTGATATTCTCTCTCTTGGTTCCTTCCACAATGGCATACTCCAGCCCCAGCCGCTCAATATTGAGAATACCGATGATCTTTTCGCCGTTCAGGGTGAGCCGCTTTGTCCGTTCCTTTTCGATCTGAGCGCGGATCCTTGCCTGTTCATCCGGATCCAGCGCGTTGAATTCTTCCTCCGTCAGTGCCGTTCCCTCGTAACCGTTTTCCTCTCCGTCGCCAAGCTGCAGTCCGTTCCCATCACCTGATGTAAAATCGGCGATCGCTTCTCTTGCCAGCTCTACCATCTTCTCATTCTGGTGCTTGATATAGAATGGGATCACCACCGCATAGAGGATCACGCCTACTCCAAAGAGCATGATCCCAATGGCGGCAAGATTGCGGGCTCCCATTCCCGCCATTTTATCTGAAAATTTTACAAAGCCTTCCGGCAGTGCGCCGATCACTTTTTCAAATCTGCGCCGGGCTCTCTGCCAAATATTCATATCCATCATTCCTTTTTATGGAACTGTGTTTCTGTGAGAAATATTCTTTATTTATAAGATTCAAAGGTATTCTACCATATCTTCTCCCTTAAAAACAACCTGTTCACAATAAAAACAAATTTTTCCTTTCCCCCGCTGCCTCCTGCCATCGGGGACATGCTCCCCGGAGCGCGCTTAAAATTCCTGCTTTCACCATTCTTTTCTTTCTACATAAACTGATAAAAAGAATAAATTATATTCAGAAAGGATTCATTTTATGTCAGATTGTAATCAAACCGGATGCAAAAATATGCGCTCTACTCCTGCTTACCAGCAGCGGGGCGCATCTGCATCTTCTTATACACGCGAATCCTGCGGGCGCTGCTCTGCAAACCGGAATCAGGCTTACGGCAGCATGAATTACGCATCGTCACGCAGCGGACAGAATGGCGGTATGCACTATCGCCAGAACTCCTCAGACTGCTGTCAGACCAAGGATCCCCTCTGCGGTTTTCCGCTGGCCATGGCATACGTGCCCTGGCAGACATGGCAGGCAATTTACGAGCCCGATCAGGCTCTTTGTCAGGGAACGATCTTTATGGAACTTGATAAACCGTTTTTGGGATGCAGAGGAGGTAGACGCTCATGAAACAATCACAGGCTCAGATGCTTCATTATGTAGATATGGTCAGCTTTGCCGTTATAGAGGCAAATCTGTTCCTTGACACCCATCCCGATGACGAAGAAGCCCTGGCTTATTTCCGTCACTACAGCAAACTGCGCAATAAGGCGCTGAAAGAATACGCGGAAGCCTACGGCCCGCTCACCATTGATACCGCCAATATGAATAATTGCGAGACATGGGAATGGGTAAAAGATCCGTGGCCCTGGCAGGCAGGAGGTGAATGTTAATTTATGTGGACTTATGAAAGACGTTTGGAATATCCGGTAAATATCACACAGACCAACCCGAAAATAGCTATGGTGATCATCTCACAGTTCGGCGGCCCCGACGGAGAACTGAGCGCGTCTATGCGTTATCTCTCCCAGCGTTACTCTATGCCATACAGACAGGTGGCTGGCGTGCTTACCGACATCGGCACCGAGGAGCTGGCGCACATGGAGATCGTCTGCGCTATCGTCCATCAGCTGACAAGAAATCTGTCTATCGAAGAACTGAAAGCCTCCGGCTTTGACAAATACTATGTGGACCACACTCTTGGCGTATGGCCTCAGAGCGCGGGCGGTCAGGCGTTTACAGCCAACTACTTCCAGGTGAAGGGCGATCCCATCACCGACCTGTTCGAGGATATGGCGGCGGAGCAGAAGGCCCGCAGCACCTATGACAATATCCTGCGGCTGGTAAATGATCCTGAGGTATGCGACCCTATCCGTTTCCTGCGGGAGCGCGAAATTGTACACTTCCAGCGGTTCGGCGAATCCCTGCGCATCGTGCAGGAGAATCTGGACAGCAAGAACTATTACGCTTTCAACCCGGCCTTTGACACTACAGTGGTGAAGGACAATAATAACAATTGTAATTGCCGAAAATAAAATGATCTGCCCGTAAAGGGGCAAAAGGGGAGCACCCTGCCGGCGGCGGGTGCTCCCTGTATGATATCAGTTCCTGACCTATAGATTTCTTCCCTGATATTGTATCGTTACAATATAGACGCTTTTGTTTGTTTCATCAATTTTAAAAATGACGATATAGTTATCGACGATCAGTTGTCTGTAACCTTTTCCGGCATATCTTCCCTCCGTGCGTTCCTGATGGGACTGTGGAAAAACATTTAAATTCAGGATCGCTTTTTTGATCCTGTCAGTCTGGCCTTTCGCATTTTCGGGCGCCTGTTTCTCCTTTGCGATATATTCATAAATGCTGTCCAATTCACGGACTGCTTTCGGGTAGATTCTGACCTTGTATTTATCCAAAATGCTTTTTCTCCATTTCTGCAAAAACGGTTTCTGCATCCAGCGCCTCTGCTCCGTTTACCACTTCCTGTTCGGATTCAAAGATTGCCTGATCAATGCGGTTTATTCTTGCAAATTTGTCGTATAGCTCGCTACTCATTACCACAAGGTCGCTGTATCCGTTTTTGGTAATAAAGATTGGTTCCTGTTCTTTATGTGCGATATTAGAAATTTCTGTTGTATTGCGCAAATCTTTTATAGGCATGATAAGCGGCATAATATTCCCTCCTTGTTTTACATAATCATAGCATAATTATGCTATTTTTTCAACAAAAAAATACCTTGCAAATTTAAAATTATTTTGTGGTAAAGGACAATAATAACAATTGTAATTGCCGAAAAGAAAATGATCTGCCCGTAAAGGGCAAAAGGGGGAGCACCCTGCCGGCGGCGGGGTGCTCCCTGTTATAACTCTTACTTCAATTTTATTTTTGCTCTGCTGGAAAATAATCGATAATCTTGACAACCTTCCTCAATACCATCAGGGCGTCAGCAGCTTCTATACTACCATTATCATTTACATCGGCTGCCATTTTTTGCTGATCTGATGGAGTTTCCAATTTTACAACATATTTTAGTATCGTCAAGGCATCTGATGCTTCTATAACGCTATTATCATTAAGATCACCATAAGAAATCAAATCACTTACCTTTCGAAGCAATCCTTCCGGGAGCCTTTTCCAGCTTTCCAGATAACTACTATATGCTTCATCAGGCACATATATTACTTTGAGATTATAGACGTACTTATCAGAGAGTTTGCCTGAAACGAAGTCTTCTGCATCAGGTACAGCGGTACCTTCAAATATTATATACTTCAACTGATTACAATACGTAAATGCGTCGGCACCAATTTTTTTAACCGCTGCCGGGATACGTATATCCATCAAGAAACTACAGTACGCAAAAGCATCCTTTTTGATTTCTGTAACAGAAGGTGGAATCTCGATTTTTTGTAATGTGGTTCCCTCCAGCAGACGTTCCGGTATAACGGTAAGTTCCGGCGGCAACTGAATTTCTTTTAACGATGTACAGTATGAAAAAGCGCCTGCACCTATTTCTGTAACTGATTCCGGAATCTCTATTCTCTGCATGGCCCGACATTCATCGAACGCTCCACTTTTTATGGAAGTAACGCCATTTCCAATAAATATCTGCGATATCGTATCGGAATATTCTAACCATGGTATTCCACCTACACACAGCATTTCACCAGAGCCAGTAATCAGCAGAGTGCCGCTTTCTTTCAAGTATACCCAATACATAGAATTGCCACACATTCCGTAACATCCCTCTTCAAGACGAAATGTCAGCCCTTTTTCTTCCGCAAGCATCTGCGTCTCTGTAAAACGATCCGTAAAATCCGCAGCATATACTTCTCTTCTGTCAAACCATGTACCAGGTTTTGTAGAGCCGTCATAAATATAACCACAATCTGGATCTATATTTGTATTACGGTCAACACCAATTTCCATAACCTCATCATATGTCAACTGCAGCACATCCAAATATCTTTGATCGATCAGCCCCTTTTCTATCATATCAACAACATCATTATAATTATTGATACTATCAGCAGCCTTCCAAATTTTTTCATTCTCATCATACCAGTATCTGACATTCTTATTCGATTTGCTGATCTTAATATTACTATAAACCTTTTCATGCAATCCTGTTTCATAATTATACTTATAGGAAACATCATACTCAAAAACCGGCATAAGCACATTTAACAATATAATGTCACTGTCAGGATACTCATCAAAGGTTGCTCCGGGGACAAAGATTTCATGGTTATTAATATAGCGACCATCAACCCATGCATCAGAATAATATCCGAGACTGCCGTACAAATAAAGGCTGTCACCTGTGTCATCAAATTCATCAAAATAGAAACAATTGTCTTCATCTTTTTTATACAGGTAAGCATATCCATGGTTTGCATTTGACACGGAAATCCATGCGCCATTGCCAACTGTTTCGCAAACATCTGCCCATGTGTATGTGTTATCACCGGGAATATCATCGGACATTTCCACTTTCGCATACTCTTCAAGAAGTTGTCGGCTACTTTCCAATGTAATTGGCTGTTCTTGTTCATCAAATGCAAAATAACGGCTGATTTTGTCCTCGGATATTCCCTGCCCTTTGCCCTTGCCTGCTCCGCCGTATGTTCGCGTTTCATCACCATATGTCACATCAATAAGCCAATGATAAGAATCATTCCATTTATAAGAAGATGAGCTGTCCAAACGCTGCGCTACCTCTGCCATAATGCTTGGAAAACCAAGAGAATCATATCGGAAAGGATAGATTGCCGATGCAAAAAGACGTTCGCTGTCTTCACGATCATACGGACTATAGAGATAAAAGGTTTGGTCAACATGCGGACTTACGCCTACTCGCCAGAATTTATCAGGGTCATATACAATTTTCCCGCGTATATTTGATCCACTGTAAAGGCACACAGATGAAAAACCGCTTTGTACGGCGTCCATATTGCTGAAAAAATCTGACTTTGTAGCGTATGTGCTGATAAGATAGTCTGTAACATCACATAAGGCTTGTAAATTAAATGTTGTGTCCATATCTTCCCACTTATCACTCCAATATACGCCGCTTGCCTTCTTTTGAAGGCAAACTTCTCCGCCATCAGTATAAAAGCTTTTAAAAAGATATCCTCCATTTACCCGCAGCGATCCCTCATTTTCATATTTCACATCCGCAAATGAATTCTCACATGCCTCAATTGCAGCATCTTCACTATAAACAGAAGACCTGTCAAAGAAACGAAACGATTCTGGATCCGGATTATCTGTTTTCACAAAGAAATACTCGTTAAATGGAGGCAACAAAGGAATAATCTCATAAGAATAACGTTCAACTTCAGTTTTCGTTGTAGTATCAAGCGCAGTGGCATATACTTCCATTAAAGAGGAGAATATTGTACTTTCAGATAATATTCCCACCATACTGAATAACACAACGCCAACCAAACAAGCCGCAAAATATTTCATTTTCATACTCTAAATTTCTCCCTATCGTTTTATCATTATAGTTCTTTCATAAAATAAATCTGCCCTTGCAACAGACGCGTCCAACTCCCACATAAACCATCTTATCACTAACTATTTCCAGACTTATATTATTTCATTTTGAAATATTACTTCAATTCTTGCTGATTCTCTACAGGAAATAGATCAACTAGTTTTACAACTTTCCTTAAAATACACAGTGCGTCCTGTGCGGTTATCTGCTTATCAGCGTCTACGTCTGTCCTGATTTTTTCCTCAGCCGTCATCTCATAAAGTTTTACAACATTTTTCAGGCAAAGCAGCGCATCCTGCGCCGTCACCAATCCATCATTATCGGCATCGCCATAAATCATATCAGGCTGCTGTATCGGTTTATCAGTAGGTATAGGATCTGGAGTAACATCCGGTGTCGGCAAGGTACTTGGCATCGGGGTTTCGCTCGAAACCGGTGTTTTTCCAGGGTCGGGAGTTTCACTTGGCGCTAAGGTTTCGCTCGGTGTTGGAGTTTCGTTCGGTATCGGGGTTTCGTTCGGTATCGGGGTTTCACTCGGTATCGGGGTTTCACTCGGTGTCGGGGTTTCGCTCGGTGTTGGAGTTGCGCTCGGTATCGGGGTTTCGCTCGGTATCGGAGTTTCGTTCGGTATCGGGGTTTCGCTCGGTGTTAGCTTTTCAGACAGGTCTTTTGTCTGAATTCCGGGCTCTCCCTGCGCGTATTCATATGCGGCGGAATTCTTATTACAATAGATAATCAAGCCGTAATCCCTGTAAAATGCTCCTCCTCCGATGTTCGTCACACTGTCCGGGATAACAACACTTTTCAGACTGTCACAATAAGCAAATGCTCCCCCTCCAATACTCGTTACGCTATCCGGAATAATGATTTCAGTTACCTTCCAGCAGCCATGAAATGCTTCATCTCCTATACTCGTCACGCTGTCTGGAATAATGATTTCCGTCAGACTGCCGCAGTCGTAAAAAGCGGCGGCTTCAATGCGTGTAACACTGTTAGGGATATTGACATTTTTCAGGCTGGCACAGTCATAAAATGTTGCAGCCTCAATGCTTGTAACGCTGTCCGGAATGGTAATACTTGTCAGACTGCCACAGTCAAAGAAAGCATATATTCCAATGTCCGTTACACTGTCCGGAATTGTGACACTTATCAGGTTACAACTGCTAAATGCTTTATTTCCGATACTCTTCACAGGATATCCCGCTATTTGTGACGGAATAATCAGATCCGTTTCATCGCCAAAATACCCTGTAATTTCGACTGCCAGATTGTCATTGATTTGGTATTTCAGACCATCTGCAGTACTTTCTTCAGCATACACTGGAATCATTCTGTTTGGATACTCACCTACAATAGCAAAAAGACAAATTATAAGAACTGCTATTACAGCCAGCATTCCTTTTTCCCGTCGCATTCTCATCACTCCATATTTCTTCAATTTTTCATAAAAAATTCTAATAAAACACAAACACAGAATCACCAAAAGCATATGATGTATAGGCTATTTTTTATCTCATTGACTCCACAGGAAATTTTTCAATCAGTTTTACAACTTTCCTTAAAATAAACAGTGCATCCTGTGCTGTTACCTGTCTGTCAGCATCCACATCTGCTCTCTTAAACTCCTCTGCAGTCATATCATATAATTTTACAACATTCTTCAGGCAGAGCAGCGCATCCTGCGCCGTCACCGATCCATCATTATCAGCATCTCCATAGATCACAGCAGGCTGATCAGTCGATATTACTGTAACAGAATATGTTGCAATTACTTCCTCCTGAAGAATTGCGGAAATTTCTGTCTTTCCTGCATTTTGGCCTTTTACTTCTCCACGCTTATTGACGGCAGCAACATTTTCATCTCCGGACTGATAGGTCACATCGTTCAAATCCGCATCGTATGGATAAGTAATGAGCGGATTAAAACCCTTTTCTCCGGCATTCAATTCCATATCCTGCATATAATATGCCGAAAAGATAGAAATCGGCGTACTGTTATCCGTTACCGTCAGACCACATTCTTCCAATATCTCTTTTTCAGTATCTGTCAGCTGTGTATTGGAAACATTGATTTCCGATAAATTGACAGGCTCTAAAAACGCTTTGAAGCCAAACAGCGGATTATCAGATACATTTAAATATACAACTGACTGCATACCCGACAAACCATCAAGTCCTGCATCTGTCACACGATTTCCGCTGATATCCAGGCTTTGCAAATTCGCATGATCCCGCAATGCTCCCAGATCTTCCAGTTTGTTATCGTGCAGATCCAGTTCGAGAAGCGATGCCAATTTTGCCAATCCATCCGCCTGCTTCAGTTCATTATTTCCGGCATACAGCACTTCCAGTTTCTCTGCCTGAATATTCTCTATTGCGGTAATGCTGTTATGACTGATGTCAAGGCTTTTCAGCGACGGCATATTAAGGCCATCCACAGAAACCATTCCACAGTCGGCAAGCTCTAATGATTCCAGCTGACCAAAAACATTGAAGCTGGAAGCCGCATTTGCCAAATCATTTCCTGACAGCTGCAGTACCTTCAAATTTGTCAACGTCGAAATAGTTTCTACGGTCTGGATCAGATTGTCAGACGCTTTTAAGATCTGCAGATTATTCAGACCAACAATCGGCGTCAGATCAGAAATCTGATTGGCCTGCATATAAAGCGACTGTAAATTCTTAAAACCACTGATCGGCGTCAGATCGGCAATCTGATTGCCGCTGATATCCAAACAGGTAATCTGCGTCAGCCCTCGCAACGGCGCGATATCGGAAATCTCATTATTCTGTAGATTCAGTACGGACAGACTGGGAAAATTCTCTAATCCGCTCAGATCGCGTATGTAGGAGTTCGCCAGATCCAAACTTCTGATATTTTGTGCGTTCGCCAGATTTAAACTGCCGTCTGATAAAGTGCCAAGCTGTTTTTTCAGTGCAGCAAGCAGATTTTCATCTTTGATATCCACAGGAGCCGCAGCAACTGACGGTTGTCCTGTAACAGCTAACGGCTGCCCTTCATCGAAAGAACCGGCGCCATATTCCGAAATATTTATTTCACCCGCTTTATCCGGCGCTAGATATTCTGCCGTCCGGGCACTTGTTTTTTTGCTTATATCATCAAACTTTTCGTTCAGTTCTACACCAGCGTCTATGATCTTTATCCATTTGGATATCGTGCCAGATACACTGTTATAGGTATCCTGAATACTTTTGTCTCCATCGGTAACATATTTCTGGCATATCATTTTCGTGAGGAATTTTGAGAAAATATCCCATGTCATGGATTTTCCAAACACCTCATCATGAATGCCGGTAACATAGGACATATACTGATCCCAGAACTTATCCCGTACATATTCTCCGGCCTGCTCGGCAAAGCTGTTGATATTCCCGGATGCGCCAAAGCCCACCGTATATTTGTTATCCGTGTCGCCGTCAATGATCAGATACACTGTATTAAAATTAGAAAAGCTTCCCATTCCCCATGCGCTGCAGGTAAGCATTGCATTATGTGTTTTATTATCATTGAGCGTCAGCCTGATCCGCAGGCTGTAATCTTTAAATCCAACATCTGTCAGATCGTCATATATGGGCATTTTCAGGGAAGCCACCCACAGAGCTGCCAGTTTATTTACCGCCTGTGCCTGCGCATTTGTAAGCCTTGAGCAGCTTACCTGATATGCGCCTGAGCCGGCAATCTTTTTATAGCTTTCCAATACGGCTTTCTGCCATTCTGTCTCATCCACATACCCCGCCGGATCATACGTTGTTTTCCAGACAGTATAGGTCCATGGCATTTTTGTTTTATCCTTCATGGATATGGAATAACATCTCTTCATGTTACTGGCAGAAACATTTTTGCTGATTTCCTTTCCGACTTTTTCATTTGCAGCGTAGATATACCCAAAGTGATATTTTGAACTTTTGCAGTCTATCGGCTGATCAGTATCCTCATAAAAAATTGTGTGATGGGAATCCGACGCGACAAAATTCTTCTCGTTGCCCTCCTGAATGAAATGCTTTCCGATAAACAGATCGCCGCCCCTGAACTGACTGTCTGATACGGAAGTTGCGATCTTGAAGGTATCCGTCACAACAACCTGAGAGTTTGTATCCATATTCATGTATGCGTCATTTTTCAAAATGATATTAGTAGCCATCACATATGCGCCGGACTGTACTTCAACGCATCCGCCGCCATTCCAGAATATTCCACCCTGCGCGGTGATCGTTCCCGCACGAAGCCTGCCGCCCTTTAATACAGTGACCTTTCCGCCGCCTTCCACTGTAATATCCATGAGGTTTGCTTCGCCTTCCACGATCAGTTCACCGCTGGACTTGACGGTGACGTTTTTCCCCTCGACTCCAACAGACGGCGCAATCGACACTTTCGACTTGATCGTATGATCCTGCTCCCATTTCTGGTGTTTTGTTACCCTGTAATTGCTGCTTCCGGAAGGATCTGAAACAGAATCCGAAAACTCTGTCGTCTCCCGGTTATCCGATGAAAGATCCGTATGCTCCACGACATGGACATGAATTTTAGACATTATGCCATCTTGCGTCCGGACATATACATTCGCTTCGCCCGGCCATTGTCCTTTAATGACTGCGGAATACACGCCCGAATTGGTGTTTGTTTCTACACTGGCTGTAAAATAATTATCAATACTCCAGGTAACAGGCTCGTCACTGAACTGCAGGATTCCGTCCCGATAAAGGTTCGCAACTACCAGATATTCTTTGCCGACGCCAACTGTAATTTCATCAGCAGTGGTGATGTAATCATTCTCATGCTGATCTATAAGATAGTATCTGATACCATTGTCAACAGCGTATTCATGCGCGTAAGAGCCAGAATTACAGTATATTGTCAGACTCCACCAATTGGAAAATACATAATCTCCTATGCTCGTTACACCTTCCGGCAACTCTATGCTTGTCAGACTGCAACCCGAAAATGCAGCATCTCCTATGCTCGTTAACCCTTCCGGCAGCTCTATGCTTGTCAGACTGCTACATTCCGAAAATGCATAACCTCCTATGCTCGTTAACCCTTCCGGCAGCTCTATGCTTGTCAGACTGCTACATTCCGAAAATGTATACCCTTCTATGCTCGTCAACCCTTCCGGCAGCTCTATGCTTGTCAGACTGCTACATCCCGAAAATGCACTAGCTTCTATGCTTGTTAACCCTTCCGGCAGCTCTATACTTGTCAGACTGCTGCAGTACCAAAATGCACAATTTCCTATGCTCGTCAACCCTTCCGGCAGTTCTATGCTTGTCAGACTGCTGCAAAACTCAAATACACTCTTTCCTATGCTCGTCAATCCGTCCGGCAGCTCTATGTTTGTCAGACTCCTGCAGTTACAAAATTCAGCATCTCCTATGCTCGTTACACTATCCGGCAGTTCTATGCTTGTCAGGCTGCTACAGCCCAAAAATGCACCATCTCCTATGCTCGTTACACTATCCGGCAGTTCTATGCTTGTCAGGCTACTACAGCCAGAAAATGCACGATCTCCTATGCTCGTTAACCCTTCCGGTAGCTCTATGCTTGTCAGACTGCTACATTTCCAAAATGCATAATCTCCTATGCTCGTCAACCCTTCCGGCAGCTCTATGCCTGTCAGACTGCTACATTCCCAAAATGCACGATCTCCTATGCTCGTTACTTTATGCCCTTCAATCTCTTCAGGGATGACAATTTCAGTATCTTTACCATCATAGCCGGTAATCGTAATCGTACCATCATCATTAACAGAATACTTCAAACCTGCAGCGGTTGTTTCTTTCGCATACGCCTGAACAGTTCCGATTGGACAGCCATCTGTAATAGCAACAATACAAGTGATAAAAGCTATCATTCCCGCCAGTATTCTTTTCCATCTTTTCATTCTGCACGCTCCTTTGTAATTTTCTATGAGGTCTATGTTATAAAAAATTTTAACAAACGCTTATCGCGAAGTCAACAAAAAGCACCTGCAAACTTTCTGTTTCTTCTACAGCTGCACTTTTCTTATATTTCTTATGACATAAATCCGAGAACCATAAACAATCTCCGGCATAACAAAAGTATTACCATGTATACGTTAGAGCGGTTATGTGAAATTCTCGAATGTGAACCCAACGACGTGATCAGATTTGTCAAAGAATAGCGCGAATCATCATTTTTCTGCTCTATGATTTTCTGAAAACTGTTTTTCTTTTTTATTTGTAAACAAAAAAGAAACGGGCACCCCGCTTAAGCAATACTGCTATACGGAACCCATTTCTTTTTCTGTTATGCAACCTTTGCGTAATCGATCACCGCAATCTCCCGCATCATCTTTTTTGCAATTTCGACCAAAGATTCAAGCTGCTTCATCACGTCATCAGAAATCTCTGTCTCGCCGCGCTGTTCACATTCCTGACAAGGTCGCTGCCCCGTAAAACGGGTGGCGGCAGCTGAAAAAAGGGCATCCCTCAAGTCATTTGACTTTTGGGACGCCCTCTTGTATTCATTGAATCACAAGATGGGCGGCGTATCCACCATCTCAAGTACTCTTCCGAGTGTGTCGGGAGCCTTTCCGACCTTTGCGATTCAATTTATTATATCCCCATTATATGGCAGTTATCCCAAAATGTCAAATCTTTTCAAACGATATCATCCTTCGTTGCATGTATAACACAATATCTTGCGCTGTATGGCTATAATAATTTGCCTTTAAAGAAATAACAAGAAATCTGTCTATCGAGGAACTGAAAGCCTCCGGCTTTGACAAATATTACGTGGATCACATTTTTGGCGTATGGCCTCAGAGTGCGGGCAGTCAGGCGTGATTATTCTGGGACGCTTTACTCCACCTGTCCGGACTTTGGGAGCCACCATTCCGGAGATTGGGAACCACTGATTC
>CANQNE010000017.1 GCA_947625135.1 uncultured Lachnospiraceae bacterium
CTGACTACACTTGGCGTGGAGGAGGATGTGACGTATCATCTCTCCAAATGGGACCCGGAAAACAGGGAAAAATATATTGGCGAGCCGGAGGTCTGGGAAGAGACGGAGGGACATATCCGGAACATTCTTAAGGAACTGGATATCTCCTTTGTGGAAGATGTAGGAGAAGCGGCCTTCTATGGGCCAAAGGTCGATATCAATGCCAAAAATGTATACGGCAAGGAAGACACCATGATCACCATCCAGTGGGACGCGCTGCTGGCGGAGCAGTTTGATATGTACTACATCGATCAGAATGGCGAAAAGGTACGGCCTTATATCATCCATAGAACTTCTATGGGCTGTTATGAGAGAACGCTGGCATGGCTCATTGAAAAATACGCGGGGGCATTTCCTACATGGCTCTGCCCCGAGCAGGTACGGGTGCTGCCTATCTCTGACAAATATCTGGATTATGCGGAGCAGGTAAACGCAAAGCTGAAAGAGAACGGCATCCTGAGTACGGTGGACAGCCGTGCGGAGAAGATCGGCTATAAGATCCGTGAGACAAGGATCGCCAAAGTGCCTTATATGCTGGTGGTAGGCGCAAAGGAAGAAGAGGAAAAGCTGGTGTCCGTCAGAAGCCGGTTCCTGGGCGACGAGGGACAAAAGACACTGGATCAGTTTATCGGCGAGATCACAGAAGAGATCCGCACAAAAAAAATCCGTGAAGTACAGTCGGAGGAGAATAAATAGAATCCATACGGCGCATACTATCTCCTGTCAGCTTGATCAAAGGAGGTTGTCGATATGCCTGATTTAGTATGTTCAGCTGTTGACTGTGTGTTTAACGATGAAAAGCTCTGTACCGCAGACAAGATCCACATCGAGGATGATACCTGCTGTGAGAGTTATTGCGATGATCCGAGAACAGAGGACAGCGGCTGCAGCTGCAAGTAAGTGACACTGAGGGAGAGTGCCAAATGAGGAAACGTTCCAGAAAAACTTTCCTCTGCGGCGCTCTCTTTCACTTTTGCGCGAAATGCCCAAACAGGCGGGATGTGTGAAAGGGATTGCTTTTGCTGCCGGAAATTGGTAAAATAAAAATAAAAGTTTGTGATCGCAAAGAGGGAGTTCTATATGGATGCTTACACGGTATTTGCGGAAATATACGATTTGTTCATGGAGGAAACACCTTATCAGGAGTGGTGCGCATATCTGACGGACTATCTGAAAAAAAACGGGATCGCTGACGGACTGGTGCTGGATCTGGGATGCGGCACCGGTACGCTGACTACCCTTCTGGCGGAAAAAGGCTATGATATGATCGGGGTTGATCTTTCGGAGGATATGCTGGATCGGGCCCTTGAGAAAAGGGACAGCGCCGGACAGGATATTCTGTACCTCTGTCAGGATATGTGCAGTTTTGAACTGTACGGCACCGTCCGGGCAGTGGTCTGCGTCTGTGATTCTCTGAACTACGTTACAGAAGAAGCAGATCTTTTGCAGGTATTTAAGCTGGTAAATAATTATCTGGATCCCGGCGGATTGTTTTTGTTTGATATGAACACGCTTTACAAGTACCAGGTCTTGCTGGGAGATCATGTCTTTGCGGAGAATCGGGATGAAGGCAGCTTTATCTGGGAAAATCATTACGACCCGGAGCAGCAGATCAATGAGTATGCCATGACCTTTTATCTGCGAGAGGAGCATGATAAGTACCAGCGATTTGAAGAGTATCATTATCAGCGGGCCTATACCCGCGAAACCATAGAGCGGCTTCTCAGGGAAGCGGGGCTGGAGCTGCTGTCCGTGTATGACGACTATTCAGGCCGTCCCCCCGGAGAGCAGAGCGAGCGGCTGTGTTTTGCGGCGCGGGAATGTACAAAAAACAGGGGCCGGTAGGACCCCGGATTGGATAAAGGAATGGAAGATTATATCATTCGGGCAACTGCCGGAAACGGTCAGGTTCGGGCTTTTGCCGCTGTCACAAAAAATCTGGTGGAACATGCAAGGAAGATCCACAACACAAGTCCCGTTGCCACGGCTGCGCTGGGACGGCTGCTCACCGCAGGAACGATGATGGGCGTGATGATGAAGGGAGAAAAGGATCTGCTCACCCTTCAGATCAAGGGCAGGGGCGCGCTGGGAGGCATCGTGGTGACGGCGGACAGCCGGGGACAGGTGAAAGGCTATGTCCATGAGCCCATGGTGCTTTTGCCGCCAAACGAGAAAGGCAAGCTGGATGTTTCCGGCGCCATCGGGCCGGGCTATTTAAGCGTTATCAAGGATCTGGGCATGAAGGAGCCTTATGTGGGGCAGACAGCCCTGCAGACAGGAGAGATCGCGGAAGATCTGACCTATTATTTTGCGGTGTCCGAGCAGGTGCCCTCCTCGGTAGGTCTGGGCGTATTGATGAATAAAAATAACACGGTCAGTCAGGCGGGAGGCTTTATTATACAGGTGATGCCTTTTGCGGAAGAGAAGACCATTGCGTTTCTGGAAAAAAAGCTGGCGGGGATTACAAGCGTTACGTCCCTGCTGGATCAGGGAATGACGCCGGAGGACATACTGGAGGAGCTTCTGGGAGAACTGGAACCGGAGATCACGGATCGGATGCCCGCAGGATTTTTCTGCGGCTGTTCCAGAGAACGGGTATCTCAGGCATTGGCCAGCATCGGCAAAAAGGATCTGCAGGAGATGATCGCAGAGGGAAAGCCGGTGGAGATGCGTTGTCATTTTTGTAATACGGCCTATACATTTTCTATTGAAGAAGTGAAAGCGCTTTTGTCCCATCGCGGACAGAAAGGAGACCGGAAGTGAAACAGGGATTTATCAAAACGGCAGCGGCGGTGCCCAAGATCAGGGTGGCGGACGTTCCCTATAATGTGGAGCAGATCTGTGTGCTGATGGATGAAACGGCAAAAAAGGGAGCAAAGATCGTGGTCTTCCCGGAGCTGTGCATTACCGGATATACCTGCGAGGATCTGTTCTGGCAGAATGCCCTGCTGGTAAAAGCAAAAGAGGGCCTGAAACAGATCGCGGCGCATACGGAGGATATGGACGGCCTTTATTTTGTAGGACTTCCCTATATGTTTGAAAATAAACTGTATAATGTGGCCGCCGCAGTGAGCGGCGGAGAGATACTGGGTATCGTGCCGAAGAAGCATATCCCCAATTACGGGGAATTTTATGAGGCAAGGCATTTTGAACAGGGATTTGAAGAATGTAAGCTGACAGAGGAGGGAATCCCCTTCGGCATCAATCAGCTGTTTGGGTGCCGGGAGCTGCCGGAGCTTGTGGTGGCTGCCGAAGTCTGTGAGGATCTCTGGGTGCCGGACCCGCCCAGCATCCGCCACGGGATGGCCGGGGCAACGGTGATCGTCAACTTATCGGCCAGCGACGAGGTGACCGCCAAGGACGTTTACAGAAAAGAACTTGTGAAGGGCCAGTCAGCCCGGCTGCTGTGCGCTTACCTCTTTTCCTCAGCGGGAGACGGGGAATCCACCACGGATCTGGTGTTCAGCGGACACTGTCTTATCGGGGAGAACGGGGTCATCCTGGGAGAATCCCAGCGCTTTGTCAATGAGACGATTTACGCGGATGTGGACATATACCGTCTTGTGGCGGAACGTCGGAAAATAACGGGCTTTCACAATCGGACAGAGGGCTACCGGAAAAACAGCTTTTCCCTGAAAATAGAAGAAACGCCTCTGAAACGGTTTTTTGACCCGGCGCCTTTTGTGCCCTCGTCAAAGGAAAACCGGACCAGACGCTGCGAAGATATCATCTCTATACAGGTGATGGGCCTGAAAAAACGTCTGGCGCATACAGGGGTCAAAGCGGTAGTCATTGGGATTTCCGGCGGTTTGGATTCCACGCTGGCGCTTCTTGTCACCGTCCGGGCGCTGGATCTGCTTGAAATTCCCAGGAAAAATCTGGAGGCGGTGACGATGCCCTGCTTTGGAACAACGGACCGTACGTATCAAAACGCCTGCAAGCTGGCAGGGACGTTGGGAGCGACGCTGCGGGAGGTTTCCATACAGGAGGCGGTGCAGGTGCATTTCCGGGATATCGGTCATGATCCCCATGTGCGGGATGTGACATACGAAAATGCGCAGGCCCGTGAGCGGACGCAGGTACTGATGGATATCGCCAACGAAAAAAACGGACTGGTGATCGGAACGGGAGACCTGTCAGAGCTGGCGCTTGGCTGGGCAACCTACAACGGAGATCACATGTCCATGTACGGGGTGAATGTGTCGGTGCCGAAGACGCTGGTGCGCCATCTTGTCCGCTACTTTGCGGATACCTGCAGGCAGGAAGAACTGCGCGGCGTGCTGCTGGATGTGCTGGACACTCCGGTGAGCCCGGAGCTGCTGCCGCCCAAAGACGGCGTGATCGCGCAGAAAACGGAAGACCTGGTAGGGCCTTATGAGCTGCATGACTTCTTTTTATATTATATGCTCCGTTTCGGTTATGAGCCGGGCAAGATCTACCGTATCGCGAAGCTGGCTTTTGCCGGCGTTTATGAGGACGAAGTCATCAAAAAGTGGCTGAAAACCTTTTACCGGCGGTTTTTCGCTCAGCAGTTCAAGCGTTCCTGCCTGCCGGACGGACCGAAGGTGGGCAGTGTTGCAGTATCTCCCAGAGGAGATCTGCGTATGCCCAGTGATGCGTCCGCCGCTGTCTGGCTGGAGGAGATCGAAGCATTGTAGTTGGGAGTCTCCGGCGGCTTTTTGCTGAACATCTGTACCAGGAGGAAGATCAGCACCACAAGGAGAGCCACGAATACGATGGTGTAGATCAGTTCTTTCGTATGGATGACAAAGATTTTGGTTTTTGAACTCATGAAATCACCTTCCCCTTTTGTATTTCAATATATGAAAACGAATGTGGGGTTATGAATAAAGATGATCAGGTACAAGGAGAGGACGATGGCCGGCGTGAGAGCTTCCTTTGCAGGGCTGATCTCTCATCGCCCCGTCGGAAAAACGTTCCGGAATGGAGAGTTTTATGCAGAAAAAATTATTGTTTGTATATAATGCACATGCGGGAAAAGGACAGATCAAGAATAAAATTTCCGACATTGTAGATATTTTTGTAAAAAAGGATTATGAGGTCACAATTTACCCCACCCAGTATTATCTGGACGGATACCGGAAGATCAAGGAAGTGGGGGAAAAGTACGATCTGATCGTGTGCAGCGGCGGAGACGGTACGCTGAACGAAACGGTGTCCGGTATCATGAATCTGAAAAGCAAGATTCCCATCGGTTACATACCCGCAGGTACTACCAACGATTTTTCCACCAGCCTCGGTATTCCCAAGCAGCCTCTGAAGGCGGCGGAGGTTGCGGTGGGCGATCATATCTTCTCAAGTGATATCGGCACGCTCAACGGGAAATATTTTGTCTATGTAGCGGCGTTCGGCCTGTTTACGGACGTTTCCTATCAGACCAATCAGGATCTGAAAAATGTGCTGGGTCATTCTGCTTATCTGCTGGAGGGCGTGAAACGGCTTTACAATATCACCTCCTATGCCATCAAGGTGCGGTGCGAGGGGGTGGAATTGAGCGGCGATTATCTTTACGGGATGGTCACAAATTCCATTTCAGTGGGCGGATTCAAAAATCTCACGGGAAAAGATGTGAAGCTGGACGACGGGCTTTATGAGGTGACGCTGATCAAGCGGCCACAGAACCCTCTTCAGGTCAACGAGCTGATCGGCTCCGTGCTGAGCGGGGATCTGAAAAATTCGTCGAATATTGACAATTTTAAGACTTCCCGCCTCACCATCACCAGTGAGGAGGAAATCCCATGGACGGTGGACGGAGAATATGGAGGAGACTACAAAAACGTGGAGATCGTCAATTATCAAAGCGCAGTGCAGATCCATATCCCGTGACGGCGCAGGGCCACATTCCTGATGGAAGACATTGCATTTTGATATAGAATGTGATAAACTAAACATAATATCAATAACAGGAAATGGAGGAAAAATATGTTAGTTTCAGCGAAAGAAATGTTACAGAAGGCAAAGGCCGGACATTATGCAGTGGGCCAGTTCAACATCAACAATCTTGAGTGGACAAAAGCCATCCTTGCGGTGGCAGAGGAGCTGAAATCCCCGGTTATCTTAGGTGTTTCCGAGGGCGCGGGCAAATATATGACCGGTTTCAGGACAGTGGCGGACATGGTGAAGGCAATGATCGGAGAGATGAAGATCACCGTTCCCGTGGCGCTTCATTTGGATCACGGTACTTATGAAGGCTGCCTGAAATGTGTGGAAGCAGGCTTTTCATCCATTATGTTTGACGGTTCCCATTATCCGATCGAGGAAAATGTGGAAAAGACAAAAGAGCTTGTACAGATCTGCAGCGAGCATGGCATGAGCCTGGAAGCCGAGGTGGGTTCCATCGGCGGCGAGGAAGACGGCGTGATCGGCGCGGGTGAGTGCGCGGATCCCAATGAATGTAAGATGATCGCGGATCTTGGCATCGACATGCTGGCGGCAGGCATCGGCAACATCCATGGCAAATATCCTGCAAACTGGCAGGGACTCAGCTTTGAGACGCTGGACGCCATTCAGCAGCTCACCGGAGATATGCCCCTTGTCCTTCACGGCGGGACAGGCATCCCTGAGGATATGATCAAGAAGGCCATTTCTCTGGGCGTTGCAAAGATCAATGTGAATACGGAATGTCAGCTTTCCTTTGCAGCCGCCACAAGAAAATATATTGAGGCGGGCAAGGATCTGGAAGGCAAAGGATTTGATCCCCGTAAGCTGCTGCTTCCCGGTACGGAAGCCATCAAGGAGACGGTGCGTGAAAAGATGCAGCTGTTTGGTTCTGTAGGAAAGGCATAAAGAGAGAATGAATTGTCCGGGGACAGTTTTCTGGGCAGACGGACAGGACATCTGTCTGAAGGCCGGGACTGTCCCCGCTTTGTTGTGCGTCCAACGGCGCGCATGTGAAGGAGAGAAGAATAAATGGGAATCAGGATCGCATTTGACTGTCTGCCCGGCGGGCTGCATAAGGCGGTGACAATGAGCTTTGACGATGGCAAGCTGGCGGATATACGGCTGGCGGAGCTGTTTCGTAAATACGGGATCAGGGGAACCTTTCATTACAACAGTGAAAACATCAACAAAGATACCTATGTGTCCGACGAACAGATCCGGCAGATCGGCGCTTATCATGAGATCTCCGCTCACGGTGCCACGCATCCGTTTCTGGAGCAGCTTCCCCTCTCCATGGCGGTGCAGGAGATCATGGACGACAGAAGATATCTGGAGCCGCTGGCAGAGCGGCCTGTGCGGGGGATGAGTTATCCTTATGGTACGTATTCAGAGCCTTTGAAGGAGGCTCTCCGGGCGGCGGGGATGGAATACAGCCGCACCATCAAAAATACTTCGGAATTTGATTTGCCCATGGATTTTATGGAGTGGCATCCCACCTGTCACCAGAGCCATGATATCGACAGCCTGTGGGAGCGGTTTTATCATAAAAAGAAACATATCCGGGTGTTTTATATGTGGGGACACAGCTATGAGTTTGACCGGGATCAGTCATGGGACAGAATGGAAGCGTTCTGCCGGAAGATTGGCGGGCGTGAAGATATATGGTATGCCACCAATCAGGAGATCGTGGATTATGTCACGGCCATGCGGCGCCTTTCTCTGGCGGCAGACCGGACTTATGCGTATAACCCCAGTGCGCTGGATGTGTGGATTCTTGTGGAAAATAAGCCGGTATGCGTGCCTGCGGGAGCCACCGTCCGTCTCACGGAAGTTGGAAGAGTATAGTGTGAAAAATAAGCTCGATAGCTTATTTTTCACACGGCAATTTGTGCCGGAGCGTCACAAATTGCTCTGATGGCAGATGAGAAATCATATTCGCGAATTTCTCATCGCCCCGTCGCGCAGAACGCTCCGGAATGGAGATTAACATGTCAAAGGGAGGAAAAACAGTATGAAAAAGACGGCATTGGTAGTGATGGCGGCAGGTATCGGCAGCCGTTTCGGAGGCGGTATTAAGCAGCTGGAGCCGGTGGGCCCAAACGGTGAGATCATCATGGATTATGCAATCTATGATGCAATAGAAGCCGGATTTGACAAGGTCGTGTTTATTATACGGAGGGATCTGGAAAAGGATTTCCGGGAGATCATCGGAAACCGTATTGAAAAGATCATTCCGGTTTCTTATGTTTATCAGGAAATGGACGATCTTCCGGATGGGTACAGTGTGCCCGAGGGCAGAAAAAAGCCGTGGGGAACCGGACAGGCGGTGCTTGCGGCAGAAAAGGCGCTGGACGTACCCTTTGCGGTGATCAACGCCGATGATTATTATGGAAAAGAGGCCTTTGTGAAGGTGCATGAGTTTCTGGTATCCACGGAGCAGAAGGCGGATGCGGGAACAACAGAAAGTCCTTACGCGTTTTGTATGGCAGGCTTTATTCTTGGGAATACTTTAAGTGAAAACGGCGGCGTGACCAGAGGGATCTGTCAGGTGGGCGAAGACGGTTTTCTGCAGGATGTGGAGGAGACCGGCGGGATCCGGCGCAGCGCAGACGGGACAGTGGTCTGCGAGCGGGACGGACAGCTGACGCCCGTTTCCGAGAATTGCCATGTTTCCATGAATATGTGGGGATTTCCGCCGGAGATCTTTCGGGAGCTTGCAAAAGGGTTTTCTCGCTTCCTGGCGGAGATGAAACCGGAGGAAAGCCAGAAGAAGGAATATCTGCTTCCCGGCGTCGTGCAAGAGCTGCTGCAGGAGAAGCGGGCTTCCGTGGCCGTTCTGGAGACAAGAGACAAATGGTTTGGCGTAACCTACAAAGAGGATAAGCAGAGCGTCGTGGATTCCTTCAAAAAGCTGATAGCGGAAGGACTTTATCCCGCCAGCCTGTTTGAGAGATAAAGCTCCATGAAAAATAAAAAAAAGCTGATCTGGTGGCTGCCGGCGGTGGCGGTAATGGTGGTGATTTTTCTGTTTTCCCAGATGGGAGCGAGGGAATCCTCCGCTCTAAGCGGCGGATTGGTCCGGCGGCTGCTTTCATTTTTGGAGCAGATCGGGCTTCTGCCTTTGTCGGAACATCCCCGGCTGGCCGATATATTGGAAGTGGTGATCCGCAAGCTGGCTCACGGATGTGAGTACGCCCTTCTGGGCGGCTGTCTTGTGCTGCCCTTTGCTTTTCATTTGGAAAAGAGGGGAAGGGTGCTTTTTCTGTTCAGCGCCGGGTTTGCAGCGCTCTACGCCTGCAGCGATGAACTGCATCAGCTGTTTATCTCAGGCAGGGCGGGAAGGCTTCTGGATGTGGGGATCGATACTTTCGGAGCCTGTATAGGGACGCTGCTTGTGATGCTGCTGATCCGAAAAAATTTAGAAAATATTTAGGAATAGCACCTGAAAACTTTAGGGTTTTGACGTACACTATATTTGAGATAATCGGTGATTTTGTCGAAATTCTGAGTTTGGAGGTGCTGTTTTTCTGTGAAGCAGAAGTCAAAAAAGAAATACTCCATCATCATTCATATCAGTGCCGCAGTGACAGTAACGGCGTCAGTTTGTTTTTTGATCTATGCTTACCGGAAGGGGCTGCTGAATTCTCAGGAAGCCATGCAGGAATTTCTGGAACCTTTCGGGGTCTGGGCGCCTTTGGTATTTGTGTTGATCCAGGCAGTGCAGGTGGTGGTTCCCATTCTGCCCGGCGCCATTGGGTGTGTGATCGGCGTGGTGATGTTCGGGCCTGTCAAGGCGTTTATCTTTAACTATGTCGGTATCTGTATGGGCTCTGTGGGCGCGTTTTTGCTGGCGAAGATGTACGGAAGGCCGCTGTTGGAGTTTATCGCTTCGCCCCGTCTGTATAAGCGGTACATGGGGTGGCTGAATCGGAATCAGAAAAATTTTGACAAACTGTTTGCCGTGGCGATTTTCCTGCCGGTGGCGCCGGATGATTTTCTCTGTTATCTGGCAGGCGTAACAAAAATGAAGCTGAAAAAATTTACTGCCATTATTTTGCTGGGAAAACCTGCGGCCATCGCCATGTATTCCATGGGACTGGAATTGCTGCTGAGACGGCTGCTCGTATTGCTGTGAGCCGGCGCTCCTGCAAAAAGGAAAGGATGTACGGCGTATGAAAATCTATATATATACCGGATTTCTTAATATGATCAGAAAAAGCGGGATTTACCGGGCGATCCGCCATCAGATGGCCGCGCTGAAGCTGCAGGGGATTCCTTATACAACCAAGGCGGGGGAGCCGTATGATATCATACATATCAATACCATCTTTCCCGATGCTTATCTTGCCGGAAAAAAGGCGAAAATGGCAGGGAAAAAGGTGATATATTACGGTCATTCCACCATGGAGGATTTTAAAAATTCTTTTAAAGGTTCCACCTGGTTTGCACCGTTTTTTAAGAAATGGATCAAAGTTTGCTACCGGCTGGGGGATATCATCATCACGCCCACGGAGTATTCCAGACAGCTGCTGCTGTCTTACGGGCTTAAAAATCCCATATACAGCCTGACAAACGGGATCGACCTGCGCATATACAAGAAAGATCTGCAGAAGGGCAGGGAGTTCCGCAGAAAATACGGATTAAAGCCGGAAGATAAGGTGATCATTTCTGTAGGACATTATATTGAGCGCAAGGGGATCCTGGATTTTGTGAAAATGGCGGAGCGGTTTCCTGAGTACAAATTTCTGTGGTTTGGATATACCAATCTCAGCCTGGTTCCCGGAAAGATCCGCAGGGCATTGAAGCAGTCCTATGACAATCTTCAGTTCCCGGGTTATGTGGAGAAGGAGGAGCTGATCAGCGCCTATTCAGGAAGCGATCTGTTTTTGTTCATGACCAACGAGGAAACGGAAGGTATCGTCATGCTGGAAGCCATGGCTATGAAGATCCCCATTCTTGTCCGGGATATTCCCATTTATGAGAAGTGGCTGCCGGCTGATGAGATTGTTTACAAAGCAAAAGATCTGGAGGGGTTTTCCGGCGCGCTGCAGGAAATTCTGGAGGGACGGCGTCCGGATCTGACGGAAAATGCCTACAGACTTGTGCAGGATCATAGAATTGAAATTGTGGGAGAGCGTCTGTCTCAGCTGTACCAGCAGCTGGAGGCGGAAGATGTGCAGCCGGAATCCGGCGGGAATGCACAGTAAGGAGCGTGTTTGCGGTATGCGGATTTTAATTGCAACAGACTGGTATAAGCCGGTGATCAACGGTGTGGTTACATCGGTGGTGAATCTGGAAAATACCCTGAGAGAACAGGGACATGACGTGCGGGTGCTGACATTGTCTCCAAATGTACACGCCAGAGAGGATGAACATGTATATTATCTCCGCTCATTGAGCATCAACAAAATCTATCCCAATGCGCGGATCATCTATTCCAACGCCAGAAAATACCTGAAAGAGATCATTGCATGGAAGCCGGAGATCATTCATACCCAGTGCGAATTCAGCAGTTTTTTTATGGCAAAGCGGATCGCCCGCCGGCTGGACATTCCCATCGTGCATACCTATCATACTGTGTATGAGGATTACACCCATTATTTTGCCCCTACAGTGGGAATGGGCAGGAATATTGCAAGCAAGATCAGCCGCCTGATCTCCAACAGGGTGGAGCGGTTTATCGTTCCCACGGAAAAGGTAAAGAAGCTGCTCAGAGGCTATCATATCGAAAAGCCCATCGACGTGATCCCCACCGGGATCAATCTGCTGCGCTTCCAGATGCAATATGCCGAGGAGGAGATTCAGCGGGAAAAGCAGCGCCTTGGTATTCCCCTGACGAATACCCTCTGTGTTTCCCTGGGCAGGCTGGCAAAGGAGAAAAATGAGACGGAACTGATCCGCTATTTTGAGAAGATGGATCTTCCAAACTGTACGTATCTTATCGTGGGGGACGGCCCCTATCGGGAAACGCTGGAAAAGCAGGTGCGGGAAGCAGGACTGGAGGAAAGGGTGATCTTCTGCGGGATGGTGCAGCCGGAGCAGGTGCCCCTCTATTATCAGATGGGCGATATCTTTATCTGCGCTTCCAGCAGCGAGGCTCAGGGCATTACTTATATCGAAGCCATGGCAAGCGGTATTCCCGTGTTGTGCCGGTATGACGCCTGTCTGGAAAGCGTCATTACCAACGGGGTCAACGGCTGCTGCTACGAGGATTATGAACAGTTCGAGGACGCCTTCCGAAAGATCATTACAGACAGGAAATATGCCGGGCAGCTGGCGGAAAACGCAAAGGTGAAGGTAAACGAGTACAGCCTGGAAACCTTTGCCCTGCGGGTGATGAATACCTATAAAGCCGCCATTCTTGGCGGAGGCGCCGGCGAGTTTGGCTCGCGGCTGAATAAAAAAGTAGTATAAGATGTAAAAACAGGGATTTTTGTTTTGCAAAAGTCCCTGTTTTTTTGTATACTATTAGAAGTAAAAGCCACGTGGACGGATGCGGACAGGAGACGAAAAATGCCAATCAGAAAACAGCTGTTTTTTTCAAATATTTTAATGATCATATTTGCTGTCGCATCTCTGCTCCTTTCTATTTTCCTTATCGGAGCAGTGCTGCGGGTGTTCTATAATACAGAATGGCAGGATATGAAAAATATCGACGAGCGCGTTTACGAGGTAATGACTATTATAAAGGATGCAGATCTGGCTGCGGCGCCGCAGGAAAATATGGAGGATAAGATAAAGCAGCTGGCCGAAGAATGTGGCGAACAGGAATATGCCCTCCATGTAACCCGGGACGGCGATCCTTTTTTCAGCAACATGAACGATACCGAGCAAAATGCGCTGAATTCTCTGGATTCCAGCAGACTGGAAACCTCCAGCGGGGTGCCCCGCGTCGCCCAGTCCAAAAACCGGACGGTGATCTATGATTCCTGCGAGACAGATGGGAGCCGTTATGAGATCCTGGCTGTAGGCAAAAACAGTTCTCTTCGGGTATCCAGGCGGGAGCTGATCGAGATGGCGGCGGCAACAGGCGGTATCTTGGTTTTAATGGCGGTGATCGTCACCCTGCTTTTGAGCAGATATTTCAGCTGGAAGCTCATTGACCGCTTCATGGTTCCGGTACAGAAGCTGATCGACGGGGCGGAACGGATCCGTGAAGGCAATCTGGATGAGATGATCTACTATTCCGGCAATAACGAATTCGCATTGGTGTGCAGTGCGTTCAATGATATGCAGGCCTCTCTGAAGCAGGAGATCGAAAAAAATCAGGTTTATGAAAAATCCCGGATTGAGATGATCGCCGGGATCTCTCATGATCTGAGAACGCCCCTGACCTCCGTAAAGGGCTATATCAAGGGGATGATGGACGGGATCGCCAATACGCCGGAAAAGCAGCGGCAGTACCTGATTACCGCTTATGAAAAGGCCGGGGAGATGGACAGGCTTCTTCAGCAGCTGTTTTTGTTTTCCAAGCTGGAGACGGGCAACGTTCCCCTTGCGCTCCAGAGGATCCATATCTCCGAATACATTCGGCAGTATCTGGAAAAGCACCGGAAAGAATTTGAGGAGCGGGGCGCGGAGCTGACCTTTCAGAGCTATTATGAGGACGGAATCGTGGAGATTGATGTGGATCAAATGGATCGGGTGCTGAACAATATTATTGACAACAGTATTAAATATAAAGAAAAAGAGACCACGAAGATCAGCATTTTCGTCTATGAAGCATGGGACGAGGTGATGATCTCCGTTCTGGACAACGGAACGGGTGTGGAATCTGGCAGCCTCCCTTATATTTTCAACAGCTATTACCGCACGGAGAGCAACAAGAAGGAAAAGCCGGATGGAAACGGCCTTGGCCTTTCCATTGTGAAATATATCGTAGAAGCCCACGGGGGACGGCTTCTTGCCAGAAACCGGGGCGGTCTTGAGATTTTGATTTACCTGAAAGATAAAAAGAAGGATGAAACAGCATGAAACGAATTTTGATCGTAGAAGACGATAAGACCATTGCAGCGCTGGAAAAGGACTATCTGGAAATATACGGATTTCAGGCGGATGTTGTATCGGATGGGAAAAAGGCTCTGTCGCAGGCTTTGTCGGAGGAATATGATCTGCTGATATTGGATCTGATGCTGCCGGGATTGAGCGGCTATGAGATATGCAAGGCAGTACGGGAGGAAAAAGAAGTACCGATCCTCATGGTGACCGCCCGGAGCGATTCCATTGACAAGATCCGGGGGCTTGGACTGGGAGCAGATGATTATATCTCCAAACCCTTTGATCCCATGGAGCTGATGGCGAGAGTGCGGGCCCATCTTGGACGCTATGAACGGTTAAAGGGCACGGATCGTCAGGAGAATGTTTCCTTCGGCCGGGTCACCATTGACACAAAGGGCAGAAAAGTATATCTGGAAGGGCAGGAATTGAAATTTCCGAAAAAGGAATATGAGCTTTTGCTGTTTCTGGCCATGAATCCCAATATGGTGTTTACAAAGGAGCAGCTGCTGAATCAGATCTGGGGCTATGAGGCGATGGGAGACAGCGCCACGGTGACGGTGCATATCAACCGCATCCGGGAAAAGATCGAGAAGGACAGCAATCATCCGAAATACATTGAGACAATATGGGGAGCCGGTTACCGGCTGAACATGTAAAGGATCGTTACTGATAGATTTGGAAAACAGGAGGGACAATATGGCAAACAATGATTATTTTGCGGAGATCGCGCTTACACAGCATCCTCTGGGCAATCAGGACAAAGAAGTGGTTCCTGTGAAAAAAGCCGGCAACTATTTTGAACAGACGGAAGAAAGTTTCCCATACGGGTCTGTGAAGATACCCCAGGAAAAAAGCGACGAGGAGCGGTTTGCGGAATTCCAGGAGGGTATGGACGCCCTGCGCGGCCGGTACCGGCCCTTTATGATGAATCGGCTTCCTGCGGTGAAGGAGCCGGAAACGCTGGCGCTCAGGGAATTTCAGTTCCGTTATCTGAAAGAGCATGAGGTGTTTTCCTCCCGCAATGAGGCTGACGACTGGGAGCCGGTGACCATCCCCGATTACCGGGGACCGGTGGGAAAATGGAAAGCATACTACAGGACAGTATTTTCCGCCCGGTCCCTCCGGGAGGAGGAACATGCGGTGCTGTCCTTTCAATGTGTGGACTATAAGGCAGTGATCTATGTAAATGGCTGTTATGTGGGCGCCCATGAAGGATTTTTTGCTCCTTTTTCCTTTGATGTGTCAGACTATTTGCAGGAGGAGAACGAGCTGATCATTCAGGTGGAGAATGATGTTTCTATTCTGGGCGAGGGCCCGGTGCTGGATGGAGATAAGATCTACGCCGCCACCGGACCCGGATGGGACGATCCCGTGACAGGCTGGCACCATTGCCCCGCAGGAGCCGGGGTTTTTGGAAAGGTGACGCTGGAATACCGGCCCGCAGTGTGTATCACGGATATTTTTGTCCGTCCCGATATCGATGAGGGCTGTGTGGAGCTGCGCATGGGCGTGATGAACTACAGCAGCGTTATTCAGGAGAATTTCCAACTGGAGGTTGTGCTGCTTCCGAAAAATTTTGAGGATCCCTTCCGGCAGGTCTTTCAGGCGGAGATCAAGGTGGCAGGCGTAGGCAGCAACGAATATCGTTACCGGATTCCCATGAAGGGATTCCGGTTGTGGGATCCGGAGACGCCTTATCTGTACGGGGCGGTCTGCACAGTGACAAAGGATGGAAAGATCGTGAGCCAGAAGCGTTCCCATTTCGGCATGCGCAAATTTGTCAGCGACGAGACTGCCGCGCCGAAAGGCAGGCTGTTTCTGAACAACCGGCCTGTGGTGCTGCGGGGAGCCAATGAGATGGGGCATCTGCAGCAGTGCGTGATGAAGGGAGATCTGGATCAGCTTGTGGATGATATTCTCATTGCGAAGCTCTGTCATGTGAATTATTACCGGATCACCCAGCGGCCGGTACAGGAAGAGATCTATGACTATATGGATATGCTGGGTATGATGAACCAGAGCGACCTGCCTTTGTTCAGCTATCTGCGGCGGCCGCAGGTCTGTGAGGCGGTAAAGCAGGCGGGGGAGATGGAGCATCTGCTCCGCAGCCATCCATCAGCCATATTGGTGACTTTTATCAATGAGCCTGTGAGCATGCGGCCCACGGAAGATCCCAACAGCAAGTTTTCAAAGCGCTATAATATGAAGGGCCACCGGCATCTGCAGCGGGACGAGCTGGAAGCGTTTTTTGTGGCGGCGAGAAAGGTCATTTATATAGAAAACCCCGATCGGGTCATTAAAAATGTAGAGGGAGACTATGATCCCCCTACCACAGAAGGAATGCCGGATTTCCACTGCTATACTATGTGGTACAGCAATCATGGCGTGCCCATTGGCAAGCTCTACCGGGGCTATCTGCCGCCGGTGAAGGAAGGATGGATGATCGGCTGCGGCGAGTACGGAGCGGAAGGCCTTGACAACGAGTCACTGATGCGGGCTCACTATCCGAAGGAATGGATGGAGACAGACGAAAAAGGAGACTGGTACCCGGTAAAGATCGTCCGGCAGCAGACCAACGGGGCTCATGGAGACTGGTATCCGGAGCAGCATACCATATCTGACTGGGTGCGGGAAAGCCAGCTGCATCAGGCCAGGGCTACCACGATGATGACGGATGCGTTCCGGAGACGGGCGGACGTGCTGAACCATACAGCCATCCATCTGCTCATCGACGCATGGCCCGCAGGCTGGATGAAGACCATCGTGGGCTGTGACCGTGTACCTAAGAAGGCTTATTATGCCTATATGGATTCTCTGACGCCCCTCCGGGTGAACCTGCGGGGAGACAGGCAGTATCTATACAGCGGGGAAACCTATGATCTGGAAGCGTGGGCGCTGAACGATACCTCATATAGCGAGGAGGTCACCATGCTTGCCACGATGTCCATGGAGGGCAAGGCGCTGGCATCTTACAAGCTGACCATGACTGCGCCGGCAGCGACGGCGGTGTGCGCCGGACTGATCCCCCTTACAATGCCTCAGGTGGAGGCGGCGAAAACGCTGACTGTGGATGCGGTGATGAAAAAACAGGACGGTTCTGTCCTGAATGTAGAACGCAGGGAACTGTATGTGTTTCCTCCTTATGAAGTCATGCGGGGGCAGGAAAAGATTGCCTGTATCGGGGAAAATGCAGAAAAATTTGCAAAGATTTTCGGTTATGAGTTGACAGAACTGCCGAAGGCAGATAAAATACTCATCAGTGCAACGGAAGGATATGAAGAAGAAATCAGAGCAGCCGTGGAACGGGGTGCAACGGCGGTTCTCCTGACGCCGGATGTCCGGCTGTCGGAATATACATTTGGAGATCTGCATATTGTTACGAAGAAAGGGCCCAAGCTGTTTATCGTCATGACAAATGAAAAGACGGAAGGGTACCGCTTTGATATGCTTTATAATGCAGATGCCGATTACATAGACTTTATCGGCCGAAAGGTGATCGAGAGCGATCAGGAGGGAGAGGAACTGCTTTTTACGTATGCAAAAAGCGGGGCCGACGGCGTGCCTGCGCCTAAGCTCCATCTTCCTTTGGCGGAAAAGTTTACAATGGGCAGTGGAAGGATGTATGTGATAAGTCTGATTTTAGAGGGAAGAGTGGGGGCGAACGCCAACTTAGACCAGTTCCTGATCGACTGTCTGGAAGGAAGAATCTAGTCAGGAACAGAAAAGAGAGGATTTATATCATGATCAAAGAAGAATTGGAACAGCGAAATCTTCCGAAACTTCTTGTGAGCGAAGACGGCACGAAGATTGAAAACATTACACAATGGGAAGGCAGAAGAAAAGAGATCAAGGAGATACTGGATAATTTCCTGATCGGTATTGTGCCGCCGCTGCGGCCGAAAACGAGGGGCAAGATCGAGCGCACCGACGAGGATGCCATGGCGGGAAAGGCGGTTTATCATTATGTGGACATCGAGGTGAGTACCACCGGGGGATTTTTCCAGTTTCCCATACACATGGTACTCCCCAAAAAGAAAAAGAAACCGCCCATCTTTTTATATCTGTCCTTTGAACCCACGCTGGTCAATGAATTTTGTCCCGTGGAGGAGATTATTGACCATGGATACGGGGTGGTCAGTATGTTTTATCAGGACATTGCGCCGGACACGGACAACCGCTTTTTAAGCGGCGTGGCCAGACTGTACACCCGGAATATGTATGACAGCTGGGGCACGATCGGTATGTGGTCATGGGCCGGCAGCCGGGTAATGGATTATCTGGAAAAACTGGATTTCATTGACACGCACAGGATCGCCATTGTAGGACATTCCAGACTGGGCAAGACCGCCCTCTGGTGCGGCGCTACCGATCCCCGTTTTTCTACGGTGATCACAAACGACTCCGGCGGCGCGGGATCTGCGTTGTTTCGGGGCAAAAAGGGCGAGATGATCGTGAATCTGAAGCACGGCTCCTCAAAATACTGGTACTGCGGCAACTTTCTGGATTACGCGAAGAACGAGCGGGAGCTTCCCTTTGACCAGCATTTTGTCATGGCGCTGGTGGCGCCGAGAAACTTGTATGTGAGCAGTGCGAAGGAAGATGTGTGGGCGGATCCCCAGTCTGAATTCCTGGGCGCCTACGCGGCAAATGAAGCCTATGAACTGTTCGGGCTGGAGGGACTTGTGACGCCTGATGAATTCCCGAAAGCGCCCGCCGTGTTCCATGTGGGACAGATCGGCTACCATCTGCGTCCGGGAACCCACTATCTGAGCCGGTATGACTGGCAGAGATTTATTGAGTACAGAGATCTGCATAAATGTTAAGAGGCTGAGGCTGCTGCAAAGCGCATCCCTGAAAGCCTGATATCCGCTGCCTGCGGGACTTCTTCCGACAGCATCCTGTCCGGGACGGACTTTGTCCGCCGCCGTCCGGATCGTTGTCTCGAAAGCCATGGGCCGGGATCGTCAGACTTTGGCGGATGTTCGTTTGCAGCGGCCTCAAACTGCATAAAAACGGACCAACAGGAAAGGAGAAGGGTATGAAACATGTAATCTCACTGAAAAAAGGAGCAAAAACATGGGAAGAGGGCCTTCCATTGGGAAACGGCCGGCTGGGCGCCACCATTCTGGGGAAGATCAACGAAGAAGTGATCACCATCAATGAGGAAACAATCTGGTACGGGCCTTTTCGGAACCGGAAGAATCCGGACTGTCTGAAAAATATTGACCGGATTCGTCAGCTGCTTCTGGCGGGAGAGGTGCAAAAGGCCCAGTTTCTTGCCAAAATGGCGATGACCTCCACGCCGAAATATATGAATCCTTATCAGCCGGCGGGGGATATGAAGATCCAGTTTTCCGGTCATCTGGCAAAGGGCACGTCAAACAGGGCATGCTATCTGGATCTGGACGACGCCGTCGCTTTTGTGAAATATGATTTTGAAGGCGCTTCTTATGTCCGCACCCATTTTGTCAGCCAGAAATACAATGTATTTGTGACAAAACTTTCCTGCAGCCAGAGAGGAAGGCTGACTGTCAGCGCTAATCTGAACCGGAAGCCTTTTGAGGAAAATACGGAAGCGCTGGACGGCTGCACCGTGTGCAATTACGGACAATGCGGACCCGGCGGCGTGCATTATTTCACCGGGCTGCGCATGGCCGCAAAGGGCGGACAGGTGCATACCATGGGAGATTTCGTCTATGTGGAGGATGCAGACGAGGTTTATCTGTATGTGACTGCCCAGACAGATTTCGGAGGAGAAACGGATTTCAGAGAGCAGTGCATTGCCCGTCTGGACAAAGCGGAGGCCGCGGGCGCAGAGGTCATCTATCAGGAGCATTTAAGATGGTATCACAGCCTGAATGAACGGGTACGGCTGGAACTGAATGACTGCGCTCAGGATGAGCGGCCCACAGAGGTGCAGTTAAACGAGCTGATCAGCGGAGAGCGGGAGCAGAACGACTATCTCACTTTGCTGCTGTTTGCCTTTGCAAAATATCTGATGATCAGCAGCTCTTACGGCTGCCGGCTGCCTGCCAATCTGCAGGGAATCTGGAACGGCGAGTATGTTCCGCCATGGCAGAGCGAGTTTACCATCAACATCAATACGGAAATGAATTACTGGATGGCGGAAAAATGTAATCTGCCGGAATGTCACCTTCCACTGTTCGATCTTCTGGACCGGCTGGCGGAAAACGGAAAAGAGACGGCAAAAGAGCTGTACGGCTGCAGAGGATTTGTGGCGCACCACAATACGAATATATGGGCGAATACCGACCCGGAGGGCATCATGGACGCGTCGCCCTTCTGGGTGATGGGCGGCGCATGGCTGTCTCTGCACGCTTATGAGCATTATCTCTATACGGGAGACGAGGAGTTTCTGCGGACGCGGGCGCTGCCGGTAATGCGGGAAGCCATCCGGTTTTTTGAAGATTATTTGTATGAACTGCCGGACGGCACTCTTGTGACCGGTCCCAGTGTTTCGCCGGAAAATTCTTATATTTCCAAAATCGGCATCAAGGGAGCCCTCTGCATGGGCCCCACCATGGACAGTATGATCCTGCGCCAGCTGTTTACCTGGTATCTGGAAGGATGCGAGATGGTGAGGGACAATGCCGGGGCAGGCAAACAGGATGAATATTCTCCGCTTTTTGCGGACAGGGCAGATCAGGAAAAGATCCGGCGGATGCTGGAGAAACTGCCAAAGACAAAGACAGGCTCCGACGGCAGAGTGATGGAATGGCAGGAGGAGTATGCGGAGCCGGAGCCCGGCCACCGGCATATCTCCCACATGTACGGGCTGTATCCGGGCAATGAGATCACGGAGGATAAGCCGGAACTTTTCGCGGGCGCAAGAAAGACCATTGAGGCGCGATTAAGCCACGGCGGCGGTCATACAGGCTGGAGCCGGGCATGGATCGCCTGCTTTTTCGCAAGGCTGAGGGATGGAGAAAAAGTATTGGAAAATATCAACGGCCTGTTGAAGAAATCCATTAAGATCAATTTGTACGATACCCATCCGCCGTTCCAGATCGACGGCAACTTTGGTATTGCCTCCGCTATGATCGAGGCGCTGATCCAGTCCCATAACGGCTGTATCGATCTTCTGCCGGCGCTGCCGAAAGCATGGCGGAAAGGCAGACTGAGCGGCGTCCGTGTGCGGGGAGCCATTACCTGCGACCTTGTCTGGGAGGACGGAAAGGTGACAGGCTGCGCGCTGACGGCGGACAGTGACAAAGAAAATGTAACGGTAAAATGCGGCGGAAAGACGCTGCAGGTGAACCTGCCTGCGGGCAAAAAGGTAGATGTGATCGGATAACGCCGGGAGGATAAGCGTCTGTCTGCTACGTGACAGACGCTTCTTTCATCTGTTCTGTCTTTTTCATAAAATCCTCACAAAACGCAAATTCTTTTTTGTCAGAAAAAAGCTGCAGAAATCGGAGAATCTTTTCATAAACACATTTTTTTTCAGAAGCGGCTTTGGCGTCTGTCGCTTCTTTGTGCAGTAATCGGTACAGTACGTGGACCGCGTTAGCCATATCCTGTTTCAGATCGGAAGATCCGTAATTTTCCAAGATAGAATACGCAACATTTTCTCTGGAATGACACAGGCTTGGAAGCTTTTGTACCCATTCGGCCGCGCTGGCGTCATCTTTCAGCAACTTGTAACACACAGCGATGTTGCGGATACAAAAGCACTGCTCATTCAGATTGGCACTGAGGTCATATAAACGCACGGAAAACGCAATGGATTCATGGAAGTATTGGATCCGGCGCCCATCTGTGCAATAAAATCCCATGAGATAGCTGTCCCGTATGACACAGTCAAGAACCTCCCTGTCGTTTGGGAAGCGGTCATAAAGCTGCCGGGAAATGCGGTATGCGCTGGCAAACTCTTTTTTATCATGAGCTTTTTCCCGTTTCTGAAATTCCTGCTCTTTTTGCTTGGCCGTTTGTTGAAAATCTGCGCCCAGCAATTGATCGGTAGTTACTTCATAAAGCGAAGCGATCTCCGGCAGAAGAAAAAGATCCGGAAAAGAACTGTTATTTTCCCAACGGGACACAGACTGAGGCGTGACGCGGAAAAATTCCGCGGCCTTTTCCTGTGTAAAATTTTTTTGTAGTCTGAGCGCACGAAGATTGTCGCCAAAATTAAAAGTCATAAATTCCTCCGTTCCGGCCGGCTTCAGCTAACAGTCTGATTCCGTCCATTTGTAAGCAGTGATCATATATTTACGGCTTTATCATAACCTATACAGAGTGGAAGTTCTATATCAGAAAACAGAATGGGACTTACAGAATATGAGAGAAGCTGCCCGGTGCTATCAATCACTGCCTGCCACTTTCTGGGCGGGCGTTCAGTTTTCCTTTCGGCTTTCCCAGTGCAGCATCCGCTATAACATGACATTCTCCTGATCTCTTATTCCAACGGCAGTCTCGTCTGCCGCCGACCGGTTATTTGTATCTGACTACAATAAGATCATATCATGAATATCAGCAAATTAAAGAACGTGGTAGATGTCTTACACTCAACCATTTGGACATAATAATAGTTTGAAAACAAGCCAGTGAATTTCTGATCGGGATTTTGTAGAAAGGGACAAGATTTGATACAATCTGCATACGCTGATCTTGGGACAATTTTTCATTTTAATTTAGCATGGCAAGTATAAATCTGATGCAATAAATTTTTCAAAAGGCAAACTTACTAGCCAAACTGAGACACTCTTTTAAAAATACATTGATTTGAGATTTTTCCTCAATTCAATGTTGATTTTTTAAAAAATATGTGTATAATAAGAGCAGGAGGGATAGATTATGCTCATTCAATTCAGATTTAAGAATTTTAAATCATTCAGGGACGATACCATTCTTGACCTTTCTGCTACAAAAATAACGGAATTCTCTGACCGGGTAATTCAGGTTGGCACAGAAAAAATTTTGCCCACAGCCGCTATTTACGGCGCAAATGCCAGCGGAAAATCTAATGTAATCGAAGCATTTCGCTATATGACGACTTATGTAATGGAATCCTTTGCCTACGGCGGAGAAGTGGACGATAAAAAATCAAAAACCAAAAAGCCTAAATTCACGCCGTTTTTATTTGATAACGCAAGTAAAGATGCAGAGTCCTCTTTTGAAGTTTACTTTATAACTTCAGAAGAAAACGGTTGCCGATCCTATAATTATGGTTTTACTTTAAACCATGGTGGAGTTGTTGAGGAATGGCTCAATGCAAAAGCAAAAACTGCGCGAGAATACCGTTCTGTTTTCTATCGCAGCGGAAATGATTTGGATTTATCCGGGTTGCCCGAAAAAATGCGGGAGATCATTAAATTATCTCTCTACGATGAAGCTCTGATCGTTTCTCTTGGTGCAAAGCAACGTATTCCCAAATTGAAAATGATTAGAGAATGGTTTTATAATATGAATTTTACTAATTTCGGTAATCCTTTTGAAAATGCGTTTCTATCTTCCTTAATTCCGGAAGGATTTGCTGATGATAAAGCTGTTCAACAGAAAGTAATCGATTATTTTGCTGCTTTTGATCCGTCAATCATTGGTTTTCATGTTGAAGTTATGAAAAATGACGATGAAGATGAAGAACATGTAAAAATCGATGCCGTTCATCATGTGATCGGATCGGATGAGACGGCATCTATTCCATTACAGGATGAATCTGATGGTACACTGAAAATGTTTGCATTGTATCCGGCGCTGCAGGATACGTTAAACACAGGAAGCGTTCTTTTTATTGATGAGTTAAACGCAAGACTGCACCCACTGCTTGTCCGTGGTTTTTTAATTATGTTTCTGAATCCTGAAACAAATCCAAAGCACGCACAGTTAGTGTTCACAACACACGATTCATGGCAACTTTCCAACAATTTATTGAGAAGGGACGAGATATGGTTTACGGAAAAGGCAGACTCCGGAGTATCTACACTGTATTCCCTTGCTGATTTTGTAGACGATGCCGGTACAAAAATACGCAAAGATGAAAGCTACGAGAAAAATTATTTTCTTGGCAAATACGGAGCGATTCCGACTCTTAAATATTTTGATATGTTTAAGGAGGAATGAGCATGGCAAGATCAGATAGAACCGGCAAAAGGAAATCCCGGGAAGCATTCAGGACGAGAATTCCGGATCTCGGTTACTACTTTATTGTGACAGATGCTAAAGAAACTGAAGAAAATTATATTCGTGGCCTTCGAGACTCACTTCCCAAAAAACTTCAGGGTCGTCTTGTTATCAAAGTTTCCAAAGCAAAAACACAGGAATTGGTTAAAAACTGCAAAGAGCAGGCCGCTCTTGAACCTCAGTATGGACAACCGTGGATCGTATTTGACCGGGACAGGGTCACAAACTTTGATGAGATCATTGCGCAGGCTCATAAGGAAGAAATCCAAGTAGGATGGTCAAACCCCTGTATTGAAATATGGTTTGATGCGTACTTTGGAAGGATGCACTCTTACAATGATTCCGTGGTGTGCTGCAGGAAATTTGGAGAAACATTTGAGCGGAAAACCGGTCAGGAATATCACAAAGAGGATCCTCAGATTTACGCAATACTGAATCGGTTTGGCAATGAAGAGCAGGCGATCCGGATCGCAGATAAACGGTTGCAGGGGTACATACGGGATGGTGTGGAAAAACCCTCGGAGATGTGTCCGGGTAGTACTGTATACAAATTAGTTGATGAACTTCATCGAAAAACCAAGATGTAAGAAATGATGAAAAGGTAAAACTCATAATTGCATATTAATTTAATTTGATGCAGAAGAGGTTCAATAACGGAAAACTTAAAATGAATAAATACTATTCTTCCAACGGGACACGGAAGATATTGTCACTGATGCGGTCATTATCACAGAGGAACGGATTGAAAAAAGTACTTTACAGAAAAGAATAATTTTGCTATGTTTTATATCAAATGAATAATAAGAATAATAAAAGCTCCCTTTCACATAAAAATGTGAAAGGAAGCTTATTTTTTGCTGGAACAGTTCCTGCTGATCTGACGGCTTATGTATCTTCACCTTCCGTTTTGCAGTTTCGATAGAAAGTGCACCGGTCAAAACGTATCTTTATGATCCATGTTTTTATGTTTCCATACAGCCGCGATGATCTGGAAAAGCAGGATCACCAGTGAAGCCATGGAGACTGCAAATACCAGGCAGGGGAGGAGAAAATATCTCCTGTTTCCGGTCAGATGATGATCTGCAGACAGATTAAAGAGAAAGCCATATACCATCAACATGACCGGGACGGTCAAAAGCAGGTTCCGGACGCCATAAAAAAGCAGATACTTCTTTATCTCGCGATGCCGCAGGATAAACAGAATGAGAACGCCTGACGCCGCCAGCAGCGCGGCTGCTCCCAAAACGGCAAAAACAACCGCCTGGACTGTCATTTTATGAAATGGAAACACTTCGGTAAACATCGCATTTGCCGCAGCCACAAAAAGAACAGCGGAAAGCAGGATCATTACGCCCTGCAGAAGAGTCATCTTCCGGCAGAGCCGTTTATCTGCCCCTTTTTGAAAATTTGTTTTCCTGTCGGCTTCTTCCGGCTGTAATTCCAGATACCTCCGAAGCAACCGCTTAAAAGGCAAAAATGTGGCCGCCAGTGGACACAACAGCAGGAGATGAGTAAGCAGCATGATCAACAGGTCGGCCATTCCTGAATAATAGAAAAAAGCACTGATTCCCATCTGGCATAATAAAAGGAATATTTCCCAGAGTACGGCTGCGGTCAGATAAAATGAGATCAGGAAACCAGTTTCCACCTGCCCAAAAAACTTCCTTATCAGACCGGCGTCCGCCTGTTTCAGCAGTTCGTTTTTCCGGAGCATTTTTGCTCTGAAAACCGCAGTTGCACTGATGACAAGAGGCGCGAATTCCAAAAAAAGAGCAAGGAAGATCCATTCATAACGGAGGACGCCGGCCGCACATATACCTATCAGGATCAGACCGAAAACGGCAAGCGTGATCGCGATCAGTACCATAACCTCAAACTTATAAAGTTCGTGATTGATCAGCGCGTTTAGCTGCTTTCCTGTTTTCTCCGATTTTTTCTTTGTATCTGCGCTTCCGATGATACGTTCTCCCCGCAGCAGTTCGTCGCAGGTAACGCCAAGAAGCTCCGCCAGCGCCGGGACCAAAGACAGGTCGGGCGCGCTTTCATCTCGTTCCCACCGGCTGACCGTTTTGTTGGATACATGGAGCCGGTCCGCCACCTCCTGCTGTGTCAGTCCGTTTGCCTTGCGCATGACTGCGATAAACTGACCGATCGATTTCTTTTCCATAAAGTAAGCCTCCCTTTGGGTTTTTCATATCAATTTTACCAACCTGAGACAAAAAAATACAGACCAAAAGCCGGAAATTTGTCTCGCAAACTGAGAATTTTCATAAAAACGCATTGAATTTGCATCTATTATCCTTCTTAATATGAGAACAGTTTTCCGGCCAACCTGTACGAAAAAGGCAGCGGCATGATGCTGTTTTCATGCTGCTGCCTATTCTTTTGGATATTGCCTTTTTAAGTTGCTTGCACCCGTGATATAGTCCATGGAAACATTATAGAATCTGGCAAGAATCATCAGATTATCAACAGGGATTCTTGTCTTGCCGCTTTCATAATCGGCATAAGTCCGCTGCCCTATGTGCAGCAGATCAGCAACCTTCTGTTGTGTCAAGGAACGATCTTCTCTGATTTCCCTTATACGTTCATTGTATTTCATGCAATACACCTCAACTAATAAGTATATGAAAAAGATAAAAAAATATTGACATTTAGAGTTATAAACTCTAAAATGTAAGAAAATAGTTTTTGGAGGTATGAGAATGAAAAAGAAACATTGTATCATTTTGGCAATCTGTGCTATAGCAATATTTACCGCCTGTGGAAAAGGTAATCCGACTACAACGAATAATTCTAGTAATAACAATAATGAAAAACCGACCCCTTCATTAATGGAAGAAAAAAAGGAAGAAAAGACTAATCCTCTTTCAGCCATTTCGGAGAATTACAAAAATGGAACATTACAATCACAAATATATGGAAATATTGACCTTACTAAAGTCCAACAACTTCTGGATGAATATTCTGGTTATATTGCTGAACTTGGAAATTATATGACTTTGCATCAAAATGATTTTAAAAATGGAAAAAGTTTTAAGGATTTGGATGACTATGAGAAATCATTCAAGAAATTTTATCAGTGGGCAAACAATATCATATATTTTAATGGACAAGTCGATGAAGCATCGCAGAACATGTGGAATACATTCAAAAATATTTTATCACACCATATTGAAGTTTTAGACAAAAGCTATGACGAAGATGGCACCACCGTAACTACCACTATAAGTCAGTTACTACAAGATATTGCTGAAAAAGCGACAAGTGCTACCGAAGATTATATATTAGAAATACATGATGGAGAAACTGTCTCTTTGACAGATGACACAAATGAATTGAGTTTAACATTATCCAGTGTGGATTTTGAGCAAGAAGTTCATAGTTTGGTAGAAGATACTAATCAATTTTCTCGATATTATTCCGATATCCCCGGAGAAACTTATATAGTAATGAAATTGTTCATTAAAAATACCGGTGGTAATAGTATCTCAGAAGATATTTTTGATCAAAATAAAATATCATTAACATACGACAATAAATATAATTATCAAATGATACAGCTTGATACACAAAGTATTGTTATGAGTCAGTATTGGCAAATAGAGCCCTTAAAATCACAAGAAATATACTTTTTCCAATCTATACCAGATGAACTAGTAGGCAAGCCCTATACAATTGACTTTTCATTACCAAATGCGAAATCGATTTGCAGATATAATGGGAACTAATCCAATTAAATAACAGCAGCAGGCAGCGTGCCACCACTGCAATCATGGCTAAGTGAAAATGCAGACAGTCAGAGTCATAGATTTTAAGATGAAATTAATAGCAGTATTGTTCAATAAGTTTTGAAAAGGAGAATAGTGTGAAAAATAAGCCCGACAGCCTGTTTTTCACACGGCAATTTGTGTTGGAGCGTCACAAATTGCTTTGATGGCAGATGAGAAATCGCATTCGCGAGTTTCTCATCGCCCCATCGCTTAAACGCTCTGGAATGGAGATTAATATGGTAAACGCTGAACAAGCTAGAATAATCTTTGAAATATCTAATAATAAAAAATTATATTTAAGTATGGCAGAAAAAGAGCAAAACTATCATGAAATTCAAATTCTCTATGAAAAATTTTCAACCGAATTTATGAGTTATTATAATAAGTTATCTGATGAAGTTTTTGACAGAATGGCTTATAAAGCTGCTTTAAAAAGACATAAGGTCGATCCTTATATAGCTGGAGGAATAGGACAGGGTATAGGGGGAGTTGGTGCTGGCATATATGCGGCACGTAGTACTGCTGCAAGGAATGCCCAAATTGATGCTAATAGAGCATACTATAAAGAAAAAGTCTTTGATTCTAGCAGTGCTACTTCTGCGGTAGAAGAAAATTTACTTTTTTTAACGAAAAACTTAGATGCCTTACTGGATTCAATAAATGAAATTAGGGAATATAGAAAGAAAGAAATTGAAAAAATTTATTTTTCAGCAAAAGAATTAAGTAAAAAATTTTATTCCAAGAAAAACCGAGAAGAAGCTGAAAAGAAATTTAAATCAATAGAGAATTATAAAGATTCTAAAGATTTGGCAGAAAAATGTAAGAGTAACGGGATCATTTTTACGCAAAGTATTATTTTTTTATGTAGTTTTATCCCTACAGTATTTTTTTGGTTAATGGTAGAGTACTCGGAACCTAAAGCTAATGCGCCATCGTGGTTCTGGGTGATGATGTTCCTGTCTATAGAGATAGTAATTCAATTATGTATGTTCTTTGATCATATTAAAAACTAAATTTGTATCTGATTTAAAAGTTAAATGTGGCACTAAGTTTTTTTCTATAAAAAACTAGTGTAATTAATGTAAGGCGACGGCAGGACTTTAATTTCCTGTTGTTGCCTTTAATTTTTTATAATCAATTTTCGTTTACATAATGTATGGGGGACAATATATATTTTTCCTGTTGCGGATTGCCTTTTTTTGAAATTACTGTATAATGAATTTATCGGGAAAAAGTTTCTCTGTATGAAATATAGAACGATTTGAAGAGACGATGAAAATGTATCATAGAGGAGGAAGACCATGGCTGAAAACAAAAAACCAAGGGAGATGACCGGCGCGGAGCTGGCGTCGATGTTAAAGAGCAGCATCAATTTCAAGAGTCTGGGCGGTCTGCGCTGTCCGGAGTTGAATTTGACACCGGAGGACATGCAGTGGTGGCGGGATGCCAAGATCGGCATGTTTGTACACTGGGGGCTCTATTCGATTCTGGGGCGGGGCGAATGGGTGCGCCACAACGAGCAGATCCCATGGGAAGAATACTGCGCGCTGGCGGACGAATTCAATCCCAAAGATTTTGATATTCATGAGTGGACAGATCTGGCAAAGGATTTCGGCGCGAATTATATGGTTATGGTTACCAGACATCACGACGGGTTTGCCCTCTGGGACAGTCCCGGCAGTTATCAGGGCTTTACCAGCTACAATACCGCGTCCCACAGGGATTTTGTGAAAGAATATACCGACGCCGCAAGGGAAGCAGGGCTGCGGGTGGGCCTGTATTATTCCCCCATGGACTGGCGGTTCCCCGGCTACTTTGATCCAAAGGGCGAAAAAGACCCTGCAAACGCAGAGAGCGCGCTGCTGATGAAGAAGCAGTGCTATGCCCAGGTGGAGGAGCTGTGCAGCAAATACGGCCCCATCGATATTCTGTGGTATGACGGCGCGTGGCTGGCCCACAGCGGCAGCGACACTACCAGCTCATGGCTTTGGGAACCTGTGAAGCTGAATCAGATGGCTCGGAAATACAATCCCAAGATGATCATGAACCCCCGCTCCGGCTGGGAAGGAAACTTTTACTGCGACGAGGGCTCTCATGAGATCACCGGCGGCATTGTGCCCGTTCCATGGGAAAAAAATATGTGCGTATGCAGCGGCACTTCATGGGGGTGGATGGCCAATGACCCCGTGTCGGATTTTGACTGGCTGATCAAGATGATCGTGGATGTGGTATGCAGGGACGGCAATATGCTGATGAATGTAGGCCCTGACCGGGACGGCCATGTGCCGGAGGCGGTGCAGGAGCGGATGCGTCAGATCGGCGCATGGCTGAAGGAGAACGGCCATACCATCTATAAGACGAGAGGCGGCCCAATTGAGCCGGTGGACAACGTATACGGCACTACATACAGAGGAAATGAGATTTTCCTGCATATTACGGATAAGGACGCTTTTGCAAAGACCACGGTGCCGGATATTCCGTACACCGTTCAGAGCTGTACGTATAAAGGACAGGCTGTCAGCTTTGCGCAGGATGGGGAAACACTGCAGATCCAGCTTCCGGAGAACTGTCCGAAAGAAGCGGATACCATTGTCACGCTGACGCTGACAGAGCAGGTGAAGCCTGCGGATCACGGCGACATCCATTTTACAGGAAAAGAATAAAAAACGGAGGAGTATCATGTTATACGGCGTATCTTATTACCCTGAACATAAGACAAAGGAAGAATTGCATCATGATCTGGAGCTTCTGGTTCAGTCCGGGATCAACACCGTCCGCATGGGCGAATTTGCATGGTGCCGGTGGGAGCCTGAGGAGGGCCGCTATGAGACGGAATGGATGGACGAGGCGGTGAATTATCTGGGAGCCCATGGGATCAAGACGATTATCTGCACGCCCACGGCCTGCCCGCCTGCATGGATGATCGAGAAGCATCCGGATATCTTATATACGGACAACCGGGGCGTGACGCGTCCCTTCGGAGGCAGGCGGCATTATTGCTACAACAATGAGACATACAGGGAATATTCCCGCAAAATCGCCCGTATGCTGGGAGAGCATTATGGAAATCATCCGTATATTGCGGGATTCCAGATTGACAACGAGCCCGCGCAGGAAGGCACGGGCAGGTGTCATTGCAGTACCTGCAACCAGAAATTCCGTGACTATCTGAAAGAAAAGTACGGCACGATCGAAGCCTTTAACCGGCGCAGCGGCGGTATCTTCTGGTCTCAGGAGTACACTGATTTCCGCCAGATCAATATTCCAGTGAATACGATCGAAGTCGGTACAGCGGAAAGTATCAAAAATTACTATGAAAATCCCACTGTCCGGCTGGAATTTGAGCGCTTTGCCAGCGACTGTCAGATCGAATACCAGAATATTCAGACGAGAGAATTAAAGGCGTGTACCCGTTATCCGGTGACTACCAACGCAACGGGACTGGCAACCAACAGCATTGACTATTATAAAAGTACAAAGGAGCTGGACTGCTATGCCTTTGACTCTTATCCCGAACTGCGGGATGCAGAGGTAGACCCGTTCCCTTACGCTTTTGCAAGAGGGGTGAAGGACGGCGCGCCCTTCTGGGTGATGGAATTTATGTCCGGCGGAGGACACCGCTTTTCCGGCAGCGGCAGGCGGCAGCCCAATCCCGGCGCGCTGAAGCAGGCGGTGCTGCAGTCTTATGCTTACGGCGCGGATCTGATGCTGCATTTTCAGTTTCGTACGTTCCCTTTCGGGGCGGAACAGCTGAATTATGCCATTGTGGATATGGATGGGGTACCGAGACGACGCTATTATGAAATGCAGGAGACGGCCGCGCTGTTAAAGAAACTGGAGCCTTATCAGAGTGCGGGCTTTGACAATCAGGCGGCGATCTGCATCAGCTATGATACTCACTGGGCGCTGCGCATCAAGCCGGTCAATGACCCGGAATTTCAATATTTTGATTTTTGCGGCAGAATATATAAAAGTCTGGCCGACAACGGCATCAATGCGGATGTGATCTCTTACGATGGGGATCTTTCCGACTATAAGCTGGTAGTGCTGCCAAGCGCGTTTATTCTTCCAAAGGAATACCGGAAGAAATTTAAGGATTATGTGGCAGGCGGCGGCGCATTGCTGGGCACTTTTCTTACAAGCGCCAAAAATGAAGACAATGTAGGGTATACGGAGACGCTTCCCGCGGGACTCACAGATCTGTTTGGCGTGACGGTGGAGGAAGTGGAGCCCATCTTCGAGAGCAACCGTGCGGCGGTGCGGCTGGACGCGCTGGGAAAATATGTGGACACCCTGGACAGAGACTGGTGCGATCTGCTGAAGGCGGTGCCGGCGGGTTCACCGCTGGCAGGCACGGAATCCGCCGAATTTGAAGAGGCGGAGATGATCGGAAACTATGTAGAATCCTACAAAGCAGGAACGGGTATCATTTCCAGACATGCTTACGGCAAAGGCACTGCATACTACCTGGGCGCCGGAATCGGGAAAGAAGCCATGGACGCCCTTTTTGACCGGATCTGTGCGGAACAGGGACTGTCTGAAAATCCTTTCCCCAACATGGAAGGCGTGCAGGTGGTGCGCCGGATCTGGGAGGGAAAGGCGCTGTATTATATACTAAATTATTCCCGGGAGGAAAAAGCCATTCCGCTGCAGCAGCCTTATATGGACTGTATTTCGGATAAAACCGTGGAAGGCATGATCCAGATCCCTTCCATCGGATATGCCGTGTTGCTGGAGATCTGAAGAAATCAAAAATGGAGGACACCATGATTTATACAATACCAATCAGTGAAAAGATCATGCGGGTAATCTGCACAGAGGGAGAAAGGGAGCCTGGGGACAGGGCGTCGCTGCTGGTGCAGCCACAGCCGCCCTTTGAGGGAATCTGCGCCATAGAGGTTTCCCGGAAAGGGGATGCACTTTCTTTTGCCCATGCAGGGAAGCCGATGTTTGCCCAGACCGGATTTTCTATGGAACCGAAGGAGATTTACCGTTATACGTTTTCCGGCGGCAAGCCGAAGATCGTCACTAGACGGACGGTGGACGGAGAGCGTTCTTTTGTGGAGAACGCGGACACCATCAAGGTGGGGGATGCTTATGAGGGTGCCCTCACCCTGCGTATTACTCCGGAGGAGGCCATTTACGGGCTGGGACAGCAGGAGGACGGGATCTACAATTATCGAAATGTGAAGGAGTATCTGTATCACAATAATATGAAGATCCCCATGCCGGTATTTCTTTCCTCTAACCAATATGCGGTGTTTTTTGACTGTACCAGCATGTTTACTTATGAGGAAAAAGAAAATGTAATCACGATGACCTTTGACGCGGTAGATCAGATTGATTACTATGTGATCGCAGGAGAATGTTTTGACGAGCTTGTGGCGGGCATCCGTCAGCTGACAGGGGCGCCTGCCATGCTGCCCAAGTGGGCATTCGGCTATATACAGTCCAAGGAGCGCTACAAAACCCAGCAGGAGATATTGGACACAGCAGCCAGATTTCAGGCGGAAAATATTCCGCTGGACTGCATTGTGCTGGACTGGCTCAGCTGGGAAGAGGGAAAATGGGGCAATAAGATTTTTGACAAATCCCGTTTCCCTGACGCAAAGGCCATGGTAGAGCAGCTTCACAGGGACGGCGTGGCATTTATGATCTCAATATGGCCCAACTGTAAAGAGGGAAGCGAAAACAACAATGAGTTTGCCAAAGCGGGCAAGCTGCTCTGCAATTATTCCACTTATGACGCCTTCGATGAGGAGGCCAGAGATATGTACTGGAAGCAGTGTCAGGAGGAGCTGTTCCCGGCCGGTACCGACGCATGGTGGTGCGATTCTACAGAGCCTTTTACCCCGGACTGGAACGGGCTGGAAAAGCTCCCCGGAGAAGTGCGCTATAAGATGGCGAAGGAATCTACCAACCAGTATCTGGACGCCCGCAATTCCAGCGCTTATTGTCTCATGCACGCGAAGGGAATTTATGAGCATCAGCGGGCGGCGGATCCTGCCCGCCGGGTGACGAATCTGACTCGTGCAGGCTATCCGGGTATCCAGAAATACGGGACGATCCTTTGGTCCGGCGATATTGCGGCTACCTGGGAAGTGCTGAAGGCACAGGTGGCGGAGGGCCTTTCCATGTGCCTGTCCGGGATCCCCTTCTGGACGCTGGATATCGGCGCATTTTTTGCGGGAAATACCGAGAGCTGGAAACGGTGGGCCAACCAGACGGAGGGACAGGCGCCATGGTTCTGGCACGGTCTGTTCGAGGAAGGCACGGCGGATAAGGGCTACTGTGAGCTTTATACAAGATGGCTGCAGTTCGGCGCATTTTTGCCCATCATGCGCTCCCACGGGACAGATACCCCCAGAGAGCCGTGGAATTTCGGGGAAAAGGGAACCGTTTATTACGATACCATTTTGAAATATATCCGTCTCCGTAAAAGACTGATGCCCTATGTCTATTCCAACGCCATGGAAGCAGCGCTGGAGGCAGGAACTATGATGCGCAGCCTGATGTTTGATTTTGCCGGGGATGGAACGGTAAAGACTATATCCGATGAGTACATGTTTGGGAAAGCCTTTCTGGTATGCCCGGTGACGGAAGCCATGGAATACGGGCCAGACAGCAGGCCCCTGCACCGCCCTATGAAACGAAGGGTTTATCTGCCAAAGCATGTGGGCTGGTATGAATATGAGACAAAAGCCTTTCTGGACGGAGGACAGGCGGTGGAAGCGGATGCGCCCATTACCAGTATGCCGTTGTACGTAAAGGCGGGATCGCTCATTCCCATGTCTGAAAAAGGCGGGCTTTTGCCGGAGATCATGGAGATATACGGCGGCGCTGACGGTTCTTTCACGCTGATTGTGGACAATGGACAGGATTATGCTTATGAGGAGGGCTGCCTGAAAAAGATCACCTTTACATGGAAGGATCAGGAGGAGCAGCTGTATATAGACGGCGGAAGGGGCAGTTATCCCGTGGATGCCTTTGACATGCAGGTGATTCTATATACTCCTGATGGCGGGAAGCAGGAAACGAAGATCCGATGGGAGGGAAAACCTGTAACCTGTAACTTGTAATTTGTTACCGGTAAAATATAAAGATAAGACAAAATAGTATGAATATTATTGACAGTCCCGCGAACCAGTGCTAAAATTTTTACTAGTTTTAGATGAAATATTTATATTCCAGAAGAAAAGACGGCAGTGGAAATGGAGATACGGGAGAAACTGATCAAACAATTAAAATACTATCATTTTGCCACAGATATCCCTGTGCGGCTGTCAGACGATAAGGGAGAGGTTCTCTGTACTTACGGGGAAACCTATGCTTACTGCAGATTGATCAGGGAGGCCTGCGGAAGCCAGAGCTTTTGCGAGGAATGTCACGGGGAAGGCGAAAAGCGCGCGGCATGGCTGAAGGACGGTTATATTTATGACTGCCCGTGCGGGATGGCGCATTTTTCCGTTCCCATGATTCTGAACGGGAGGGCGGCCTATTATATCCTGGCGGGACCCGTTGCGCTGGAGTACCCGGATATCCTGCTGGTGGATCAGATCATTGACGGTTATAACTGCTCCCTGAATTACCGGAATAAGCTGTACAGCGCCATGGGCGGCGTTCCCATTGTGGAGCCCGTAAGGCTGCAGTATCTCAACGAGCTGCTGAATGTGCTGGTAAAAAATCTGGCGGCAGCGGCGGCCAATGACAGGAATGACCGGGAAGATCAGAAATTTGCATGGGAAGGGGATCAGAAGTTTATGCCGGTGATGAAAAATGCGCTCCGGTATATCGAGAACCATTATCGGGAGCCCATCCGGCTGGGTCAGGTGGCAAAGTACATCGGCCTGAACTCTTCCTATTTTTCCACGTTGTTCAAGCAGGAGATGGGCGTGAATTTTTCACAGTATGTGACAGAGAAACGGATCGGAGAGGCATGCAGGCTGCTGAAGAATACCAATATGTCGCTGGTTGAGATCGCATCGGAGCTGGGGTTTGACAACCAGAGTTATTTTTCCAGAATTTTCAAGAAAACAAAAGGAATCGCGCCGAAAATGTACCGGCAGAAGAGAGAATAAAAGACCCCCGGTGTACGGAAGCGGAAACGGCCGCCCTGTACCCGGGGGTTTTGTTGTTAATTTTTCTTGGAAAGCAGATATTTCTTTGCCACGTCGGCAGCATCGCTTGCGTTGGAAGTATAGGCATCCGCCTTGACTTCATCTGCAAACTTCTGGCTGACGGGCGCGCCGCCGATCATAATGAAATATTTGTCACGGACGCCGGCCTTCTCAAATTCCTGGATCACTTCGCCGATGGAAGGCATGGTAGTGGTCAGCAGGGCGGAGAGTGCAACAATATCGGCCCCTACTTCCTCTGCCTTCTCGACAAATTTCTCGCTGGGTACATCGATGCCCAGATCATATACCGTTGCGCCGATGCCCTTTAACATCATAGCCACCAGATTTTTGCCGATATCGTGAAGATCACCCTTCACGGTACCGATGACTACCGTACCGATGGCTTCCACACCGGATTCAGAGAACAGCGGCTCCAGAATCTTTACGCCTGCGGACATGGCCCGGGCGGCAACAAGCATTTCCGGAACAAAAACCAGATTCTGACGGAACTTTTCTCCGATCACACCCATGGGCGCGATGAGTCCCTCATCCAGAATCTGTTTTACGGGAACGCCTTCCTCCAGCGCCTGATTCACAAGCTCCTTGACTACTTTCATTCTTCCCTTTTCTACGGCAAGGGCAAGTTCTTCCATCTGCATAAAGCAAGCCTCCTTTGAATACTTTTCAAAACCTGATTTTATTATAAAAAAGGCGGAGAAGAAAGTATTTCATTAGATTTGGTTATTTTGTTTTTTTTATTTGAATAAATGAGAAAATAACCATGGAAACAAGAAAAAAATTAAAGAAATTTTACTTATTTTTGGAAACGGGAGAGAAAAAAACGGCATGGACAAAACCATGCCGTCTTTTCGTGTTTGAAAATAAGCTTCAATAATATAATCATCGTGTTCCATTCAATATAACGTATTTCTGTAACAGAGTAAAATCTATGTTATAGAAAAAGGTACATTGCGTAAACTGGTGATTAAAGCTTTGTTACGTTGGTAGCCTGAGGTCCTTTTTCGCCCTGGATTACTTCAAACTCAACTTCCTGACCTTCGTCGAGGGACTTGAAACCTTCCATGTTCAGTCCTGAATAGTGAACAAACACATCGTTTCCCTCTTCGTCAGAAATAAAGCCATAACCCTTCTGATTGTTGAACCACTTAACTGTACCTTTGTTCATTGATAATTACCTCCAAAAATAATATAAAATAGTATCTGTGCCGAATCAGAAATACTTACTTCGACACATTAGTAGACTACCATAAAAATAAAAAAAAGTAAAGACAATTTTGTAAAAACGTGGTATAATAGCAGGGAAAGTACTGCTGGCGTTTGCGTCAGCCGGTATTTGACAGGAATCTCCATCGAGACGATAGCCGAGATGGTATTGTGAACCTATAGCAAAGAACGCAGAGCGGGCTTTACATTTACAAATAAAACAAAGGAGAAGCAAGTCAAATGACAGAGATTTCGACGGTAAGTATCATCTGTGTATGTATCAGCGCGGCCATATCCGTTTTCTTCCCGATCATATACCTTCTGATCGGAAAGATTAAAATGAAGGGCGCGTTTTTGCCGGTACTGGGCGCTGTTCTTTTATATGTACTGGTTATTGGCATACAGGCGATCCTGTGGGCCGCACCGGACATGGAAGGACTGCTTGTGAAAATGCTGGGTACGGAAAAGTCTGAGGGGATCATTGCTTCCATCCGATGTGTGCTGAAGGCATTGATCGAAACTGCGGGAATATGGATCTTCCTTCGGATCTGCAAGAAGCGCTGGAAGAATCCGGGTGACGCCATCACCTTTGGATCGGGCTACGCCATCAGCGCATGCTTCGTATATTCTGTCCTGCTGGTGTTGAGTGTGGTAGTGGTGATCTTTAATGCGGCAGGCAAGGAAGTCACATTTATTTTTTCCAGAATGCTCGTGAACAATCATGTGCTGAGTCAGGGCGGCTCGGAGTTTCTGTATTACGGACTGCGCAGTTTCTTTGACGCCATGTTCTATCTGTCGGCGGTCATGATGCTGTTTATCTCCGTTCAGCATGAAAGTATATGGCCGGTGCCGGTGGTGGCGTTCCTCAATATCATTCACATTGTACCTGCGGCGCTGAGCCCGCTTCATGTGTGGTATTGGGCAAACGGTATTCTGGTCATGATCACAGTGGGGATTACGTCCATCATCAGCGCGCTGATAGCCTACAAAATGTACATTGAATATTACGTGAAAAGAAACAGCAGATAAAGGAGAAGAGGCCATGGATGAAAGAAGAGCAAACAGACAGGATCCTCCCAGGGAGCTGAGCCGGGCGCAGATTGAAAGACGCCGGGCGGCGCTGAAGGCGCGGAGAAGAAAGCAGATGCAAATGCGTATTCTGGTATTCGGCACGATGGCATTGATCCTGATCCTGGTGATCGTACTGCTGGTGCTGGGTATTTCCGCCCTGCTTGGCAAGGGAGAGAAGAAGCCTTCCGCCAAAACGACGGCTGTTTCCGAAATGCCTTCGGAGGAACCGTCGGCAGAACCGACGCCGGAGCCTGACAACGGCATCCTGCAGGAGACGCCGGAGATTACCCAGGTAGAAAATATAGAATCTCTGGATAATGAGAACATCGGATGGGGATACGGGCCCTCCAGAGATGAATTGAACCGCCCGGTGGATGCGGTGAATTATCAGGAGACTTATGGCAGTTACGGCGCGTATTTCGTGCGGAATGTGGATGATAAGATCATTTACCTCACAAGTGACGAGGGATATGAAAATGGCTGTACACCGGCTATTTTGGATGCCTTGAAGGAAACAGATACCAAGATCGTATTTTTCATAACCATGCCGTTTGCGGAGGAGCATCCGGAGCTGGTGCAGAGAATGATCGACGAGGGGCATATCGTGGGCAGCCACAGTGTGAGCCATCCTGCCGATGGCATGCCCAGCTTGTCTATTGAGGAGCAGCAGGAAGAGTATGCAACGCTGCATCAGTATGTGCTGGATAATTTTAATTATAAAATGTGGCTGTTCAGGCCGCCTGCAGGCAAATTCAGCGAGCAGTCCCTGGCTGTCGCTAACAATTTTGGCTATCGTTCTGTGTTCTGGAGCTTTGCTTATTTGGATTATGACACGGAGAATCAGCCGGATGAAACGGAAGCGCTCCAGAAATGTCTGGATTCTTTGCATCCCGGCGCGATCTATCTGCTTCATGCAGTGTCCCAGACCAATACCAACATTCTGAAGGACTTTATCAACGGGGCAAAAGAGCAGGGATACCGCTTTGAACTGCTTCCTGCAAATGATTTTTAAAAAGTGCTTGCACTGTAAATAGAAATGTGTTAATATCTTTCGAGGAAAGACAAGTGTATTTCCCCTGCATACAGGTTTTCTGTGTGCAGGGAAAACTTTTTTATGGAACAGAAAGGCGGGCTGGGCTGATATGGACGGTGCGGAGAAGTATTATGTTCTCAAGCAAAAGGCAGTACCGGATGTACTTCTGAAGGTAGTGTCTGCAAAACGGCTTCTGGAATCGGGAAAGGCTGCTACGGTGGCGCAGGCCACGGAGGCAGTGGGCATCAGCCGCAGCTCCTTTTACAAATATCAGGATGTGATCTTTCCGTTTCACGAAGATTCCAGAGGGAGAACCATCACTTTCAGTATCCAGCTGGATGACGAGCCAGGGCTTTTGGCGGAGGTGCTGCGTCAGGTTGCGCTGTATCATGCCAACATCCTGACAATCCACCAGAGCATACCGGTGAACGGCATTGCGGCGCTTACACTGAGTGTGGAGGTGCTGCCCGCTACCGGGGATATTTCCGAGATGGTGGAAAAGCTGAATGTGATGAACGGGATCCATCATATTAAGATCCTGGCGAGAGGCTGACTTTCCGGCGGGCCACGGGCAGACCGGCGGCCGGCTTGAAATAGAAGAGATAGAAAATGCCGCTTGGCGGCGGAATGGAGGATATATGAGCAAGGTAGATATCGCGGTGCTTGGTTACGGAACGGTAGGTTCAGGCGTGGTTGAAGTGATCGCCACCAATCAGGAAAATATCGACCGGCACGCAGGAAGGCATATCAATGTGAAGTATGTGCTGGATCTGCGGGAATTTCCGGGAGATCCCATTGAGGAAAAGCTGGTACACGATTATGATATCATTCTGAAGGATCCGGATGTGCAGGTGGTAGTGGAAGTGCTTGGCGGCGTCAATCCCGCTTATACGTATGTAAAGCAGGCGCTTCTGGCAGGAAAGAGCGTGGCTACTTCCAACAAAGAGCTGGTGGCAAAGCACGGGGCTGAGCTTTTGCGGATCGCAAGAGAAAAGAACGTAAACTTTTTCTATGAGGCCAGTGTAGGGGGAGGGATTCCCATTATACGTCCTTTGAATTCCAGCCTGGCCGCAGAGCAGATTGACCGGGTTACCGGTATTTTAAACGGAACCACCAATTATATTTTGAGTAAAATGACTATGGAAGGTCTGGATTTTAATACGGTGCTGAAACAGGCGCAGGCAAAAGGCTATGCGGAGCGCAATCCGGAGGCGGACGTGGAAGGCTATGACGCCTGCAGAAAGATCGCCATCCTGTCTTCCATGATCTGTCGGAAACAGGTGGATTTTGAGGATATTTATACGGAAGGCATCACAAAGATCACAAAAGAGGATATTTTATATGCCAGGAAGATGAAACGGGTAATTAAGCTCCTGGCCCGCAGCTGGATTGAAAACGGCAGCGTATTTGCCATGGTAGCGCCGTTTCTTGTAGCGGAAAATAATCCCCTCTACAGCATCAACGGCGTGTTCAATGCCATTCTTGTCCATGGAAATATGCTGGGCAGCGCCATGTTTTACGGCAGAGGCGCAGGCAAGCGTCCCACCGCCAGCGCAGTGGTGGCGGATGTGGTGGACGCGGTGCGCCACACAGGGGTAAACGTGCCTATCGAATGGGATGAAGAAAAGATAGAGCTGGGCGCGATGAAAACCACCGGCGGAAAATTTTTCGCGCGGATTCCCGCGGACAGTCTGGCGGCGGCGGAGGAAGCCTTTGACGGCCTTACGGTGATCGACGCAAAGATCGCGGGGGAGATCGGATTTATCACACAGCCTCTCCGGGAAGCGGAGTTTGAAGAAAAGGCGGCGAAGCTGCCGGTGATCAACCGGATCCGTCTGGACTGACAAAGAATATTTGGAGGAATTATGAAATATATTGTGATTTTGGGAGACGGCATGGCAGACGAGCCAATTGCCGAGCTTCAGGGAAAAACGCCGTTAGAGGCGGCAGATACGCCGGTTTTGGATGAGCTGGCTCCAAAATCCCAGATCGGTATGACCAGAACCGTTCCGGAGGGAATGAGCCCGGGAAGCGATACGGCCAATCTTTCGGTAATGGGGTACAATCCCAGAAAATACTATACAGGACGTTCTCCTCTGGAGGCGCTGTCCATCGGCGTGGATATGAAAGAGACAGATGTGGCGCTCCGCTGCAATCTGGTGACAGTTTCGGACGATGCGCTCCCCTATGAGGAAAAGATCATTCTTGACCACAGCTCCGGGGAGATCAGCACACAGGATGCGGCGGTGCTTCTGGCGGCGGTGGGGGAAGCGCTTGCAAATGAAGAGTTTTCTTTCTATGTGGGAACCAGCTACCGGCATCTGCTGATCTGGGATCATGGAAAGGTAGTGGAGCTGACCGCCCCTCATGATGTGTTGGGTCAGACCATCGGGCAGCATCTTCCAAAGGAAGAAGCGCTTCGCGAGATGATGAAGAAAAGTCATGAGATATTGGATCAGCATCCCATCAATCAGGAACGCAGAAAAATGGGACTGAACCCGGCCAATTCTATCTGGTTCTGGGGCGCGGGCACAAAACCCATGCTTTCCTCCTTTGAGAGAAAGAATCATTTAAAGGGCGCGATGATCTCAGCGGTGGATCTGCTGAAGGGGATCGCCGTGGGCGCAGGTATGCACAATATAGAAGTGGAGGGGGCAAACGGCACTCTTCACACAAATTATGAAGGAAAAGCCAAAGCGGCGGTTGACGCGCTGACAAAAGAGGGATATGATTTTGTGTATGTGCATGTGGAGGCGCCGGACGAAATGGGGCATCAGGGAAGCCTGGAGAGAAAACAAAAGGCCATAGAATTTCTGGATGGCCGCATTATCGGACCGGTAAAGAAAGGGCTGGACGAAGCCGGGGAAGATTACCGGATGCTGGTGATGCCGGATCACCCCACACCTGTCCGGGTGCGGACCCATACAAGCGATCCGGTTCCCTATCTGCTCTACGACAGTACCGCGCCGTTGGAAAAGCAGTGGCACTACAATGAACGGGAGGCTGCAGAAGGCCGGTTCGTGGAGAACGGCTACGCACTTCTGGATGTACTGTTTAGTAAATAAGAAAAACAAAAGGAAATGATCCTTGACAGAATACCAACAAGATGGAGGCTGATTATGTTAATCGTAAAAAAATTCGGCGGCAGTTCAGTTGCCGACAAAGAGCGTATTTTTAATGTGGCAAGGCGCTGCGTGGGAGACTACAAGGCGGGAAACGACGTGGTGGTCGTTCTGTCCGCCATGGGTGATACCACGGACGACCTGCTGGATCTTGCAAAGTCCATCAACCCCGACGCGCCTAAGCGGGAGCTGGATATGCTGCTGACTACCGGCGAGCAGGTATCGGTAGCGCTGATGGCTATGGCGCTTGATTCCATGAATGTTCCGGCAATCTCCCTGAACGCGTTTCAGGTGGCGATGCACACTACATCCGTTTACGGCAATGCGCGGCTGAAGAGAATTGATTCCGAGCGTATCCGTCATGAACTGGATGCCAGAAAAATCGTCATCGTTACCGGGTTTCAGGGAATCAATAAATACGACGACTACACCACACTGGGACGGGGCGGCTCTGATACCACGGCGGTGGCTCTGGCGGCGGCGCTGCATGCGGATGCCTGTGAGATCTACACCGATGTGGAGGGCGTTTATACGGCCGATCCCAGAAAGGTGGAAAATGCCAGAAAGCTGCAGGAGATCACTTATGACGAGATGCTGGAGCTGGCTACGCTGGGAGCGCAGGTACTTCATAACCGCTCCGTGGAGATGGCAAAGAAATACGGTGTGCAGCTGGTAGTCAGATCCAGCTTGACAGATGCGGAAGGTACGATTGTAAAGGAGGAAACAGACGTGGAAAAAATGTTGATCAGCGGTGTTGCAGCCGATAAAAATGCAACGAGAATCTCATTGGTAGGTTTAAAGGACGAGCCGGGCGTGGCGTTTAAGCTCTTCAATTTACTGGCAAAGCATAACATCAACGTGGATGTGATCCTGCAGTCCATCGGCCGGGACGGCACAAAGGATATTTCCTTTACGGTGGACAGCGGCGTGGCAAAGGAAGCCATGGATCTGCTGAAAAACAATCAGAAACGTCTGACATTCCAGAAATTAAGCTGCAAGGAAAACGTGGCGAAGGTATCCATCGTAGGCGCGGGTATGGCTACAAATCCCGGTGTGGCGGCCAAGATGTTTGAGGCGCTGTACAGCGTGGGCATTAACATCAAGATGATTTCCACTTCAGAGATCCGTGTATCGGTGCTGATCGAGGAGGATGAAGTGGATGCGGCGGTGAAGGCGATTCACGATGCCTTCCAGTTAGGGAAATAATCAATGGACGCAGAACACAATTGACGTTTGCCAAAGAAGCGCCTTTTGTGTTCTGTTTTTTTAGGTATTCAGCAGAAACGAGGTATAGATGGACATTTTAAAACAGCTGGGAAAGGAACTGCAGATCGCGCTTGGGCAGGCGGAGGCGGCGGTGAAGCTCATCGACGAAGGTTGTACGATCCCCTTTATCGCGCGGTATCGAAAGGAGGCTACCGGCGGGCTGAACGACGAACAACTGCGCGGCCTGCACCAGAGGCTTTTGTATCTGCGGAATCTGGAGGAGAGGAAAACTCAGATACTTGCCGCTGTGGAAGAACAGGGGCTGTTGACGGAAGAACTGCGAAAGCAGATCCAGGCGGCGGAGACACTTGTGTCGGTGGAAGATCTGTACCGCCCCTACCGGCCAAAGCGGAAAACCCGTGCCTCCATAGCAAAAGAAAAAGGACTGGAGCCCCTGGCGGAGATGCTCTGGCAGCAGCAGCTGCAAAAGCCTGCCATCGAAGCGGCGGCCGCCTTTCTTTCCCCGGAAAAAGAAATAAACACGGCGCAGGACGCGCTTGCCGGCGCTAAGGATATCCTTGCGGAGCGGATCTCCGACGACGCGGACGTTCGCACATATATCCGAAAGGCTACCTTTGAGCAGGGAAACATAACGGTAAAGGCAAAGGACGAGACCGTCGATTCCGTCTTTGAATTGTATTATGATTTTGAGGAGCCGTTAAAACGGCTTGCAGACCATCGGATTCTGGCAATAGACCGGGGAGAGAGCCAGAAAATCCTTTCCGTAAAGATCGCTGCGCCGGAAGATCGGATTTTGCGGTATCTGGAGAGAAAAATCCTGAAAGAAGAAAATCCGTTTGCTGCCCCTGTGCTGAGAGAAAGCATCGGAGACAGCTACAGGCGCCTGATTGCCCCCGCCATTGAGCGGGAAATCCGGAATCAGCTGACAGAAAAGGCGCAGGAGGGGGCCATCCGGGTGTTTGGAAAAAATCTGGCGCAGCTTCTCATGCAGCCGCCCATAGCCGGGCAGGTGGTGCTTGGCTGGGATCCGGCGTTCAGGACAGGCTGCAAGCTGGCAGTGGTGGATGCCACAGGAAAGGTTTTGGACACAACGGTCATCTACCCTACCCAGCCTCAGAATAAAGTAAAAGAAGCGAAGGCCCTTCTGAAAAAGTGGATCGACGCTTACGGGATCACGCTGATCTCCCTTGGAAACGGGACTGCTTCCAGAGAATCAGAGCAGGTGATCGCGGAATTTCTCAGGGAGACAAAGCTTTCCGTGCGGTACGTGATCGTCAGCGAAGCCGGCGCTTCCGTATATTCTGCCAGCAAGCTGGCCTCTGAGGAATTTCCGGACTTTGATGTGGGACAGAGAAGCGCTGTTTCCATTGCCCGGCGTCTTCAGGACCCGCTGGCGGAGCTGGTAAAAATCGAACCGAAAGCCATCGGCGTCGGGCAGTATCAGCATGATATGAATCAAAAAAAGCTGGGGGAGGCGCTGGAAGGCGTGGTGGAAGACTGCGTCAATAAAGTAGGCGTCGATCTGAATACCGCGTCCGCGCCGCTGCTGTCCTATATATCCGGTATCAGCAGGACGCTGGCAGGCAATATCGTACGCTTTCGTGAGGAAAACGGCAGATTTGCCTCCAGACGGCAGCTGCTGAAGGTGCCGAAGCTGGGGCCGAAGGCTTACGAACAGAGCGCGGGGTTTTTGCGTGTCACAGGCGGCACGGAGCCTTTGGACGCTACAGGGCTTCATCCGGAAAGCTATGAAGCGGCCAGAAAGCTGCTGAAAAGCTGTGGATTTTCCGTGGAGGACCTCAAAAACGGAGGCCTGGAGGAGCTTGGGAAAAAAGTGGGGGCCATAGGGAAGAAAGCTGAAGAGATCGGGATCGGAGAGATGACCCTTGCCGACATGATCGGGGAGCTGGAGAAGCCCGGACGAGACCCCAGAGAAAAAATGCCGGCTCCGGTTTTCAGAACGGATGTGCTGGAGATGAAGGATCTGAAGGAAGGAATGATCTTAAAAGGAACCGTCCGTAACGTGATCGATTTCGGGATCTTTGTGGATATCGGCGTTCATCAGGACGGGCTGGTGCATATATCCAATATCACAGATAAGAAATTTATCCGGCATCCGCTGGAGGCAGTAAGCGTGGGAGATGTTGTGGAAGTGCGGGTGCTGAGTGTGGATCTGAAAAGAAAACGGATCCAGCTTTCCATGATTCTGAACCCATAACAACAACTTAATATATTTTTAAATAAATTACTCTTGTATTTCCGCATTGTTTCAAGTAAAATATTTGGATGATGAGATGTGTGAAAATTTGCAGTGTTGTGAAAAAAAACATTTGTGGAAGGGAATAACACAATGGAAGGAAAGAAAGTAAACGACACAAAGGAAAACGCAGTCAAAAAGGTATCAGAGTCTCTGGAAGAGCAGATCAATGGCGACGGCGTTGGCGGAGATACAAAGGAGATAACCCTTGCAGATCAGCTTGCGGAGATTACGAAGCAGTTTGACTCCCGAAATGAAGCCGGGCTCGAGGCAGCTGCAAAAGAGACAGAGAGCGGATCAAAGGATGCTGCGGAAAAGTCTGAGGAAACGGAAGCATCAGAGCCGGAGGAGCCGCAAAAGCCCGGCCGGGAAAGCGCTTCCGGTGAACATAAAGGCAAAGGAAGATGGAAGAAGGTAGCTTTGATCGCCGCACTTGTGCTGGCCCTTGTGGTGCTGGGCGGATATGTGGCCGGGATCATTTATTTTAACGGGCACTTTTATCTGAATACCACCATCAATCAGATTGATTTTTCAGGAAAGACGGCCGCGGAGGTGGAGAAGAAGCTGACGGAGGAAGTGGACAATTATGAGCTGAAGCTAAAGGAGCGGGAAAACATCACTGAGACGATTTCCGGTAAGGATATCGATCTTGCCCTTGTGTTTGACGGCAGCTTTCAGGATCTGCTGAAGCGTCAGAATCCCTTTGGCTGGATCGTGGGATTGTTCAAGGAGAGCGACTACTCGATAGGAAGCTCCCTTCAGTACAGCCAGCAAAAAATGCAGCAGGTACTGGCCGGCCTGAAAGCCTCCAATACCGTACTGCAGATCGTCCCGGTGGACGCGACCATCGAGTGGAATGAGACAGAGCAGTATTACATCAATCCCGGCACACCCGGTACGCAGCTGGATCATACTGTGTTTTCCGCCGCTGTGAAGAAAGCGGTGGAGGAACTGGAAAATACGCTGGACATGGACAAGGAAAACTGCTATGTTCCCCAGAATATTGATGAAAAGGATCAGCGTCTGATTAATGCAGTGGCGGAGCTGAACAAATATAGTCAGGCAGTGGTCAACTATAATTTCAATGGCACCATAGAGACCTGCAGCGGAGAAACGATCCGGAACTGGCTCAGCCTGGGCGAGGACTACAGTGTACAGATCAGCGCCGAGGCCGCAAGAGAATACATTGACACGTTAGGCGATAAATATAATACTTACGGTACAAACAGGACATTTACCACGACAGGCGGCGCCACTGTGGAAATCACCCAGGGCGATTACGGCTGGAGGATGAACCGCGCGGATATGACCGACGAGCTTGTGGCCGCAGTGCGGGAAGGCGGAAGCCATGATAAGGAACCCTTGTGGCTGCAGACCGCAAACAGCAATTCGGCGCAGGACTGGGGCAATACGTATGTAGAAGTCAATCTGGGCGCCCAGCATCTGTATTTCTATAAGGACGGACAGCTGATCGTGGAGTCGGATCTGGTATCCGGCAAGATGTCCGGGGGGCGTGCGACCCCAAGCGGTATCTATTCCCTGAAATGGAAAGAGAAGGATCGAGTCCTGCGGGGAGACAAGAAGGCTGACGGCAGCTGGGGATATGAATCCTTTGTGAATTTCTGGATGCCCTTCAACGGCGGCGTGGGCATGCACGACGCTTCCTGGAGAAGCAGCTTCGGCGGCAGTATTTATATTAACAGCGGTTCCCATGGGTGTGTCAATCTGCCCTACAGCAAGGCCAAAGCCATTTATGAGAACATCACGGCAGGAACGCCGATTATATGCTTTTATGGCAGCAGTTCTTCCGAAACGAGAGATACCATATCAGATAATGTAGTAGCGGAAACAGCTTCCGACGGCGGTACGCCTTCTGATAGTGGAGAGAATGTCCAGAATCAGGAACAGGATGCCCAGCCGCAGGATGAACCGCAGCAGGATGACCAGTCTCAGGAACAGCCTGTGGAACCTCAGACGCCCGCAGAGGGAACTGAAGGGGAGCAGACGCCTGGGGATCAGCCTCAGGGAACAGAGTAAGATTCCCGGCTGTATGGATTCAGGTTGTGATCCCCTTTGGGGATATAAATAAAAACAACATAAAGTCTTCAGGGCAGGGTGACCGGTGATGTGCACATCGGAATTCCCGACCGGCGGTAAAGTCCGCGAGCCTGTGAATACAGGCTGATCCGGTGACAAGGCTGGCAGAAAACAGCATTGGAGTCCGGAACCGACAGTAAAGTCTGGATGAAAGAAGCAAACAGAAGGATGTAAAAAGCATGCGTCTTCGTATAGTAAAGGCCCTGAAAGAAATTTCAGGGCCTTTTTCTGTATAGGAAACTCCTGTGGATTTCCGATGATACGCTGCGTGGACTTGCACAGATGCTTTCAAAAAGAAAGGAGCTTTATCATGAGCAAACAAGAAACACAAACAAACACAGTACAACCGAAAAAGGGGAAGATCAACATTCGTGTATTGACCGTCACGGCCATGCTTTCGGCAGTCAGCTTTATTCTGATGCTGCTGGATTTTTCCATTCCCATTATGCCTGGATTTGTCAAGATGGATTTTTCCGAGCTGCCGGCGCTGATCGGCGCTTTCTCCATGGGGCCGCTGTCGGGCATGATGATCTGCCTGATAAAAAATATCCTGCACTTATTTATCAGCAGCACCGTGGGCGTGGGAGAGGTAGCCAACTTTGTTCTGGGCGCCGCCTTTGTAGTGCCCGCAGGATTGGTGTATACATACCGTAAAACAAAGAAAGGCGCTATTGTGGGCGCCCTTGCAGGCGCGCTGGTCATGGCGGTGATCAGCGTGTTTACCAACTACTTTATTGTATATCCGGCTTACACAAAGGTGATGAACCTGCCGATGGAGGCTATTATCGGCGCTTATCAGGCGATCAACAGCAACGTGAAAAACCTTTGGGATGCGCTGATCTGGTTTAACCTGCCCTTCAATTTTGTAAAGGGAATGTGCAGCGTTGTGATCACGTTGTTTATCTACAAGCCGATCTCTCCTATTATCAAAGGAACAAGAATACAGGTGGAAGAAAATAAGTGATTTGCAAATCCCGGAATACTGTGATATACTTACCGCAAAACCAATGAAGGAAGCAAGAAAATCAATGGAACAAAAAATTTCTTTTTCAATTCAGGTGACGGTAAAGGATATGTATGCTTTTTTGCTGCGCCATGTGTTTACAGGGTTCAGCGGCTGGTTTGGCATCATCTTTGCCGTAGGACTGGCGGTGCTGGCCGCTTTTACATGGGGAAAAGTTCCGGGCACATACACGGCGCTGTATCTTGTGATCGCTGTATTTGTACTGATCTATCCCTTTTTCAATCTGCACACCCGTGCCAAACGGCAGGTAAGATCGGACAGCCTGAAGGATCCCCTGGACTATGAGGCGGATCAGCAGGGCTTTTCGGTGGAACGGGGGGAAGAGCGGGCTGAATTTTCATGGAAGGAACTGAAAAAAGTCATTGAGACCGGCAGGCTTTTGATCGTGTATGTAAATTCCGCCCGGGCGTTTCTGTGGTCTAAGGAACAACTGGGGGCGCAGTATGAGGCGCTGAAGGAGCTGCTGGGCAAGACGCTGACTCCCGCGCAAAACAGATTGAAGAAATAAGAAACGGGCAAGATCGGAGTGTGTATGGAAAAGATTATAGAAACCAGATCACCGGAGGAGACGTTCAGGCTGGGAGAGCAATTTGGAAAAGCGGCTTCACCGGGAATGGTAGTGACGCTGTGCGGTGATCTGGGTGCAGGAAAGACTGTGTTTACGCAGGGCGTGGCTTCCGGCCTGGGAATTACCGGGCCGGTCACCTCCCCTACGTTTACGATCCTGCAGATTTATGAGGAGGGCAGGATGCCCTTCTATCATTTTGACGTTTACCGGATCGGCGATCCGGAGGAGATGGAAGAGATCGGGTATGAGGATTGTTTTTTCGGACAGGGGATAAGCCTTGTGGAATGGGCGGATCTGATACCGGAACTTATTCCGGAGGAAGCCGTGCGCATACTGATCCGGAGAGACCCGGAAAAAGGCTTTGATTACCGGAAGATTACCATAACGGCGCCCTGAGCCGGAGAAAGGAGCGGTTTGCGGCATGAGGATATTAGCCATTGAGAGCAGCGGCCTGACAGCCGGCGCGGCGGTGGTAGAGGAAGGGCATGTTCTGGGAGAATATACGCTGAATGATAAGAAAACCCATTCCCAGACGCTGCTGCCGATGATCGACGAATTGAAAAAAATGCTGGAGCTGGATCTGGGGACGCTGGATGCCATCGCGGTGTCCAAGGGCCCCGGTTCTTTTACAGGACTTCGGATCGGCTCCGCCACGGCGAAGGGTCTGGCAATGGCGCTGAATAAGCCTGTGGCGGCGGTGCCTACCACGGAAGCCATGGCTTATCAGATCTATGGAACCGCCCACCTGATCTGTCCAATCATGGATGCAAGAAGGGCGCAGGTATACACAGGCCTCTATGAATATACGGGGGATGTTTTTTCCGTGGTGGAAGGCCAGCAGGCGCTTTCAGTGGAGGAACTCTGTAAAAAGCTGAACGGGATCGGGCGATCCGTGCTGTTTTTGGGAGACGGGGTACCTGTTTACAGGGAGCAGCTGCAGACGGCGCTTCAGGTTCCGTACTGTTTTGCTCCTGCTTTTGCCGCGAGTCAGCGGGCGGCGGCGCTGGGCATGCGGGCGCTGCAGTATTATAAGGAAGGAAAGCTGGAGCGTGCCGAGGATCACAAGCCGGAATATCTGCGGCTTTCTCAGGCGGAGAGAGAACGGCTGGAAAGAGAGCGCGCCCATGGAAATTCGTAAGATGACTGCCGCGGATGCAGACGCGGTGGCTGCCATTGAAAAGGAGATCTTTTCGGACCCGTGGAGCCGTCAGGGATTTCTGGATGCCATGGCATTTTCCGAGAATCGCTATCTGGTGGCGGAAGAGGGAACAACCATACAGGGATATTGCGGCTATTATCGTTCCATGGAGGAGGCGGACATTGTAAATGTTGCTGTGGCCGAACCTTTTCGGAAAAGAAAAATTGCTACTAAGCTGCTTACCAGACTGATGGAGGAAGGAATCCGGGAAGGGGTCAGGGCTTTTTGGCTGGAAGTAAGGATCAGTAATCAGGCGGCGATCTCCCTTTACCGGTCGCTGGGGTTTGAAATGAAAGGCATCCGAAAGGGATTTTATGAGAAGCCCCGGGAAGACGCCTGCCTGATGTGCAGGAAGATCATGGATTTGTCAGGGAGCATTTCCCACTAGTCACAACGGAGTTTTTTCGATATACTGTCTTTGGTAGCCAAATGGACAGATCAGAGAAACGCACAGGGGGAAATGCGATGAGAGAATATACACAGGGAAAAGAAGCAGCTGTAAAGAAAATTATCTGCAATCAGTGCGGAAAAGAACTGAACATGCGGAAAGATTTGCTGATGGAGGAATGTGTGTCGGTGAATCAGATATGGGGATATTTTTCCAGAAAGGACGGAGAGAACCATTCCTTCGATTTGTGTGAAGACTGTTATGACAAGCTGGTAAAGGGGTTTGTCCTTCCGGTGACAGTCGAAAAAAGGAAAGAATTGTTATAAGTAATAAGAGGAGAATGTAATGCTGGATGTTTGCTTGCTGGGAACCGGCGGAATGATGCCGCTTCCTTATCGAAAATTAACATCGCTGATGACAAGATTTAACGGAAGCAGTATTCTGATCGACTGCGGCGAGGGTACGCAGATCGCCATCAAAGAAAAGGGCTGGAGCTTCAAGCCTATAGATATTATTTGCTTTACCCATTATCATGCGGATCATATCAGCGGGCTGCCGGGACTTTTGCTCACTATGGGCAATGCGGAGCGCAAGGAGCCCCTGATCATGATCGGCCCCAGAGGATTGGAACGGGTAGTGAACGCACTGCGGATCATTGCTCCGGAGCTGCCGTTTCCCATAGAGTTTATGGAGATCAGCGGTATGGAGGAAACCTTTTCCTTCAACGGGTTTCGAATCGAAGCCTTTCATGTGAATCACAACGTGCCCTGTTACGGGTATAGCATACGGATCCCCAGAGCGGGAAAATTCCAGCTGGAGCGGGCAATGGAGCAGAATGTACCCAGACAGGCATGGAACCGCCTGCAAAAGGGAGAGCTGGTAGAAATCGATGGGATCCTGTATACGCCGGAAATGGTTCTCGGGCCGGAGCGGAAAGGAATTTCTCTGACCTATTGCACCGATACCCGTCCGGTGCCCATGATCGTAAAATATGCAGAAAATGTAGATCTGTTTATCTGCGAGGGCATGTACGGGGAAAAGGAAAAAGAGGCAAAAGCGGTAGAATATAAGCACATGACCTTCCGGGAGGCGGCGCTGCTTGCGAAAAAAGCGCAGCCGAAGGAGCTGTGGCTGACTCATTACAGCCCTTCTTTAGTGAAGGCCGAAGAATTTATGGAGGGTGTGAGAGAGATCTTTCCCCGGGCTATGGCAGGGAAAGATTTAAAATCTACAGTACTCACATTTCAGAAGGAATGAAACAAGATATCAATATTTTGGCCATCGAAAGCTCCTGCGACGAGACGGCGGCGGCGGTGGTGCGCAACGGAAGGCAGGTACTTTCCAATGTGATCTCATCGCAGATCGAACTGCATAAACTGTACGGCGGCGTGGTTCCGGAGATTGCTTCCAGAAAACATATTGAGAAGATCAATCAGGTTGTGACGGAAGCACTGAAGCAGGCGGAAATGACATTGCCGCAGATAGATGCGGTGGCAGTGACGTACGGGCCCGGGCTTGTAGGGGCGCTTCTTGTAGGGGTGGCTTTCGCGAAGGCGCTTGCTTTTGGAGCCGGGAAACCTCTGGTGGGTGTGCATCATATAGAAGGACACATATCTGCAAACTATATCGAGCATCCGGAGTTGGAGCCGCCTTTTTTGTGCCTGGTTGTTTCCGGCGGACATACACATCTTGTAAAAGTGGCGGATTATGGCGCTTATGAGATCTTGGGCCAGACCCGGGACGACGCGGCGGGAGAGGCTTTTGACAAGGTGGCTCGCGCTATCGGGCTTGGTTATCCGGGAGGCCCCAAGGTGGAAATGCTGGCAAAGGAGGGAAATCCTCAGGCTATCCCATTTCCCCGGGCAAAGCTGGAGGACGGGCCCTATGATTTCAGCTTCAGCGGATTGAAATCCGCGGTATTGAATTATCTGAACGGCGCGCAGATGCGGGAGGAGCAGGTCTGCAGGGCAGATGTAGCGGCCAGCTTTCAGCAGGCGGTGAGCGATGTGCTTGTGCAGAATCTCATCAGGGGAGTAGAGACATTCCAGATCCAGAAGGCAGCCATTGCGGGAGGAGTTGCCTCCAATCAGACGATACGGAAGGCGGCGGAAGCTGCCTGCAGGGAAAGGAACTGCCAGTTCTATTATCCGTCTCCCATTTACTGCACGGATAATGCGGCTATGATCGGGGCGGCGGGATACTATGAATATATCGCCGGAACGAGACATGACTGGAGTTTGAACGCAGTGCCGAATCTGAAGCTGGGAGAACGTCAATGAGAAGATTACACTGACGGCATACAAGAAGCTGTATTTTCAGGCGGGCATTGCCCTGCTCCGTGAACGCCCTGAAATGGAGAAAAGCGGGGAATGTTTAAGGAAATACAGACGGGAGTGGAAGAGGATTGAAAAACGTGGCGATCGTACTGGCGGCTGGCCATGGGAAACGGATGCACAGCGACGTGCAAAAGCAATATCTACTTATTAAAGAGAAACCGGTTCTGTATTATGCGCTGCACACCTTTCAGGAGACAGCTTTCATTCATGAGGTGATCCTTGTGGCAGGTGAGGAAGAGATCACTCGCTGCAAAAAGGAAATTGTGGACAGATATGGATTTTCCAAAGTGACGCAGATCGTGGCGGGAGGTGCGGAACGCTATGACTCCGTGGCATGCGGGCTTCGCGCCATTGAGAGCTGCGATTATGTATATATCCACGACGGCGCAAGGCCCTTTGTGGATGTGAAAACGCTGGAACGTCTGCAGAAGGCAGTGGAAGAATGTGGCGCCTGTGTGGCGGGAATCCCTTCCAAGGACACGGTGAAGCTGGCCGATGCAGAAGGGTATGTGAAGGAGACGCCGGCGCGCAGCAGCGTGTGGATCGTGCAGACGCCGCAGGTGTTTTCTTTTTCTCTTATCAAGTCTGCTTATGAAAAAATGCTGGCCCAACAGGTGACGGCCACAGACGACGCGATGGCTGTGGAATTGATGACGGGACATAAAGTCCGCCTTGTGGAGGCCGACTATCGGAATATCAAAATCACTACGCCGGAGGATATGGAAATCGCCAGACTGTTCTGCGAAGATTTCTGATCAGAATTTTCGAAAGAAAGAGGCTGGAATTGCCTGTATTGCAGGAAATGGAGAAAACGCAGATTTTATCCGGATTCTGCAGAAAAAATAAAAAAATATCGGAGAAAATATTGACAGCAAAAGAAAAGGATGTTACTATATTTCTTGCGCTGTCATTTTGATTTTGTTGACATGGAGAGGTATCGAAGTGGTCATAACGAGGCGGTCTTGAAAACCGTTTGTCCGCAAGGGCGCGTGGGTTCGAATCCCACCCTCTCCGTTTCTGCACAAATTTTATTCAGGCATTGGAGAAGTACCCAAGCGGCTGAAGGGGCTCCCCTGGAAAGGGAGTAGGTCGTTAATAGCGGCGCGAGGGTTCAAATCCCTCCTTCTCCGTTCCGCTAAAATTGATGAAAAATATTGTTGACAAATGGTTTTTAAAATGATATTATAGTCAAGCTGGCGGTAAAAGCCGTGAGGCAAGAGCACCTTGATAATTAAACAGTAAAACAACCCTGAAGATTCCAAGGTATCACCGGAGGGGGAAGCGAGGAAAGCAGAAACCGAAGGAGATACGAGAAGAATTCAGAACAGAAACAGTAAAAGAACGGGAAAAAAGAAACGCAAAGCGGATCTGGAA
>CANQNE010000018.1 GCA_947625135.1 uncultured Lachnospiraceae bacterium
GGATAATTCAGGTGCATCTGGTGGTGAAACTCCCGGATATAATCAGTGAGGGAGGAGCCCTGCATCATCACCATCCGCTCTTCGCTTCCTTTTCCAAACTCTTCCGCCTCCATGACTTCTTTCATGAATTCCGCCGCCATGGAATCCTCTTTCAGCATAAAGGATATGTTTTGAGGACTCATGCCCAGAAACTCCACACAGGAGGCCGTGATCAGCTCCGCGAACCTTTCCATGCCGCTTTCCCTGGCCAGTCCCGCGAAAAGCCCCTTTTCTTCTTCCGTCCAGGGCTGGCTCCAAAGCACCGCCCAGTCGCAGAGAAGCTTTAGTCCAAACCCTGCATAGAGGAAATGCTGCAGCATGTGCAGCAGCAGCTGAAAGGCCTGATAGGGCAGATCCAGCATGGGCAAAGGCACTCCCATGATCTCCCGCCGGTGGGTGTTTTTCAAAAACTCCTGCTCTTTCTGACGTAAATATCCGTTGATCTTTTCATAGGCAAATGGTTCCGCCACCATCACATGCAGTTCCACATCAATGCCGTCGGGAGAGATCCATACCAGATGGTGATTGGCATGCTGGGTGTCCGACACCCGAAACCCGGCGTCCTCCATGATCCTGCGGATCAGCTTTTTATCTGTGGAAGACGGGATCATAATATCCACGTCTCCCGACTTGCGAAGCTCCGGAACCGGATAAAAGACCGCTGCCGTTACCCCTTTCAGCACCACCGCCGGCACCTGATTTTTTTCCATGAGCCCCACCACATAGCTGGTGAGAAACAGCAGGCGGTAAGACTGATAGGCCGTCTTTCTGCTGACCGAAGCCACATACTCCTGCCAGCATTGGTCCGGCCGGCTGTCTTCTTCAAACACGTCATACAGCAGGGAAAGCACCGTATGCTTTTGCGCAGCGGAAAGGACTTTCCCCCAGGAGACCTCCGGAAAATCCGGGGCGCGGCGGCAGCCGCCCTTCAGGGCGCTTTGGAGCAGGGCAAACAGGCAGCATTCTTCTCTGCTGAACGTTTCGCTCATGACCGTTTCTCCTTCCCGTCTGTGTTTTCCGTATCTTTGCTGTATCGGGAATTGGTGATCTTCCCGTCAATGTTCAGATTCCGCAGCAGCCTGATCCCTGCCGCGAACAGCAGATATCCATGGAGGGAAAACAGCCGGGCCGCTGCCGGGATCAGAATCCTCCAGGACCGGGCCTGAATCTCCTTTGTGTGCTTTCTCCCTGCCAGATCCTTCATCGCCTTTTTTACATAGGGATCTTTTCCGTATTCTTTCAGCGCTTTTGCGGAAGCGCGTATGCCATGCTTCTGAAACTGCAGCTCCTGCTTGACAAGGAAAAAGCTGCCAAAGAAAATATGAAAGGCGGGAAGATCCTCAAAAGCGCCCTCCATTCCCTTTTTCTTCAGATCCTCCCGGAAATCAGAGGCGATCGAGATCCACACCGGTATAAAATTCTTTTTGTACCGGAACGTAACCGACTCTTCGTTTACCCGATACAGATATACGCTGTCATCCACAAATGCGTACCGGGGCCGGCAGGCACAGCAGGCCATATTGTGGGCCTTATCCTGGGTGAAGGGATACGCTTTGCACCACAGATCATTGTCCAAAAGAAACTGTCTTCTGTAGAGCTTTCCCCAGTTGTAGGCAAGATGCCCGTACATATAAAAGCCCTTGAACCGGAAGTCCACCGTCTCCGTATAACTGCCCTCCCGAAGATGATGGTGATTCGCCTGGCTTGTTCCATGCTCATGAAACCGGCGGAAGCTGCCGGTGACAATATCCCCGCAGGTCTTCTCCGCCCGCTCCGCCAGACAGCGGACCGCGCCGGGGCCGTCCAGGCAGTCGTCAGAATCCAGAAACATCACATATTTTCCGGAAGAAACTTCCATGCCGGAATTTCTTGACAGGCCAAGTCCCCTGTTGGTCTGATGCACCACTTTCACATGAGGATATTTTTCCGCGTAGCTGTCGCACAGCCCGGGACAGTTGTCCGGAGAGCCGTCGTCTACCAGGATCACCTCCAGGGCGGGATAATCCTGGGACAGGACGCTGTCCATACAGGCTGCCAGATATTTTTCCGTTTTGTATACGGGAATGATGATGCTCACCAATGCTTCCATTGTTTCCTCCATTCCATTGTAAATGAGATAAAAATTTGGTATGATAGCTTTAGGATCTATTTTAAAGAAAGGCGGTCGTCCCATGGCAGAGCGAGATACCATTCTGATTTTTCAAAAACCTGACCTCTATTTTTTCCCTCACTATAAGGATATTGTATTTTCTCCCTTCCGGATTCCCGAGAGAAGCCTTCGCTATTTGATCTACAAGGGACTTTATCTTCTGGGCATCCCCCTGTGCTCCGTTTTCTGGGGGCACTGGAAGGACCATCTGAAAGAGGCCAAGCGGGTGATCATCTTTGATTACGGATACCAGAAAGGCATGGAAACCTATATCCACAAAGTAAATCCCCACTGTCAGGTATACCTGTTTTTGTGGAACATGATCGACAGGCTCCACAAAAATCACACGCTGTTTACCGATCCCGCCGCTATTTACTCCACTGACAAAGGAGACTGCAGAACCTATCACCTGAAATACAATCACATATTCTATCCCAGGGCACTGTACACGCCCCCTGCCGGCGCGCTGCCAAAGACCCTGTTTTTTCTTGGTCAGGATAAAGGGCGGGGCAGCTATCTGCTGGCGCTGAAGGACAGACTGGAAACATGCGGGCTTTCCTGCTCTATTTCGCTTCTCACCAGTTCAAAGGATGCCGACTACCTTGCCTCCCTCTCCGGACTGCTGGCCCAAAATCCCCTGCCTTACCCGGAATACTGCAGGCAGCTCAAGCAGTGCGGCTACCTTCTGGATGTGAATCAGGAAGGGCAGACAGCGCTGACTATGCGGGTCATGGAGTCCATTTTCTATTCAAAAAAACTGATCACCAACAATCAGGATATTGTCAATTACGATTTCTATAATGAAAACAATATTTTTCTGCTACCCCAGCAGCCCCGGCTGCCCAGTCAGGACGCCCTTTCCGCTTTTCTGGATAAACCCTTTCTCCCTTATGGGGAAGCGGTGCTGGATTCCTTCAGCTTTGAGCATTGGAAAGCTGGCTTTACGCTCTGACCTGCGGCTCTTTTTTCAGCAGCATACGGGCAAGGCCCAGAATACTCTGAAACCGCCATGTCCTGAAAAAGAGCAGCACGTTGATGCACAAAGGGATTCCTGCTGCCATCAGGATGATCAGCAAAAAAGAAAGCAGGCTGCCTTTTTTGTACACCGCCGATGTAGCCAGATACACCACCGCCGTCTCCCCCACAGAAAGCAGGAAATACTGGATCATATCCAGCACATAGCTGCGGCTGCTCCGCTTCACGTAGGTTCTGAAGAAAATAAAAACCCGGTATGCCATCTGCACAAAATAGGAGACAAATGTCCCGATCAGCACACCGATGATGCCCAGAGGCTTTACAAGCGCCAGAGACAGCGCCAGATTTACAAGGGCTACTATCATGGAGATGTTTCTTTCCTGGTCAAACAGCCCCGTCACGCCCATCATCATCTGAATAGGCATGCTCACCGTGAAAATACAGAAATTTGCCACGCAGACCGCGACCACAGGCAGCCCCATCACATAGTTGGTATTCAGCCAGAAATCCCCCACAAAGGGTGTGATCAAAGAGAATACCGCCGCACAGGCCACAGAGGCGATTACAAAAAAGAGAAAGGTGATCTGACGCAGCACCTGACAATTCTTTTCCTGATCCTCCTCGATAAACATGTGTCCCACACTGGGCTGAATGGCATTGGACACGGCAAGGACAATGTTCTGGAGGGACTGGGTCACCAGACAGTAATTGTTGTACAGTCCCACGGTCCAGACGCTGATAAATCCGGAAATGATCAGATTATCCGTGGACACCAGCAGCTTGGACGCCAGTCTGGTAATAAAGATATCTTTGATATTGTGTACTACTTTTTTGACGATCCCCTTCTGCAGCGGCGATTTTCTCATCCGCACCAGATAGGGATATTTTTTATTCACATAGCGAGACAGCCAGAGGTTGCTGGCCGCTTCCACGATAATATTCAGCGTCAGGGCGATCTCATATCTTTTTGTGAACTCCACAATGAAGATGATCCCGGTATAATTCACCACATTCACCAACAGCGTGACAATGCTGACTACATATTCCCGCTGATCGGCGATCAAAATGGATCTCCTGTAGGAAAGCAGGTAGGACAGCACCGTCCGGACCAGCCACAGCAGATAGATCATTCGGATATAGGCCAGAGAAAAGGGGCTGCTTTTCAGAAAAATCGGCACAAAGGGCAGCATCACCAGACCAAGCCCCGTGATCACGGCGGCAAACACATAGTATGCCTTCCGGTAAAAATTCATCAGCGTGGCTACCTGATTCTCGTCTTCCCGTTCCAGCGCGCCATAAAGATGGTACACGATCGCGGACGCAACGCCCAGCTCCGTAACCGAAAGCATGGCGATAATGTTGGAGATGACTCCGTTCATGCCTACCAGCTCTGCACCCAGACGCAGGTTCATCACCCGCTGACTCACAAAGCCTATCAAGATCAGCACGATCTGTCCTAACAGACTGAAAAAACTATTTTTTAATGCTTTCTGTATCCGCATAGATCATCCAATACTCCGTTCCAATTTTTCATGATCGATGTCATGCCAAACTTCTCTGTATCCAGATCGGTCCGCTCCGAAAAGGCCGCCCGCAGCCCATCATCCCTGATCAGCGTCTCTATTTTTTCCTCCATGGCACGGCAGTCAAAAGCAGGGATCAAATATCCGTTTTTTTCGTGGGCGATGATCTCCTTCGGCCCGGTCTGAATGTCAAAGCTCACACAGGGCAGACGATTGGTCTTTGCCTCCAGCAGGCACATGGGCAGTCCCTCCGTTCTGGAGGTCATCACAAAAATCTGTGCCTTCTCCAGATAATCTTCCACATTGGAAACCGTTCCTGTCAGGATCAGCTGCCCGGAAAGATCATGGGCGCGGATGGCCTCCTCCAAAATGGGCCTGTCCTCACCCTCTCCCAGCACATACCATTTCCAGTCCCGGTGCGCTTTCAGAACAGGCGGCGCGATCTGCGCCAGCAGATCCGTGCCCTTTCTGTGAATAAGTCTTCCCACCGTCACGATCCACTTTTCTTTTTCCTCATGCGCCAAAGGCTTCTGCGCCTCCATAGGATTATAGATGGCCGAGATGTGTTCCTTCCGGTTCAGGTATTTCCGGTAGGACGTCCTGTCCTCCTCCGTCAGCGTAACGATGTAGTCCGTCCGTTTCACAGAATAGCGCAGGATCATCCGCCTGTAAAGAGATTCCTGTTCAAAAAAATAGTTGAAATGCTCCCATGAGACTACCTTGGTTCCGGTTCCCTTTGCCGCCGGCAGGGACAATACATCCAGCACAATGTCGATATCGATCACCACGTCCGGCTTCTGCTCCCGGAAAAACCGGCGCAGCTTCGGCAGCACGCCCAGATAGCCCGGCCCCGGCTGAATCCATTTTTTCCCCAGTGTGTATCGCCTGATTCCGGGCTCCAACGGAAAGAACACCGTCTCTTTCTGTTCCACAAGGCTGAGAAACAGCACCTCATACCGCTTCTCCCGCGCAAGGCTGTTGGCGATCATGACGGCAACCCGCTCCGTGCCCCCTTCTCTTGTGATATCTCCCGAAAAAAAGCAAATCTTTTTCATGCCTGCAAAAACGATCCTTTCTCGAATTGTTCCAATACATTCCGATAGCTTTCCATATCCCCGATGTCATACCGCCTGCCCGGCATCCGATAGGCATACACATCCGTCTGTCTGCAAAGCCATGATACAAAGCTGCCCGGCGCGTCGGTCGCGCACCCCTCTTCCACAGCCCGGTCCAGTCTGGCAAGGTCTCCGGCGCGGTAACAGTAGAAAGGCGGCACTGCCAGATCCGACACAGGGTTTTTCGGTTTTTCCTGCATCGTCAGGATCCGATCCTCCTCATCTACCGCGATGATGCCCGTCTTCTGCCTCTTCCAGAGCAGCGGCTCCCGATGGCACATTACACAGGAGGCCTGCTTTTTGTAAAAGAAGTCTACAAATCCCCGGAAAGAAAAATCCAGCACGTTGTCCCCTGCCAGCACAAGACAATCTGCCTCAGGGGCTTCTTTTACCGCCGTGGCAATATCCAGCACAGCGCCCAGCCGGTGATCGTTGTCCGTCGTCCCATCGTCAATAAGATGAACGGGACGCCTCCAGCGGCCGGCGTTTTCCTGCCGCCACCTGGCAAAAATGTCATAAAATTTATGGTTCGTCACAATGATATGCTCCCGGATCTCCGCGATCTGATCCACATCATCCAAAAGCCATTCTATGATCTTTTTATTTCCCACATCCAACAGCGGCTTGGGATAATTTTCCGTCAGCGGGTAAAGTCTTGTGGCATAACCTGCCGCTAAGATAATCGTTCTCATACGCAGGGTTTCTCCTCTCTGTTTTCCAGATCATGGCATGGTAGCCCCGTCTGCGGTGGAGCAAAAATGATGGCTGTATCTGCCCCGCATATCCGGGAACACTTCCAGATACCGCTCCTCCATTTCAGCCGCCACCTGTTCCTTTTTCTCCGGATCCACCAGCGCAAGATAGCATCCTTTAAACCCTGCCCCGGAAAAACGTCCGCCGTATATGCCCGAAATGTTCAGGGCGATCTCATGGATCACCCGCAGTTCGGGAGAACCGCTCTCGTAAAGGGAGATACTGCTGGTGCCGGAGGCAAAGATCAGCTTTCCGAAGGTTTCCAGATCCCCCGTTCTCCATGCGCGGATCCCCTGCTCTACCCGCTCCATCTCTTCATAATAGTGGGTCGCCCGCCTGCAGAAATTTTCGGGAAGCCGGTCTTTGTATTTTTCAAACACCTGCCGGTCCACATCCCGCAGCCTGGCCTCCGTCCACCGGGAATACTGCTGCCCGTCGTACGCTTTCAGGCTGTATGCCGCCGTCTTACATTCGTCCACTCTGGCATTGTAGCTTGAATTTACAAGAGAATGGGTCACGCCCGAAAAGAAAATGGCGATCTGATAGGGGGGCATGTGTTCGCTTTTTGGTATCAGCTCCACCTGATCGGTTTTGGTATCCATAAAGAGCAGCTGATCCTTCTTGGAAAAGATCTCGCAGCTCTGATCCAGCTTTCCCACGTTCAGCCCGATAAAATGATTTTCCGCCCACAGGGCAAGCCCTACCATCTCGGCCCCGGAAACATGGATCCCATTGATCTTACACAGGGTTGTGATATACGTGATGATCACTGAAGCGGAGCTGGAAAGTCCGCCGATGGGCAGGGTTCCTTCTATCGAACCGGCAAAGCCCCTGCGCAGATGGTAGCCTGCGTCCAGAAGCGCCGCCAGCGCCGCGCGGGCATAATCTCCCCAATCGTTTTGACGCCTTGGATATCTGCTGACGGAAAAAACGATCTCGCCGGGAAAATTACTGGAGACAAGGCGCACCACATCCGGGTTCTCCTCCGGACATTCATATTCCAGCGTCACCCCCTCGTTCAGGGCAAATCCGGTGATCATTCCATGCTGATGATCGATATGCGCGCCTAAGGGACATATCCTGTATGGGGTAAAGGTTTTCATTTTACTCTTTTCCTTTCCTGTGCTATAATGCTTGTATCTCTATCATTTGGAGGTATCTATGAAACGTTTCTTTCCCGGCAGGGTTTTGATCTGCATAATTTCAGCGATCCTGATATTGGCGGCAGGCGCTTTTGCCATCCTGCATCATCTCACGGTCTTTGTCTCCTACACACCCAATCCCTGTCAGGAAACCAGCGCCCCTTTAGCCAACCCCTACCGGGGATTTTATCATATCCGCGGCTATTACCTGCCTCTGGAAGACCAGACTCTGGAACAGACCCTGTCTGATCACATCCAGTGGGACGCCTCTTATCAGCTGGTTCAGATTCAGATCAATCTCCGCTCCTACCGCTCCGGCGATATCGACGAGAATGGGCTTTCCCAGCTAAACCGGATCTTTGCCGCATGGGGCGAGGCCCATAAGCAGATGATCGTCCGGTTTCTCTATGATTGGGACGGGAACGCCGCCCAGAGCGAACCGGACAATGTGGAACAAATCCTGCGCCATATAGAACAAGTCGCACCCATCGTCAATGCCCACGCAGACCATATCTATATTCTTCAGGGTATTTTTGTGGGAAACTGCGGTGAGATGCACAGCACCCCCTACATGGATGAACCGGTGATGCGCCGGCTGCTGAGCCGTCTTTCAGAATTGATCACTCCATCGATCTTCCTGTCTGTGCGCACGCCGGCACAATGGCGCACCGCCACCGGATACCGGCAGGTGCCCGATCCTTTTCCTGCATTTCCCACCAGTCAGGACACGCCCTCCCAAATACTGGCCGGCCGGCTGGGCCTGTTTAACGACGGCATGCTGGGCTCCGACATTGATGTGGGAACATACGGCTACACCGCCCTCTCAGACTCCTCGCCGCTGACCGCAAAGGGCACCCGGGAGGAGGAGCTGCAATTTCAATCCGCCCTCTGCCGCTATGTGCCCAACGGCGGTGAGGTGGTCCTGGATAATCCCTATAATGATCTTCCCGCCGCCGTTTCCGATCTGACCCGCATGAACGTATCTTATCTGAACGCGGCGCACGACGGCGCCGTGCTGGACAAATGGCGGGCTTACACCTGCCATACTGACGATTGCTTTGACGGATGCAGCGGCTATGACTACATCGCCGCCAGACTTGGCTACCGCTATGTGCTGCAAAGCTCCGACGTCACAAAAAAGAATGATAAAAACACCGCCGAACTGTCTGTCACCTTAAAAAACGCCGGATTTTCCGGAAGCCTGAAGCAGTTCCCCATGGAGATCACCCTGCAGGAGTCAGATACCGGCGAAACCTTTTCTTTCCCCCTTGAGGGGGATCTGCGCCTGCTCTGGGGCGGTGAAACAGGCGCCTATACCTGCACCCTGCCCTTAAAGGAGCTTCCTGAAGGACATTACTCCGTCTATTTTTCTTTGAAGGATCCGGCGGACCAACAGCAGATCCTGCTTGCAAACAACCTGCAGCAAACGTCTCTCGGGTACGCTGCAGGCACCCTCACTGTGGAAAAATAATTCCCAGCGGCACTTCCTCCCCGGCATTTTCATTTGCAAAAAAAATCACCTGCCGGTCACAGGACTGGGTCAGCATAAGAGAGATCGCCGCCCCCTCTTTGTTCTCCTTTGTCTGCCGCCCGAAAAGCTCCGGCTCCGTCAGTTCCCTCATCACCGTCACCACTGTGCCGCTGTCCCATTTATCCGGGTCTGCAGGCACCGGATAACGGCGCGTTTCACCGGATCGGCGCACGATCAGCCAAAGCTGCGCCTTTTTACAAAAATTCCCGAATCCTCTGTTTCTGATGAGAATCTGAATCTGACAGGCGCCGGCGTCCTGCCGTCTGTCTTTTTTCATCCACGTGACATGGACATCCTCCACCACAAACCGATAGCCCAGGTGGAGCCCGATATATTCGTAAACGCTCAGCTGGCTGTAAGGCGCTTTTGCAGCACAGGGCGTTTCTTTCCATTCTCTGATCCGTTCTTCCCCGTAAGTCTTGTTCAGGTAACAGACGTGCATCTGCCCAAGGGCCCGCACCGTCTCCCCAAAGGGGACCGGAGCCTCTCCGATCGCCTCTCCCCCGTTTGGGCTGCGGCACAAAAACCGCTCCTGAAAGGCAAACTCCGCTTCTGCGCCCCATGGCGCCTTCCAGCTTCCCTGGCTCTTTCCTTCCCCATAGGTACCAAGATGGGTTTGGGAGGCAAACATGCCGTCGTTGAACAGCGCAAGTTTTTTATCCTGCATTTCCTCTTTTCTACACAGCATACGCAGCTGCACCGGCCGCCGTACTCCGATAAAGCAGCGGTCCTGTACCGCATCCTTCATGGTGCCATACAACGCGCACAGCTGTTTTTCCGAGAGAAACCGGGAATGGTGCATTTCTCCCCAGCTTCCCACAAACAGGCCCTGAAAAACCAGGATCTGATCTGCATAACGGCAGAGCAGCGGGCCGATCTGCCCCATGTGCGTCTGTACCATAGACAAAAAAGACGGCTCCCGCTGGATGCCCTTTCCCTCCCGGTCGTATGTGACCCGGAGGATCATCTGTTTTCTATGCTCGGCAAAAAAACCGAAAATACGATCTATCTGATCCAGTTCTTCGGAAGACAGCGCGCTCTCCCGGCAGCTGCCGATGTCGATCATCACCAGCGCAAGGGTGTCTTCCTCATCCAGACACCAGCGAAGCTCCGCAAAATCTATCTCCTGCCCTGCAGAAAACGGATAGATCCTGTACCAGCCCCGCCCCGGATTGCGAAGCCCGCCCGCGGATTCCTGAAGCGGCGCCTTCTGAAATTTTCCTCTTCTAATTCCCGGAAAAATCATCTTCCCTTTCTCCTGCCCCTGCATTCCATTTCAGCACTTTGATCTTGAAGACTACCGCCAAGATACTGAAAAACATGCGGATCATATACACCACCGGCTTCAGCCCGGAGTGCATGCTGGTTCCCGACTGCCTCACGTGCATCACCGCCGGAACTTCCTTTACCCGGAATCCAAGAAGCAGCATCTGCATGATCATATTGGCATCGGGATATCTGTCGTCAAAGTTATTGTACTGGGAGTAAAACAGCGCCGCCCTCCGGCTGAGTCCCTGCAATCCCGTAGTGGGATCCATGATCCGCTTTCCGGTTCCGATCCGGATCATATTTCGAAACAGAAAGAACGCGATCTTCTTTGCCCCCGAAACAGGGAAAGGCGTGCTTCCTTCTACAAATCGGGAACCCAGTATGATGTCCGGCAGCTTGCCGTTTTCATCCGGCGTCTGCAGCTCTTTATAGATCACCGGTATATTGCACACATCATGCTGCCCGTCCGCGTCCATTTGTATAATGTATCTGTACTTTCTCCGAATGGCGTATTTGTATCCCAGCCGCAATCCGCCGCCATAACCCAGATTGAAAACATGGGTCACAAGGGCGTGCTTTCTTTTCTTCACAAGCATATTTGTTCTGTCCGATGAGTGATCATTCATAACCAGTACATCGGCAATGGCGGCAATCTCCGGTTTTTCCAGCTGCTCCAGCACCGAGCCGATATTTTCCTCCTCATTATAGGCAGGCATAATGATCAGCAGATCTTTTTTCGCCATAGTCTTCTACTCCTCATTGATGTAATAATTCCAATAACATGAAAATATCTTCCTCATAAGCGATCTGTTTTAAAACCGCCCGGCTTCCGTAAGTCTTTGCCAGCTCCTCGTTCCGGAGCAGAGAACAGATCGCCTCTTTGGCCTCCTTCGGATCCAGCTGACACAAAATACCGTCCTGGCCGCTTATGATCTGTTCCCGGTTTCCGCTGCAGTCAGAAGCGATGATCGGTTTTCCCAGTACCTGCGCCTCCTGAATGGCAATGCTCTTGCCCTCAAACCGGGTGAGATGCACATAAAGATCCGCCTGCGCATAATAGGGATAGGGATTTTTCTTTGCCCCCAGAAGCACAAATTCTTCCTGCAGGCCAAGAGAAGCGATCTGTTTCTCCAGTTCCTCTCTCAGATCTCCCTCTCCCAGCACATACCAGCGAACCGGATATCCCTCGTCCTTCAGCAGCTTCATCGTTTTGATCGCCAGATCGTACCCCTTTTGGTACACCAGCCTTCCCACGGACAGAATCCGCTTTCCTTCATAGCCGTCGGAAAAGCCGCCGGGTTCCTCAGACAATCTTCGTATGCGCGCCTCATCCAGCATATTATGGAAGATCCTTGTTCTGTCTTCACATTCGGGATAAACTTCCAGAAAATGCTTCCGCACCTCTCCCGACACCGTGAAGATCCGGTCAAATCTTAAAAAGCAATCCTTATCCAGCCTGCGGGTGTACCCTGCCTGACGATAATCAATATGTATAAACGCCGCCTTCTTTTTTGCCCGAACATGATCCGCCACATAGTATGCGGAACCGCCCTCCAGATACGCCACAGCCAGATCGTATTCCTCCTGCAAAAGCTCTGCTCCGTCCGAAAGCACCCGCCACAGCAGTTTGTCCGCCTGAAGCTTTCCCTTCGCCATCATCGCTGCGGCGTTGGCAAGTACGTAAGGGAGATTTTTCAGCCCCGATCCCCGGGATAACCCTGACCGGATCACCTTTTTTCGCAGACACTTCCTGCCTTCTTTGGATAACACCGACGCATCGCTGTAGTTTCTGTTGCAGAGGACAACTTCTTTTGGCAGATCATGCACCAGCTCTCCCTGTCCGGTCAGTACATAGAGGGAGATCGCAAGCTCTTCCCCCTGCAGTCTGCGAAACAGTTCCAGCAGCGCGACTTCCGCGCCGGCATGTCCCAGCGTATTGATCACAAATAATACTTTCTTCATTTTCATCCCCATTTCGGAGTGTTCTTATTTGATCTCCATGATATCTTCCCCTGTCATTTCCTCCATCTTGGCAAGCACTCTCTGCAGTTCACAGTTTATCAGTGATACCTGCATGGCAAGCTCCTGATTTTTCGCCATCAGGCCGGAAACCACCATACTGATGAAAAACAGGATCCAGATCACTACGATACCTAAGATCAACACCACCACGCACAGCTCGGCAGATATCAGCCTGCTCCATGCAGACAATCCGGGAACCGCGCCCAAAAGAATCAGGATCACAGAAAACACACCCCATGCGAACCCGAAATTTTCCCGCATCTTCTGCCGGCAGTAACACATAAAATCTGCGATCAGCAGCACGATGCCGATAGCCACGACGAAAATCCTCATAATCTCTGCGCTTCCCATTATGTTTTCCTCTCCTCTCTCTTTTTTTCCTGTTCTCTTAATTCCTGATAAACGTCAAATACTTTTCCGGAAGGCTTCTTCCCGATCCCTTTCTGCAGCAGGCTTCCCCGGCAGAATATATGGATATCCAGATTTTTGGAAACCCATCTGAGCCGCAGATAAGCGGAGACCCAGCCGGCAAACGAGCCTGCCAGAACACCCACGCCGTACCAGATATCCGGCAGCGCCGTGGCGATGACGCTTCCCAGAAACGTGGTGAGGCAAAACACCACAGAGGTGATGACTGCCCCCTGCAGATCGTTGAAGTAATACAAAAACAAGATCTCTGCATACATGATAAACAGGATGAAATATCCTGCCGCAAGACAGGGATAGATCCGGATGGTCAGGCCGGAAAATCCGACCCGGGGCAGCAGAATGATGCAGAACAGGAAAATAATCACCGTGATGATAAACTGAATCCGCACCAGATTCATGATCTCGTCGATCAGCTGCCCGAACATCCGCGATTTTGCAATGCGGATATCCGAACCTCTTCCGCCGATCACCGCCTCCGAATATGCCTTGTAACGTTCGTGGAAATTCATTTCTATCCGGGATATAAAGATGATGCTGGCGGAGATATTGGTAAACATGGCAAGACAAGTAGCCATGTCATAGGGCTGGGCGCACACAAAACTTTTTGCCACCGTCATCCGCATGTCGGTCGTCCAGAACACAAAATTGTGGATATATAACCCCAGCGTATAAAAGAAATTCGTCACCACCAGCTCCCAGTAACGCCTGAAGTACTGAAAAATCCTTCTGTACTGATTGCTGTTTTCTTTGAAATAACTCTTGATCCTGGCAAACTCCAGACAGGCGATCAGGAAAAACCCTATCGTCAGCGCCAGCAGCATGCTGTAGGGTATTGCTAAATGAAATACAAACACGAACAAAAGGGACAGCAAAAATGCCACCACCATACCAAGCGTAAAGTAAAAGGAGATCTTTTTGTAATCCTTACATATTGACAAATACAGCATAGAATAAAACACCAGCACAAGAGAGATGTAACCGCAGAACCCGGTAAACACATAGTACAGCTCCACCTTCCCCACAAAATATTCATGGATGCAGAAGGGAATTCCCAGAAGGCAGCTCAGCAGCAGGTTCAGCAGCATCCCCATGTAGTAACAGGCCATGATATCCTCAAAACGCTCTTCATAAATGATATCGGACATATAACGGGACAGCACCGCGTTGAAGGGCGAAGCGCTCAAGAGAGAAAAGATAAAGATGTACAGCACCGTACAGGCAAACATCTCTCTTGGCATATAGCCCACATGGGAAAATCCCAGTACCTTCCCCATGAGCAAAATATTTCCGATCACCAGAAACATGGGCGCAATGGTTACGATTGTACTGTATAAAAATCCGTATAAACTGGTTGTGAGGGTGTTTTTCTCAAAGATCCGATTGAGTTTTACACCAATTCCCGCCATTGCCGTTTTCCTCCCTTTTCATGGTCTTTTCCTGATCACGCAATTATAAGCTCGGCTTAAAATCCTCCTCTGTCCAGGGGATCTCCATCACCCGGGCAAAATCCTGATAAAGCTGTTTGTAAGTTTCTTTCATATCCTGCAGCTTGTATTTGGACATCACCCGTTTGTAACCGGCTTCTCCCATTCTCTGCCGCCGTTTTCCGCTTGCGGCCAGCTTCAGGATCGCTCTTGCTATCTCGTCTACGTTCATAATGTGGGTCAGAATACCGGCTTCCCCAAAGGAATCCCCTTCCCCGTAGATCAGCCCCGCGCAGTTTCCAACGTCTGTTGCGATCACCGGCTTGCCCGCCGCATAGCTTTCCAGTATCGTCAGCGGCTGACCCTCGCTGATGCTGGTGAGAATGGTGAAATCCATCCGTCCCAGATACTCTCTTACATTGACTCTGCCGGTAAATTCCACATCGGGGATCTCCATCAGCTCCACCAGATCAAAACATTCTTTGGCGTACTCCTCGTCTTCCTCCCAGGGGCCCATGATCCAGAGCTTCAGCTCCTCATTTTCTTTCCGGGCATATCCAAATGCCTGTATCATCGTCTTCACGTCTTTTATGGGCGTCACCCGCAGAACCGCGCCAATGTTAATGTGGGCGAGATCCTCCTCCTGTTTGCCGGGAATGTCCTGAAACATCTCCACATTCACGCCGTTTGGCGTCACCCGGGTCTTTTCCGCCGGACAACCCAGTTCGATCTGCAGCGTCCGGGCCCGCTCATAGAGGCTGGTGACAATATCCGCTCTCTCATAAGCATGGTTGGACATTTTTCTGAACTGTTCGATCCAGATATCCTTATAGACGCCCTGCACCCAGTCCGCCTTGATCAGTTCCTCTTCCCGCTCTCTTGTGTAGATCCCATGCTCCGAGATCATCAGGCGGCTGCCATGAAAATATTTTGCCATACTGCCCAGAATACCCGCATAGCCCGTCACAATACAGTGGTACAGGTCTGCCTTGGGCACCTCCATCTTCAGGGTAAAAAACAGCGGCAGATAAATGGAGCGCATGGTCCACAAAAAGTCGGAAAATACGATCTGCGGATATTGGAGGTCATAAGAATCCTGAACGATCCTGAAGAAATCCTCACCCATAAGGATATCCTCAATGGAGGTGCTGGATTTCTGGAAAAGATCAAAAAGCCGCTCCCACTGTACCTCCTGATTCAACACAAGGCTCCGCAGCGCATAATAATCTTCCTTGCTCAGTTTTGATCTGCGCATTTTCTTTTTTTTCTGCTGCCACTCCTTATCCTCCAGATACAGTTCATGAACCTCCGTCACATTTTCCGGCAGCTCATATACAAAATTTCCGCTGAAGGAACGGTTGGCTACAATCGCCAATACCACAAATTCCAGATTTGGAAACGATTTGATTAAATTGTGGATCCAGCTGGAAACGCCGCCTACCACGTAAGGGTAGCAGCCCTCCGCTACAATACATATACGCAAATCCGTCCTCTCCTATCCTTTGTCCGTATAAAACAGAGAAATATCATTTTCCAGCGTGATGGTCACATCCTTTTGATCTGCCGTGATCAGATAAGCATGCTTCTCGATCTCCCGGAAAGAGCCCCCCTTCACGCCCGAGACGCTCTTATTGTGTGTGCGCAGGATAAAAAATGCCTGTCCGTCAAAGGAATCTATCTTCAAGGTAATCCTGTTGTCTTTTTTCTCATACTGGGATCCCGTCCCGGAGATGGCAAAAAACCGGCGAATCCGCTGATCACCCTCTGAGAGGGTGGTCTTATCAAACGCCTGAAAAGGCTTCCAATAAGTAACGGTATAGCTTGCCAGCCGTTCCGAGCATTTTTCCCAAACATCCTCCTGTATATCCTCCGGCATGACAAGGCGGTTCATATCCACCATGATACTGGAATATCCCAGCGCTGTCTCCAGACTGCGCAGCCGCAGATTATCAGAAAAGGTATGCACAAATCCATCCTGTGTGGCGCGCTGCTTTGTCACTTCTTTTTCCCGGTAGTACGCCGGCGCATCCGTTCCGTCGTAACCCATATATACTGTACGGACCGATTCAAGGGCTCTTGCCTGCTTGATCCTGCCATACTCCTTCTCATTGTCCCGGTCCACATACAGGGCACGGATCGTATAATCCGGCACATTTTCTTTGTAAAAGGCCTCGTCCGCCTCCAGCTTTTTTGTCAGCGGCGTCTGGGAAGTACAATACAAAGACAGGCCGTTTTCGATCTTTCCTTCCCGAAACATCTTCAGATAAAACACCAGCTGTTTCCCATCCGGCGCCTCCTGTGTGTCATAATCCAGCTTCGGCGCCAGAAAAACGGTGGGGCGATCCTGGGAGCGTGAAGAAATGGAGGTGAGCGACGGCCAGAAAATATCCTGAAAGGCCGCCTTCTGAGAGCGGCTGTACAACTGCTGCATAGTATCGTCGGACTCAGAGCTGAGTCCCGCATAGTTGGCCACTACAAAGCTCTGGGCGTTGATCACCGGATAAACGGTGTATTCCTCCAGCTCGTACACCATCCCGCTGAGAATTCCAAGGGCTGTCACATCCTCCATATAGTTTCCGTTTACGGCAAATACATGTCCGTCACCCACGGAATTACGCCATATAATGCTGGGAAAATTCTCATTTTCCAGTTTCATTTTCTCGTTTTTCGCCTCATACGCCTCTTTGTCGATCAGCCCCAGCATATAAGTCTTCGTGCCGGAGCGCACTTCGTACCACGGCACCGTAAGATCCAGATCCTGCTGTTTTTTTTCTTCCTCACCGGCATCCTCCTCTACCTGATAGATCGCGCGGCCGCCAAGCAGAAAGCCTTCAAACAGGTCGATGCCGAGCAGCTGTACCTCCGCCTTCCGCACGCTGAATATGCCGAGCAATTCTCTCAGGGCTTTGTTTTCCGCAATCGTATTTACATCCGGCAGATTGCAGAAGATCAGATCCGTCCCCTTTTCCGCCAGTTTGGCAAGCTGTTCTGTTTCACCGGCAAAATCCAGATAGTTGGAATCCAGCAGGATCAGCTTCGGCGTGGGAATCTCCTCCCATGGAACCTCCTCCAGCGACTGGCAGCAGAGCAGATCCCGCTTCGCATACTCGCACCACAGCTTTACCATCTTTCCAAGGGCGTCCTCCTGGGCATCTCCGATCAGCAGCACATACGACTCTGAAATGGTTTTCGCGCTCCGGTTGATCCGGTACAGATCCCCTGCGGAAAGTTTGGTGTAGGCCGTCTGCGCATATTCATTTTTATCGTATTGATTCCATTGCTCCTTCAAAACGCTGGTAACCTGAAACAGGAAAAACAAAACCAGCATGATGAGGCTGATGGTGAAAAATTGCCTGCGAGACAGCATCTCTCCTGCTCCTTTACTGAGATGTACCTGCTCCATTGTTATAGCCGTAATCAATGGCAAGGTCAAACAATTTATTGACATTCTGCTCCAGACGGTAGCAGATAAAATTCTCGGATTCGTAATAAACCTGCATCTCGTTGGGGTGTATTTTTTGAAATTCCTCCGCCCAATAATACATGCGGGACATGATGATCCAGCGGTTCTCCGTATAATAGAGAGGAAGTCCCGAGCCCATGGGAAGCGCCCTCTCTGCGCCCTCCTTTGAGACAGGCTGTCCGCTGTTTTCATAAGTGCCGTAATAATCCAGCGGAATCTTTTCTATGTAAAAATAAATATATTTGGTAGGGATCGTCAGATCCGCATACCTGCCTATCCCTTCCATTTTTCTCAATAAATCAATGGGTTCATAATGGTAGCCGTAATCTTCCAGCATACGCAGCTCATCGTTGGCCGAACAGATGGTCCATGTCCAGTTGTCATTTTCCCGAATGATATTCGTCAGACAGGTAATGGCTCCGTTGGTCTCCAGCGCAGTGATCACACGGGGTTCTCTGACTAGTCCCTCCCGGACGGTAACGCCAGCGATCATGCCAACTGCCGCAAAAGAAGCAAGATTCAAAATCCACCTGCGCCTGGTCCAGCTGAGCAGGATCACCAGAATGGCATCCCCGGTAAAGCCCCAAAGCACCGGCAGGGCATAGGCATAATAAATACTTGTTCTGGTAGGATCCATCAGCTGCGGGATCCCAAGGCGGGACGATATGATGAGCAAACTCAGCAGCCCCACATACAGACTGACGGAAACCATCTGCGCCCCATAGTCCGGTTTCTTCCACAGGAAGAATACCAAAGACAGCACTACCAGCAGCACACAGCAGCCGTAGATAGAATAGCGGATCAACGGGAACCCTCTGGAAAATACATAGCTTCGCACTACATAATCCACGGTTCCCACCAAATTTTTAACTTTATCCACCAGCGAGGGGGGCGTTACCTCCTCCGTTTCGCCGGTTTCTTTCCCTGCTTTGTCTCCTGCCGCCCCATCCTGTCCTGCTGTTTCGCCGGCCTCCGGACTGCTCTCCTGGCTTTGCCCTTCATCCGCGGACTCCACATTCTCCTCCTGTTCACTGTCAGCATCATCGGAGAGATCCGTGGCAGCGCCGCTTCCATCCTCCGTTGGCTCGGACATCACGCCCATGGCCCAGTTCAGGGAACCTTCCAGCGGCGTGCCTGTGACAAAGGCGATGCCCATAGGCAGCACGGCGATCATCACACTGGCGAACACCGTGAGAACGACCCAGCCAAAATATTTTTTGGTAAAAAAGCGGAAGAAATATGCGATCGCCATTGCCAGACAAAACAGTCCCGCAATGATGGTATCATAAAAATGCCCTACCAGCGTCAGCGCGAAGCTCATGGCAAATCCAAAGAGGCACCATGTGGAACGGGTGATCTGCAGCGGCTTCTTTTCTCTTTTTTCTCTTTTTTCTTTTTTCCTTTTTTTCTGCTTTTTCTTTTCCGGCAGGGGCTGTGGCTCCACAGCCGTCTCTGTCTCTGGGGCTGTATCCGCCGCTGCCGCCGCAAGCACAAGCTCCTCTTTCCTGTATTTAAAATAGGCAAAGCCGAAAAAGACTGCGGGGAGAATGAAGATCATTCCGAATTCCTGAGGCAGAGAGTTGAAAAAACGAAGGTATGTATTACCGCTGAAGATCAGGGAGCCTGCGTAAAAGCCCGCCGCCCCATAAGCAATATAGCGGCTTTTCAGACACGCTTTCAGCACAAAGAGCAGCGCCCAGTGGATAAACATTGTCTGCACAAAGCAGAATACACGCATCAGCACGTAAGTGGGCACACCGGATACCGCGTGAATATAATACATCATACAGTGAAATCCAAAGGGATACACGCCCGCCACAAAGAGCTTCCCCCTGCTCAGATAATTGATCCAGTAATTGTGAACGGGAAGATCCGAGGTACAGTAACCAAAGGTATTGATAAGATTTTTTCCGTACATCACAGCAACAAGGGCCGTATAAGCGAGAAACAGCACCGTGTCCACCGGATTCCTCCTGATGACCCGAAAGCACTTTTTCAGAAAACCGGCAACCTGCGCCCCTATCCATGAAAACACCCGGAACAGCAGGGATTTCAGGCCAAGTTCTCTGCGAAGCACCTTACCCAGCTCCGTCCTCATCATCCGTAAAAATTCCAGCACATGCCAGTTTTCAAATTTTGCTTTGACCCAGAAAAACGGGATAAGAACGCCCAATATCAGCGTCACCGGATTGGATATATGCAGCAGCTGCAGCGCAAACACCAGATTGATAATATAGAAATTGCCGAACAGATAGGACAGCATCAGCTTGACGCAGAGCCGGAAGCCCCGCAGTTTCCTGTTCAGCAGCCAGAAGGGCAGACAGCATGTCAAACCAATGTATATCATAAATACAATGGTCACCTGCAAAATTGTCAGTGTGGACATAGACATGACTGCCATTCACCTCCTACTGAAAAACACGGATCATCTCCAACGTATCGCTGTCTATGGCAATGCCCGATTTCTTCAAATCGGCAAGTACTTCCATGAACTCCTCTTTCTTTTCCTGTGAAAACAAAAACTCCATTCTGCACCGATAGGATTCCAGCTCTTTCGGGTATTCCTCCATGGCTCTGGTACACCAGCCATCGGCGCTCTCATAATCTCCGATCTCCGTCAGGCGGATGGCGATAAGGGAATAATGCTTTGGAAGCATCCAGGTCTTGGGAACAACAGATTCCCCTGTCTGCAGCGTTTCCTTCTGCTCTCTTTTCACCTTAATAAGGCCCTGATTTTTTATTTTGCTTTCCTGCGCCTCCATTCTGAGGCGCTCTTCCCTGATGCGGGCTGCAGCTTCCTCCGCCGCCTTCCGATCCTCAAGCTGATCCTGATACACGATCTCCCCTGTGTCGGCCAGCATTTCTACAAAGTATTTCTGTTCTACATCCGTAAATACCTTCTGCTTCAGAACCTCGTTCATATAATCGATCAAAAGCACACAGTAATCATCCCGCTGCTGCCTTTCGTTTTCCTCGTTGTGAATTTCCTGATCTATCTTTCGCACCGTCACGCGAAATTCATTCAAAGCCTTGCTCAGCACAGACGCAGCATAATGGGAGGTTTCCGAATCTTCGCTGTCCAGCGCCAGCGCAATAGAGGACAGCGAACGGGCAATATCCCCCTTGATCACATTCAGCATCAGCCTCCGCATCTGGGTATAGTCCGTTACTGCCAGCGCTTCCTGAATGGGAACGATATTTTTCTCCCGCTCCTCGTCCGCCTTTGTGTGGGAACGTACCCGCTCCTTGCTGAATACTACGTCCTCCAGATCCACCGGGGAACGAAAAAACACCGTCCGAAGCAACATGCCCGTCAAAAAGAAGAGCAGTCCCACAACAGGACAGAGAAAAATGCAGACTGCCCGGATTATATGAGAATACCGCCGGTTTTCTCCTTCCTCATTTTTGTTGCGGAACAGGATCGCCCAGAGCATATATATAATTGCAATGATGGTGTTGATGATCAGAATCACCAGAAATATCCACTCGCTCCTGTTCATGAAACCAGCACATCCTCCTGATAGATCGCATCATATCCGATTTCCCGGAAACGTTCCGACACTACGTCGGCGCCCTTCTTGTTTGTATTGGACAACAGGATATAAAGCCTGTCATCTTCCAGCACGCCCAGATAATCGGTGCTTCTCAAAAGCTTTGCCACTTTTTCGCCTTCTTTTTTCAGTTCCTCTTTCGTCGTCTCTATAGACAGGATGGAGCAGACGGTAAGCCCTTTATCCTGCGCTTTCAGATACGCGCGCACCAGCGCGGTAAACGCATCCTTTTCCAGTATTCTGGTCCCATCCAGCAGCCGTTCATTTTCCAGCGCCTTCTGGTATCTGTTGGCGCGCAGCACCGCGTTCTGGATCAGATAACCGATGATCGTCAGCAGATTGGCAAGTCCCAGATTCATCCGCTCCCAGGGGATGCCCCATACCATCACGATCAGCTGCATCTCGTCCCCCTCGAAAATACCGTTCGCAAGCAGCGGATATTCCGCCGTGTGGGATCTGTTGATGTAGACCTTCCGGCTCTTGAGCATATCGTTCAGCTCTTCCATCTCATCATAGCGTATGGAATAGCCAAGCCGTCTGGCCCGCTCTGAGGTAGAGGAGAAAAGCCGGGCAAAGCTATGATTTGCCACAGTATAAATAGCCACATCTTTGCTGTCCAAAAGCTGGGCGATCACCTCCGCGGCATAGAACATGACCTCCTCCGGCGCATAAAGATCCAATCTGGATGTGATCTCATACACTTTGCCGATACTCTGGTTATGATTGATGATCTGCTCCTCCAGCACATTTTTGATCCGCACATTGCTGGTGTTGATATCCTGTATATCGTCGATCTGTCCGGACAGGAAACTGATCTCCTCCTTTTCCTCCTTCCGGATGATCGTCAGCTGGTCCCTGAGATATCCCACCACCAGACCCAGTATGAACAGCTGCGCCACCCATACATAGGTATTGTAATCCATCACTACCTCAAAGCCGGATCGGGTGTACATCTGCCGGAAACAATAACCCGCAGTGGCCAGAATGGCGGAAAAGGTCGCCTGCTGCTGACCGTAAACAATGGCAAACAACAGCACATACAGCAAATAAAAATCCAGCTTGGCAAAAAACCTGCTGTCCACGGCACGGTTGTTCAGCATAAATGCCGGTATAAACACGATCAGATTTTCCAAAAAGGGAAACACCGCGCGGAAAACCTGTTTTCCGGTCTGCCACATTCTTCCCCAGAAACCTTTTCCTTTATCTTCATCCTCCAAAAAACGGCTTTTGTGCTTCTTGATATATTCCGCCGTTCTTTTTACAATGCGTTCCGGATCATGAAATATTTTTCCATTAAATTCGTTCTGGAAGCGATCATTGGACAGTACCACCCGATACTGGGTCCCGACGGAATTATCTCGAATGGACACACTCCCGCCCATTTCCTTCTTGACCAGTTCCGCAAGCTCTATCTCGTTAAGGGGCATACCCGAAGACAAATGATACAGCGAATGGCTGTGCTGAGAGGCCGACATAACCTGATAGATAAATTCCACGGCGTCGGAAATAGAGAGCAGTGAAACGATATTACGGTCGCTGGCATCGATCACATCCGTGCGCAGCGCCTGCACGCACATTTTGGAGCAAAGATCCACCGCTTCCTCACTGTTGGCAGGAATCGTACAGAGATGATCCAGCCGCAGGATCGTGATATCCACTCCCTCGAATTGCTGATAATTATTGCAGAGTTCCTCTCCCTGTGCCACTACCATAGAGCGGAAATCTCTGGCAGATACCTCCTCTTTCTCAGTAATATCGTTGGGATAGGAGGCGTTGTATACTATATCGGAAGACAGATAGATAAATTTGCCGCATTTTACCAGAGAATACGCCATCAGCACGTTCAGGAGTCCGGCAGAATAACGGACAGATTCTTCTCTTGCCTTTTTCCAGTTGTAGTTGGTGTCAAAGGCGCCCAGAAAAATCGTTACATCCGGATCTACGCTCTCAAAGATCTCCTTGATGCTGGTGCTCTCATAAGAAAACGCATACTCCTCAAAGATATGCTTGTAAGCATGCTTGCGCAGTGTGGTACCGGTCAGCACGCTGATCCGGTCTCCCTCTTTGTTCAATTTTTCAATCAAAGCGTTTGTAACATTTCCCGGTCCGCCGATCAATAAAACATCCATAGCTTTCTATTCCCATTTAATCCAGAATAATATGATTTTCCTCCAGCTGCCGAAAAAAGGCGTCCACATCTTCCTGCGCCTGTTTTTCTTCCAGACCAAATTCCCGGCAGATCGTTTCAACGATCTGCTCTTTTTTACAGCCTTCCTCTATCAGAGACCAGAAATACCCGCCCGTCTCGTTCAGGCAGAGAGGCCTTTTGTAGACCAGCTGGTCCTGATCCATATCCAGCAGCCAGCATACGCCTGCCGCACGCCGAAGCTGATATCTCTTTTTCATCTTTGTCTCCATTCCGAAGCGTTTACCCAAGGCGCACGGATCCGACGCCCGCGCCTGCCATCAGGGATATTTGAAACGCTCCAACACAAATATCCGATTGAACAATCGGCACAAGACGATTTTCAATCTTACGATACCACATTTTCATATATTTTGCAAACTTTTGTAATATGTTTGTTACCTATTTCCGCATTCCTTTCTTTTCCTTTGCACCAATTTCCATGTTCTGCAATATGATAACAGTGAATTATTTTCCTGGAGAGAATTATGAAAAGAAAATTCCTTTCTCTTTTATTCGCCGGAATCCTTTTTGTCACCGCTCTGCTCACAGGCTGCGGCGGGGATCAGAAAGAAAAAACGGAAAGCACACCGAAAGACGATACGCAAAGTACAGAGCAGACTGCCGAAACTCCTGACAGCAAACCGAAAGAACTGACTACCGTCACTTTAAACGAAGTGGCACATTCCATCTTCTATGCGCCTATGTACGTAGCTATTCAGGCAGGCTATTTCAGGGATGCGGGCATCCAGCTGGATCTGGTAAACGGCAACGGCGCCGACAATGTGATGACCGCCCTGATCTCCGGAGACGCGGACATCGGTTTTATGGGCTCCGAAGCTTCCATCTATGTTTATGAGGAAGGCATGGCGGACTATGTGGTGAACTTTGCCCAGCTGACACAGCGTGCCGGGAACTTTCTCGTTGCCAGAGAAGCGGACGATGATTTCCAGTGGGATGACATCAAGGGCAAGAAGGTGCTGGGAGGCCGCGCAGGCGGTATGCCCCAGATGGTCTTTGAATATATCCTGAAGAAAAACGGCATCGATCCCGCCTCCGACCTGTCCATCGACCAGAGCGTTTCCTTCGGCAATACCGCCGCCGCTTTTATGGGAAGCACAGAATTCGACTACACCGTGGAATTTGAACCCTTTGCCACTTCTCTGGAATCGCAGGATGCCGGCAGCATTGTGGCGTCTCTGGGCGTGGATTCCGGCTATGTGCCCTATACGGCCTATAGCGCGAAGAAGAGCTTTATCGAGGAAAATCCGGAGCTGATCCAATCTTTCACCGATGCGCTCCAGAAGGGCATGGACTATGTGCAGAGTCATACGCCGGAAGAGATCGCGGAGGTCATCGCGCCCCAGTTCGCGGAAACAGACCCGGAAGCGCTGGCTACCATTGTAAAGCGTTACTATGAGCAGGACACATGGAAAGAAAATCTGATTTTTGAGGAAGACGCCTTCCTGCTTCTGGAAGACATTTTAAAGGAGGCAGGGCAGCTGGAAAAGGAAGTCCCCTACGACAAGCTGGTGACTACCACCTTTGCCGAAAAAGCCGCCTCATAAGGGCCGCCTGAAAAAGGCCGGCTCCTTCTCTGTCCGCAGTCCTTTTGAACAGCAGTCCCTGTATCGGGCTTCCTCCGCCCCGGGAACCTGTCCGGAAGATCACGTGCAGCCTGAAGGATCCGGCCTTTTCATCTGTCAGATCATGTTTACGGTTTTTATCATCTTTTCCTATTTCTGGATCATTTTCAGCAGCTTCAGATACGCGTCCTTATAAGGCCCATACCGGAGCGGGATATCCAGAAGCAGGGATTTTTTCATGATGCTTTTTTTGTGAGAGAACGTCTCAAAGCTGGCCTTCCCGTGGTATTGTCCCATACCGCTTCCGCCCACGCCGCCGAAGGGCATATAGGAGGTCGCCAGATGCACCACCGTATCGTTGATACAGCCGCCGCCGTAAGAAATACCGGACAAAACCCGCCGCTCATTGGCCTTGCTGGTGGTAAAATAATATAACGCCAGCGGTTTTTCCCGCTTGTTGACAAAGCTGATTACTTCCTCCAGCTTTTCAAACTCCAGCACCGGCATCAGCGGCCCAAAAATCTCCTCCTGCATAATGGGGCTTTCCCCTGTGATTCCCTCAATGACGGTAGGCGCGATCTGCCCGGTCTGCTGATTGATCTCTCCCCCGATGACGATCCTGCCCTCCTGCATCAGTCCCTGCAGTCTTGCAAAATGCTTTTGATTGATGATCTTCGGATAGTCCGGATTCTGCACCGGCGTCTCGGAAAACATGGCCCGGATCTGTTTTTTCATCTCCTTTAACAACGGCTCCTTCACGGATCGGTGTACAAAGAGATAATCCGGCGCCACACAGGTTTGTCCCGCATTGAGAAATTTTCCCCAGACGATCCGCTTTGCGCTGAGCTTCAGATTGGCCGTCTCGTCTACAATACAGGGACTCTTTCCGCCAAGCTCCAGCGTAACCGGCGTGAGAAACTCCGCTGCGGATCTCATCACCAGTTTTCCTACCGTTACGCCGCCGGTAAAGAAAATATAGTCAAAGCGCTGCTTCAGCAGCTCCTGATTTTCTTCTCTGCCGCCCAGCACCACCGCTACATACTGCTTCGGGAACAGCTCCGTCACCATGTCCGCGATGACTGCGGATGTGGCGGGTGAATAGGCGGAGGGCTTCAGCACAGCGCAGTTGCCGGCCGCCAGCGCTCCTGCCAGCGGCGCCAGCGTCAGCTGAAAGGGATAGTTCCATGGAGACATGATCAGCACGGTCCCGTAAGGCTCCGGATACCGGAAGCACTTGGAGGGGAACTGGGTAATGGGGGTAGGCACCCGCTTTGGCTTCACCCAACTGTTTAAATGGCTGCAGGCGTACTTGATCTCTTCCAGCACGATCCCGATCTCCGTTGCGTAAGTCTCAAAGGGCGCCTTGTTCAGATCCGCTTTTAAAGCGTTGTAAATATCCTCCTCATGGGCATGGATCCACTGCCGCATTTTCTGAAGCTGCGCTCTTCTGAAAGCGGCAGGTCTGGTAACCCCTGTGTCGAAATAAGCCCGCTGGGCCGCAATGATCTCATTTATCGTATCCATACTGTCACCTCTTATCCATAATTTCTGCAAACAGTTCCCGGAACTTCTTCCGTCCGAAAATAACCGGAACAGGATAAAGAGGATTTGCCTCCCTGGAAGCCCAGACCGCCAGCACCGGGATATCCTTTTCACGCATACCCGTTATTTTTTCGGGAATGTTCATTTTTTTGTTCATACTGCGGATCTCTGCAATGAATTTTTTCGCCTTTGTCTCCGCATTTTCCTCTTTTTCTCCGATGCCCACCGCATCCGCAAGCTCAGAAAGCCGCTTCCATGCCGCTTCGCCGTAAGCATCCAGCACATAGGGCAAAATCACCGCGTTGGCAAGTCCGTGGGGCACCCGATATGCGCCGCCCAGCGCGTGTGCCATGGCATGCACATTTCCTACATACGCTCTTGTAAAAGCAGCGCCGGCCAGATAAGAGGCCCGCTGCATCTGCTCTCTCGCCTCCATATCCCTTCCGTCCAGATACGCTCTGTATAAATATTGAAATACCAGTTTCACAGCCTGTATGCTGTCTTCCTTTGTCTGCCGGGTATTGCTGTGCCCGATATAGGCCTCCACCGCATGGGTCAGCGCATCCATCCCGGTGGTGGCAGTGATATCCGCAGGCAGTCCCACGGTCAGATGAGGATCCAGCACCGCGTACCGGGGAATCAGCACAAAATCATTGATGGGATATTTATGCCTTGTCTTCTGGTCGGTAATCACCGCTGCCAGCGTAGTCTCGCTTCCCGTCCCTGATGTGGTGGGAATTGCAAACAGCGGCGGCAGTTTCTTTCGGATCTTCAGGATCCCTCTCATCTTACCCACAGGAAGTTTCGGACGCACCGACCGGGCGCCCACGATCTTCGCGCAATCCATGGCGGAACCGCCGCCCAGCGCAACAATAGCGCTGCATTCCTGCTCTCTGTAAACCTCCAGCGCCTCTTCGATGTTGGCGATGGTAGGGTTCGCAACGGTACGGTCATATACCGCATAAGGCAGCTGCCGGGCGTCCAGCGCCTCCAGAAGCTTTTTATGCAGACCGATCTTAGCAATCCCCTGATCCGTCACCACAAGTACTTTTCCTGTTTTTTTCTCTTCCAGCAAAGCCGCCAGCTGCGCCAGTCCGTTCTCTCCCTCGATCAGCTCCGGCTTCCGCCATGGCATCACATACATGGCATATTTCATGACTGTCTGATAAATGCGGCAGCCACCTTTGATAACTGGATTCATTTTTGTTCATTCCTTCCATTTGTTTTATTTATTTACTATAGTAGCAGAAAAAAGCAGCGTTGTCAAAATCTCCATTCCCATAAACAGAAAACCTTGTATAAACTACTTTAACGTGATAAAATAAACAGGAGGGAGGGATTTACATGCACCTGTTATTTTTTATATTAAAAAAAGTAGATCTGATGGAAGATGTATTGAAACATCTTGCCGAACATAATATTACCGGAGGCACGATCCTGGAAGGGGTAGGCATGGCGGAAGCCCTTGTCAACATGGAGGATCTTCCTCTGTTCGGGATCCTCCGCAAAGCCCTTGCGGGAGAAGAACGGGAGATCTGCAAGATCATGCTCTTTGTTCTTCCCGACGAAAAGATCGCAGAGACCCGCAAGATCATCAACGAGACGGTAAGCCTCTCTGAACCAAACAGCGGTATTTTGTTTTCTGTCCCACTTTCATTCGTGGAAGGGCTTGGTGATCAGACATGGAATTAAACATATTTCTCTATCTGGCAATGGCGCTGTTCTGCTGCCTCCTTGCCGGAAAGATCGTAAAGCACCTGAAGCTTCCCAATGTCACCGGATATCTGATCATGGGCCTTTTGACCGGCCCTTACTGCCTGAAGCTGTTTCCCGAAAATATCATCAGTACCTTTTCCCTGATCCCGGAGACGGCGCTGGCCTTTATCGCCTTTTCCATCGGCGCAGAGTTCCGGCTGGATTACCTGAAAAAAATTGGAAAGGCCCCTGTGATCATTGCTTTTTTTGAAGCCTTCGGCGCGGTATTTATCGTGCTGGCCGCTCTGCTGGCAATGGGGCAGCCCTTTTCCTTTGCACTGATCCTGAGCGCGATCGCTGCAGCCACCGCGCCGGCCGCCACCCTGATGATCGTGCGCCAGTACCGGGCCAAGGGCCCTGTAACCAACACCCTGCTGCCTGTGGTAGCCATCGACGACGCGGCGGCGCTGATCGCCTTCGGCATCGCAGTGGCAGTGGTCAACGCTATCGCGCCGGGCAATCACGGGTCATTGGCCGCTTCTTTGCTCTCTCCGCTGTGGGAGATCTTCGGCTCTCTGATCTTCGGCGGACTTCTGGGCATTGTCTTTACGCTGCTGACAAAATATTTTACAGGCCGTGGAAATCGCCTTGCCATCACTTACGGGCTGATCTTTCTCTGTGCAGGCGTTTCTCAGATTGCCGGGTTTTCCAGCCTTCTGGCCTGTATGGCTATGAGCGCCGTCTATATTAACACAGCCAGCACAAAGATCAGTCAGGTAGTCTTTGAGCAGACAGATCGCATGACGCCGCCTGTCTTTATGTTATTTTTCTTCCTGTCAGGCGCGGATCTTGACGTCAGCATCCTGCCCTCCGTAGGGCTCATCGGACTGACCTATATCATTTTCCGTGTGCTGGGCAAGATCATCGGCGCTGCCGCAGGCTGCCGTATCTCCCATACGGAACCTGCCGTACAGAAATATCTCGGCTTTACCTTGCTGCCTCAGGCGGGAGTGGCCATCGGTCTCGCTACCACGGCGCTGACCGTTGTCCCCCAGTACGGCCCCAAAATCCGCACCATCATCCTGTGCGGTACTGTGATCTATGAGCTGGTCGGTCCCCTTGTGACCAAGCTGGCTCTTTTCAAGGCCGGAGAGATCGCCCCGGAAAACAAATGATCCGGCGCCTTTCCCAAAGGTTTGGATAACTTCAAAAATGTAAAAAGGTGGTTAAACTATGCAGGAAAACTATATTACACGAAACGAAGAAGTGGATGAATGGGCTTACACCATGTTCTTATATAATTCTGCGCTGAAAAAGATCAATACCAAGATCGAGATCCTGAAGGAGGAATTTCGCCAGATGTACCGGTACAACCCCATCGAGCATGTGTCTTCCCGGATCAAGACGCCGGAAAGCATTGTGAAAAAGCTCCGGCGGCACAATAAGGAAATTTCCATCAAGGAAATGGTTGAGTCGTTAAACGACATCGCCGGCATCCGCATTATCTGCTCCTTTACGCCGGACATTTATCAGATTGCCACCATGCTGAGTAATCAGGAGGATATCCATGTGCTTTCCGTAAAGGATTATTTTGAGCATCCAAAGGAAAATGGCTACCGAAGCTACCACATGATCGTCACGATTCCCATTTATGTAGCCACAGGCACAGTGCAGACCAAGGTAGAGATTCAGATCCGCACCATTGCCATGGATTTCTGGGCAAGTCTGGAACATAAGATCCATTACAAATTTGAGGGCAACGCTCCCAAGTATATGTATTCAGAGCTGAAAAACTGTGCGGAGATCGCCGCCAAGCTGGATGAAAAGATGCTGGCGCTGAACAATACGATCACGCAGGAATCCGCCAAAATGCCTCCTTCCACCGATACTGCCAATCTGGAACATGAGATCGAACAGCTGGCGATCTGATCGCAGGGATATCGACTCTTACGGCGCAAAAAGGGCCGCTGCAAAATGACCGTTGAAAACCAACTGTATTTTGCGGCAGCCCTTTCTCATTCTCTGTTATTTATTTGCGTTTTATTTCACAAACTCAGCAAGCTCCATCTGCTGCGCCTTGATTTCCTCTGCAATCTTTTCTGCCAGCTGTCTTGCGCCCTCTTCACTGTAATGCGTGGTATCTTCTTTCCCCTCGTTGTCCACGCCGTGGAGCTGCATCACTTTTTCCTCGCCAAGCTCCTCATACCAGTCTTCCGTGATCTGGTACAGGTCAATATAATACAGGTCGATCCCCTTCTCCCTGTATTCCTCCACCAATCTTTCTATGGCGTCCACATAAGGCGTCTGGGTCTGCTCCGTGAGCTTTCCATCCTCATAAGTAGCCCGCACGACGGGGGACATCAGAACCGGCTCCGCACCTGCCTGCAAGGCCGGCTCGATATAGTTATTTTTCAGATACCATGCAAAGGATTCTTCTGTATCGGAATCCCCTTCCGGGTCTGTGTACAGCTTTGCCATGTCCGCCTTCTCATCGTTCAGTCCGAAAGCGATGAAGAGATAATCTCCGTAAGCCATATTCTTGGTAATTTCCCGATAATTGCTTTCCTTGAGGTAGCTCTTGGAGCTTCGTCCGGAACGGGCTTCGTTGTGTACTTCCGCCTCTCCGTTCAGGAAATCCGCCAGATACTCTCCCCAGCCGGAAATGGGTACTTCATACCCGTTATCATCGTGGGCGGAAGCAATGGAGTCTCCCGCGATCCATACAACACCGCTGGCCGCAAAGGGTTCTTCCGTAAAATAAGGCGCATACCGCACCTCTTTTTCGGGAGCCGGGGTTTCCGTTGCCGCAGCTTCTGACTCGCCCTTTTTCTCTGTCTTTTCATCGGAGCATCCCGTCAGCATAAACACGGCCGATATCACGATAAGTATCGCTCCAAGCCACTTTTTCATCACTTTTCCTCCAGACTTTTCTTTTAAGTTGCATCCACCTGAAACATTTCTTCACTTTATATACCGATCAGACCAGCGTATTGATAAAATCCTTTGACGGATTGGGGATCACCGCATAATCCAGAAGCGTTCCGTTATCTCCGATCTTCTTTGCCGCCGACTGTATGGCCTCCGTCACCGCCGCAACGGTTCCCGTCAGGAGCAGATAAGACTTTCCGCACATGCCTCTGGCCACGCGGATCTCAAACAGATTCACCGCCGCCGTCTTTGCGGCATGATCCGCCGCCACGATAATAGATGCCGCCGTAAAGCTTTCCAGCACCCCCAGCGCTTCGATCCCCTCGATCTCCGCAGTGCTTGTCAGCGCCCTGAAAATGGATTCATGAGGATTGCCCAGTACAAACACATCGATGAGATGCTCCGCAAACCGTTTTTCCGAAGCCTCCGCAGCGGCGCGGACCGCGCTGATATCTCCTGTAAACAACACGATGAATTTACCCGGACATACCGTCTGTGCCTGCAAAAGCCTGACATCCGCTGCCTTCACGATCAGGTCAGCCGCCTGAATCCCCGTTGAGACAGTTTTATATTCAACCATTCCTATTGCATTTTTCATTGTAAACCTCATCTCCTGATGGTGATCGCCTGATCGGTAACTTCCGTCACCGTTCCGGAAATACTTGCATGCAGATTAACACCTAACGCATCCGCCGGGGGCCTGCCGATAAGCTGGCCCGCGCTGACGGCGTCCCCCTTTGCCACACACGGCTCACAGGGTGCGCCGATAGACTGCCTGAGCATCAGCTTGACTTCGTCTGCGTCCGTAAACTCCCTGACAGGGGCGGGCAGATCGAACAGGTGCAGATCCAGCCGGTACAATAGACGCCGCTCCGGCACTCTCCTGTCATCCCGCACATGACTCACCGGCTTCATGGGCCGGTCGGGAGCCGTAACCCCCGCAGCACGCAAACTGCCTTTATAACTGTCCAGAAGCCTTCTTGGGGAAAGCCCCTGATGACAGGAATACAACTCGCAGAGCCCGCATGACACACAGAAAAAAGAATTCAGATAGATCTCCGTCGTGTCCGTAAGCCCGTTGGCAAGGGCGCGCATGAATTCATGGGGCTGAATGGAAGAGCCCAGCAAATGTCTGGGACAAAGCTCTGTACACATAGAACACTGCGAGCAGACGCTCATGGCGTTCCGAATGTCATGCTTGATGACGTGCTTTCGTTTGGTAACCGGCAATGAGGTGGACGGCAGCACAAGGATCGCCTTTGTCGTCTTGGTGACGACATCCCATTCCGTACACAGATGCCCCGTCATAGGCCCGCCCATGATAATCTCATAATCATCTGTAGTGGTGCCCCCGGCCAGATCCAACAAATGCGCAATCGACACGCCTATGGGTACCTCCGCAGTAACGGGATGGTTCACCAGTCCCGCGACAGTGACAAATTTTGTAATCAAATTGGTCTGCCCGAAAATTTTCCGGTAAAGGTTCAGCACGGTCTCCGTGTTGACTACCACGCAGCCCACTGTGATAGGCAGCTTCCCCTGAGGCACGATCTTGCCGGTGGTCTCATAGATCAGGATCACTTCGTCGCCGGTGGGATATACATCTTTTAATATATGTACCCGCAGCATGGGAAAATCCGGAAGATTCGCCTCCACCGCGCGAATGGTTCCCGTATATGATTTCTTAATAGCAAGAATACCTTCCTTTGCACCCATAGCCTCCACAAGCAGTTGTGCGCCGGAAAGTATCTCTCTTACATATTTTTTCATAATCTGGCGATCCACCTTGATCAACGGCTCACACTCCGCGCAGTTGATCACAACCGTTTCTGCCTGATCAGAGAGCTTTGCGTAAGTAGGGAACCCGGCGCCGCCGGCGCCAACGATCCCAGCCTCCCGCAAGGCATCCTTCAATTCATTCAGTTTCATTTTTATCACCATTCTACTCTACTATGACGATCTTCTGGGGATCATCCACAATTCCCACCACACACGCGTCCACAGGGCAATTCTGTGAACCGCAGGCGACTCTTGCCGCGCTGCCCGTGGAGACAAGCACGATCTCGTTGATACCCGCGCCCACTTCATCCACGGCTACGATCCGTTCGCCGGCAAATTGTGTCATTTTTTCCATGGGATCCACAATGAGGAACTTGCTTCCCACCAGATTTTCATTTTTACGGGTACAGATCACCGTACCTACTACTTTCGCGATAATCATTTCCTTCAACTCCGCTCGATACTTATTTGATCAGAATTCCCATATCCTTCCCTACGCCGAGGCCGTTGGCCTCGTCGGTATCAATGTGCATCTCCAGTGTAAAGCTCTTATCTACACGGATCTGCACTTCCTCAAAGACGCCGCCTCTGCCGTTGGCAAAACGCACTTTGACGATATCTCCGTCTTTCACCCCGAATTTCTCCCCGTCAGCAGGAGACATGTGAATGTGGCGCTTTGCAATAATACAGCCCTCCTTCAGGTATAACGCGCCTGCGGGGCCGACCAGTGCAATGGGTGCGCTGCCTGCCACATTACCGGACTCCCGCACAGGAGGATTCAGTCCCAGACGGATGGCATCCGTTCTGGCCACCTCCACCTGAGACGCTTTTCTCTCCGGTCCCAATATCCGGACATTCTCGATAGCCCGGAGTTTCGTGCCTACCAGCGTCACGCACTCCTCAGCGGCAAACTGGCCGCCCATCAGCGTTTTCTTCTTGTGGAGCTGATATCCCTTTCCAAATAATATATCAATATGTTCCCTTGTCAGATGCACATGCCGTGCAGAGACGCCGATGGGAATCTTATTTTCAGATTCATAACCGCCCAAACCATTGAGCCTTTCCACAACCTGTCTTGTGATCTCTTCGACTAATTGCTGTTCCTGCATAATAATCTCCATTCCAGAGCGTTTAAGCGATGGGGCGATGAGAAATCCGCCAATGCGGTTTCTCATCTGCCATAAGGACTACCTGCGACGCTCCGGCGCAGATACCCGTGTGAAAATCAGGAGTATGGATATCCGGATGCCCCTGTGATCCTTCACACTACCCTTCGCTCATTGCGCATCCGTTACAGCCACAGTTCTTTCGCTCTGACCTTTCGTCCGCTTTTCATTCTGCCGATTACTTCAACTCCGGAAGAATCTTCTCAACATCTGAATGAGGTCTGGGAATTACGTGAACTGCGATAACCTCGCCCAGCTTCGCAGCTGTTGCAGCGCCGGCCTCTACCGCCGCCTTTACAGCGCCTACGTCGCCGCGCACCATAACGCTCACCAGACCGGAACCGATCTTCTCGGTACCTACCAGTACAACGTTTGCTGCTTTGCACATTGCATCGGCTGCTTCGATCGATGCAACAAGGCCTCTTGTCTCAACCATTCCTAATGCTTGAAGTTCCATTATGTATCCTCCTTATATTGTTTTTGTTTATGTAAAATTTATTGCTAACTGTGAGTAACCTTTACTGACGCCCGCAGCCTTCTGTCTGTCCCCATTTGGCCTGTGCTTTCACGTCAGTAAGTCAATTCCTGAAACTTGGAATACTTGGAAGCACTTATTTCGATCAGCTTCATCGTCTCCTGATGGGGATTTGCGATGACCGCTGCCGCTACAATATTCCCTTTTGCCTTTTTCTTTGCAGCTTCCACAGACTCTGTCACCGCGGACACCTGTCCCTGTACAACGATCGTCACCAGACGGCCGCCCAGCTTTTTCTCCCATGTGAGAAACCGGATGTCTGCTGTCTTCAGCATGATATCCAGCGCTTCGATCGCGTCTGCCAAATTGGGTAATTCAATTAATCCAATGGCTTTCATCGTGTTCCCCCTTGACATGCCTTTGCATGCCTGTTCTTTCTTTTATTTGATACCGGGAATGATCTTCTCAACATCTGCATGAGGTCTGGGGATCACATGAACCGCTACCAGCTCGCCCAGTCTTCCTGCCGCTGCCGCGCCGGCTTCCGTTGCTGCCTGAACGGCGCCTACGTCGCCCCGTACCAGAACGGTTACCAGTCCGGAACCGATCTTCTCGGTGCCTACCAGCGATACATCTGCAGATTTTACCATTGCATCCGCAGCCTCAATAGATGCCACAAGTCCTCTTGTTTCAATCATTCCTAATGCTTCCTGTGTCATGGCAAATTCCTCCTTACATGAAATCTGATCTTCATTTTGCGCCTGCAGATATAGATATATATTCAGTATATCTTAAATGGCGCTGATTTTCAATAGCTTCTCCGTGTCCTCGGTGGGGTTCGGGATAATATATTTTGTAACCACGCCGGTCAGTTCATTTGCCGCCTTTTCAGCAGCATCCATGGCCGCTTCCACATCTGCCACGCTTCCCCTGAACTTCAGGATCATGATCAGCGGAACCGGAAGCGTCTCGGCATTGGCAGGTTTATTTTTGTCCAGTGCGTCTACTGTCACATTTGCCGCCTTACAGGCAGCATCCGCCGCCACAAAAGCCGCGCAGCATCCGTATACTTCCAGCAAGCCAACTGCGTCCATGTACTGTCACCTCTTTCCCCCTGACGGAGTTTTTATTGATTCACGATGGCGATCTTTAATCCTTCCATCTTTAAATTGGTAGCAAGCGCCTCATTGATCTGCTCCAGCGGGAACCTGTGTGTAATCAGCTTGCTCATAGGCAGCCCAATGTCTTTGGCGCTTTTCAGAAAATCAAACGTGGTGGCGTAATCTCTCAGGGTGTATACCCATGATCCCACCGTGGTGATCTCCTTGGAACAAATATCAAAATGAGGATTGATGGTAGCGTCTCCGCCGTTGATGAAGAATCCCAGCTCGCAGAGCCCGCCGCCGTTCCTGATAAACTTGTAAATATTCGCATGTGCCACCGGCGAACCCGTACACTGGAACGCAAAGTCGGCAAGATGGCCGCCGAAGGCGTCCTTCACGCCGCCGGCCAGCGCTTCAATCCCCTGATAGTTCTTGAAGTTCACCGTTGCGCCGGCTCCCATTTCCTTTGCAAAAGCCAGCCGTTTTTCTTCGCCGTCCACCGCCACAATATTCTGAATACCCATGGTCTTTAAGATGGCAATGCAGATCAGGCCGATGGGGCCGCAGCCCTGTACCGCCACCCTGCTGTTGAACCGCAGGATATTTGTCGTCTTTGCCCGCTCCACCGCGTGAATCAGCACCGCGCAGGGCTCGATCAGAATCCGGGAATCCAGATCCAGATCGCTGACATTAAATATGGTGGAACCGCCTCTTACCAGTATGTAATCGGAAAACCATCCGTTCAGATGCACGTCGTCGTCGGGAAGCAGGCCGTAAACGTCTGCGCCGCCTACATTCTGCTTATTCAGGTCAAACATGGTAATATCCGGATTGTCCTTGAAGATCATGCAGGTTACAACCTTGTCTCCGATCTTCAGGGGTTTTCCTGCGGAATCCTTCGTCACATTCTTGCCCATCTTCACGATCTCACCGGTGCCCTCATGTCCCAGCACCACCGGGATCAGATCAAAGGGATCTCTCCGGAATTCATGGGCGTCCGTACCACAAACACCGCAGCCTTCCACTTTTACCAGAATATCGTCGTCACCCACAGGGGGAATGGGATATTCCTGAATGTCAAAATGTTCCTTTTTTGTGAGCATTGCCACTCTGGATTTTTCAGGGATCTCTCCCCGGCTGCCGGCCGTACTCTGAGCGCCGCCCTGCAGCTCTGCCAGCACCTGCTGTACAATACTCTCTATATTGTTCCTATCCATTCTGTGATCACCTTCCTTTTCCTGTTAAATAAATGCTGTCTATGTACTTTTACCGGATGCAGAGGGCGTCGCACATCACGCAGCGCCTGCTCTTTGTAAAGGTCTTCGCCGAAGTAAGTCCCTCGCCTGTCCGGCTGCATATAGTGAAGGTGGGATATCCTTCGCCTCCGAAGCCCAGAGCCGCATAAGAAGGCCCGTTCTTTACAAAGATTGCCGTATCCAGTGTCTTGCCGTACTTTGTCAGATTGTTTACGTTGGTAGAGTGCATGTGGGCGGAATGGCGGTTGCCATGCTCCAGCCAAAGAGCTGTCTCAATGCCTTCGTCCACATCCTTCACCCGCACGATACCCAGAATGGGCATCATCAGCTCCTCGGAAATCATCGGATGCTCCTTCTGGCCTTCAAAGATAATGCAGCGAATCTCGTTGCCCACATCCACGCCGATCTTACCAAGAAGCACCTTGGCGCTGCGGCCTACACAGGCACGATTCAGCATCCGCTTGCCGTTCTTTGTGGTAAATACCGTATCTGTAAGTCTGGCGACTTCTTCATCGCTTGCGTAATAGCAGCCCGTCTTCTTCATATAGAAGATCAGCTCGTCCGCGATGGACTCCACCGCCACCACTTCCTTCTCGGCAATACAGGGAAGGTTGTTGTCAAAGGTGCAGCCGTTTACAATATCCTCCGCCGCCTTGGGGATGTTTGCCGTCTCGTCCACCAGTACCGGCGGATTGCCGGCTCCCGCGCCCAGTGCGCGCTTCCCGGAGGAAAGCACCTTTGTCACAACACCGGGACCGCCTGTAGCCACCAGCAGATTGATATCTTTATGTGAGAAGATGGTCTCACTGACTTCCATTGTAGGGTTTTCCACAGCCACAGCCAGATTTTCCGGACCGCCTGCTTCCACACTTGCCCGATTGATCATGTCAATGGCAAAGTTAGATACGTTCTTCGCTGCGGGATGAGGGGCAAATACGACCGCGTTTCCTGCAGCCAACATTCCGATGGAATTGCAGATCACCGTCTCGGAAGGGTTGGTGGAAGGCGTTACTGCGCCGATCACGCCGAACGGCCCCTGCTCCACAAGCGTCAGCCCTCTGTCTCCCGACCATGCAAGCGTAGACAGATCCTCCGTTCCCGGCGTCTTCTCCGCTACCAGCTGGTGCTTCAGGATCTTATGGCCCACATTGCCCATCTTCGTCTCTTCCACGCCCATCTCCGCTAAAATCTGTGCGTTTTCCAGCGTCTTTTTCCGAATGTTGGCAATAATCTTTTCACGGAATTCCAGCGGCATAGGCTGGATCTCCTTCTGGGCCTTCTTCGCCGCTGCGATGGCGTCTTCTATGTTTTCAAAAATGCCCATCAGTTTCTTTTTGGGTGCCTGGGCAGGTATGGCATTGCCCTCCGTCTGGATTCCCTGAATCACATTGCGGACAATTGCCTGAATATCCTGTTCACTAATTGCCAATGAAAAATACCTCCCATCTGATTCTGTTTCCGGACAGAACTGCCTGTCCTCTTTATTGCTGTGACAAGATCCGCTTTGTCACTTCTGCAACGATCTTCTCCACATCCGCGCCGGATACAGTGCCTGACTGGGTCTTGCCGCCGCAGTTGCCATGGCAGCCGCCATTGCACTTTCCGCCCAGCTCCGCGCAGAGGTTTGCCGGATGCTTGCCGGGAAGGCCGAACTTCCTGCGGATCTCGTACAGTCTCTGTACCTGCTCCTGAGACAGCTCCTTGGGGCCGCCCAGCTGGCGTGCCTTGTAAAGCAGCTCCGCATAAAATTCCAGAGATTCCATCTTGTGGTATGCAGACAGCAGATCCACACTGTAGGAAAGCGCGCCGTGGTTCTCCAGCAGCACTGCGTCATAATAAGGCAGATATTTCTCTACTGCATCGGGGATCTCCATCGTGGAGGGCGTGCCGTATTCAGCAATGGGTACGCAGCCCAGCGCGATCACTGCCTCGGGCATGATCGGCGCCGTCAAAGGAATACCGGCGATCGCAAAAGCCGTCGCGAACGTGGGATGCGCATGCACAACGGAGTTAACGTCCGGTCTGCATTTGTACACTCTCATGTGCATCTTGATCTCAGAAGAAGGCTTGAAATTCCCGTTTGCCTGCAGTACGTTGCCGTCCTTATCCACTTTACAAATGTACTCCGGTGTCATAAAGCCCTTGGAAACGCCGGTAGGAGTACACAAAAACTCATTGTCGCTGAGCTTTACGGAAATATTGCCGTCGTTGGCAGCAACCATTCCTCTGTCGTAGATTCGCTTGCCGATCTCACAAATCTGTTTTTTGATTTCAAATTCATTTGCCATCTGGTAATCCTCCTTATATGTTTGTTTATGTTGTTTTATTTCTGATTTAGAATTATTTTATCACTTTATATCTAAAAAATCAACTGTTTTCTTAACTTTTCCCGAAATTAACAAAAGCCGGAGAAATCCCTGATTTTATTGGATTTATCCGGCTTTAAAAAAGTTATGTAACCTGTTTTTCATTGATTTTTCCGAAATCCACACAAATCAACATAAAACAACACTTTTTTGTTTAATTATATCAAAATCTGAACATACCTGCTTCCCATGACGGAACAAAAATCCTTTGAATCCATCGATTTGAAAAAGACGATACAAAATAACGGCAGCCAAAATTCTGGCTGCCGCTGCTGCAGTTTATTGTTATCTTTCGTATCTTCTTTTATATTTCTCTTTGGCATTACAAACAAAAGTCATTTACACTGTAGTAGTCCGCATTTTCATGAAAATCTTTTCACAGGATCTTGAAATACTGGTGCATATCCCCGCTGCGCTGCAGCTTCCTGAAACCGTAATCTTCATACAGCTGACAGAGCTTCGATTCATCCTTACACTCGATCAGAACGCAGCTGCAGGCAATACGCTTTTTCACCTCATAGATGATCTCGAACGCCCGGTCTAAAAGCTGCGCTGCAGAAGTATCTCCCACTGCGCCATCTTCTCCCTGCCGGTCTATATATTTTCCCAGCTGACCGATCAGGATAAAATGCGCCATATCTGATTCTTTTTTCAAACCGCTGAACAGCTTTCGGCGTTTAGCGCCGGAGACCATATCCGTCAGCATAACGATTTTGTTGGAAAGGGTAAAGTAGCCGTCCACCCGAATCGTTCCATTATGAAAAAATTTCTCTCTGTTGATCAGCAGGTAGATTGAACACCATCCCCGCTTTTCATAGGTAACTGCTTTTGTCTGCAGGAAACTCTCGATATCTTTATCCTTCGTACAATGATAGTTTTCCAATACCTTTTCCAACTGTTCTGAAGGTATCTCCTCCATCACTTTTCGGAGCGGCCAGAGTATTCCTCTAATATCTTTATCCCCTCTTCATAATAATGGGTCTTGATCTCCCGCTTCGGGTCCGGATCCTCCATGGCCGCAATCAGTCTGTCAACTGCTTCCTCGCTGAGTACCATTTTTCTTGTAATTGATTCTGTTGACATCCTATCGCCTCCTTTTCAGTAGTATAGATGAAATCCTTCCTCTATATCTCAAGCTTCTGCGTATATTGTATCACACAGTCATTTTGTTGTAAATAAATTTTGTCGGATCTTGTAAAAAACGCAAAAAAGAACGGCTACATTCATGATACCAGAATACATCCGTTCTTTTGCTTTACATATCCGATTTTATTTTCCGCTGAACTTCAGCAGTTTGGCAGGGACGCCTTACGCGATCTTGCTCTTTGCAAGCTCTGCCAGGGAAGCAAATCCCTCTGCATCGTTGATGGCCATGTCGGAAAGCATCTTTCTGTTTATCTCCACGCCTGCCAGCTTCAGACCATACATCAATTTGCTGTAGGACAGACCGTTGATCCTTGCCGCCGCATTGATTCTGGCGATCCAGAGACGTCTGAACTGACGTTTTCTCTCCTTACGTCCTGAATATGCCGTTGCAAGGGCTCTCATCACAGATTGCTTTGCAACTCTATATTGTTTTGATCTGGCTCCTCTGTAACCCTTTGCCAGCTTTAATACACGATTGTGTTTCTTCTTAGCGTTCATGCCGCCTTTCACTCTTGCCATGTCTTTTCTCCTCCTTCACCGCGTCTTAGATATAAGGCAAAATCTTCTTCATGTTCTTCACATTTGTCGGATCCGTAATGGTTGCTTTTCTAAGATTTCTCTTTCTTTTCTGAGATTTCTTGGTCAGGATATGGCTCTTATAGGCTTTCATTCTTTTCAGCTTTCCGGTTCCAGTCTTATGAAATCTCTTTGCTGCTGCTCTGCTTGTTTTGATCTTGGGCATCGTTGTTTCCTCCTTTTACTGTATACACTACCTATCTCTTCTCACTTAAAAACATCATCATGCTGCGGCCTTCCATCTTGGGCGCTTTATCTACCACGGCCACATCGGAAAGCATCTCGGCAAACTTATCCAGAATCACCTTGCTTGTCTGCACATGGGCCATCTCCCTGCCTCGGAAACGCAGCGTGATCTTGACGCGAGCTCCTTTTTCAATAAATTTACGGGCCGCATTGACTTTGGTGTTCAGATCGTTGGTATCAATGTTCGGCGACATACGGATCTCTTTGATCTCGATGATTTTCTGCTTCTTTTTGGCGTCCTTTTCTTTACGGGCCTGCTCATAGCGGTATTTCCCGTAATCAATGATCTTACATACCGGCGGCTTTGCGCCCGGTGCGATCTTCACCAGATCCAATTCCGCCTCCTGTGCCATTCTCAGCGCCTCGCGGGCAGACACGATTCCTAACTGCTGTCCGTCCTCCCCGATCAGTCGTACCTCACGGTCCCGAATCTGTTCATTGATCATTAACTCGCTTATGGTAGTACACCTCCATTATAAATTCTACACCTCAACCTCGAAGGGCCACCCACCCTGGGCGGAGCATACAGCCTTGACAGCCGATCCCGCACCTGTAAGTGTACATCCTTCCCAACAGGCTTTTTTGTCACAGAGCTTTCCCATGACATAAAAAAGCGGATAGTCAGACCATCCGCTTAAAATACATATCAACTATATCGACCCGAGTCATTATCAAAATGCTAAGGTGAGAGCGGATACTCTGCTTTCATACGCAAGTAATTTATCACAGATTTCCGTCGCTGTCAACCAATTTTTTCAATTTTCTCCTGTTTATGATCAAAAGCACTGCCGCGCATACCGCCAGCACCACAGAGAGCACCTGAGAGACCGGAACCTTTATCACGGGAATCAGCAGCTGGTCCGTGCGCAGCCCTTCGATCCATGCCCGGCCGATCCCATAGCCCAGCAGATAAAGCAGAAACAGTTCCCCGTCAAACTTTTTGCGCTTTTTACAGATCATCAGGATAACAAATACGCCGATATTCCACAGGGATTCATACAGGAACGTAGGATGTACCTGTATCATACCGTCGGCTATGTTCTTTGCCATCTTTTCCGTCACGTCGCTGCTGCGGACTACACTGCGGGGAAGCTGCATGGCAAACAGCCCGTCGGTATAGTCGCCGAACGCTTCCCGGTTGAAAAAATTGCCCCACCGGCCCAATATCTGGCCGATGAGAAGCCCCGGACAGCAGGTGTCCGTCACCAGACGGAAGGACATCTTCTTCACTCGTGTATAGATCCAGATCGCCGCCACCGCGCCGATCACCCCGCCGTATATGGCGATACCGCCATTCCGGTAATTGATGATCTCCGAAATATGATACCGGTAATAATCCCAGCGAAATGCCACATAGTAGATCCGGGCGCCGATGATCCCGGAAACAATGGCGATCATCAGCATATTAAAATAATGATCTACATTCTGCCCCGTCCGCTTTGCCTCCCGGAGGGCATACATCACGCCGAGAAGCATGCCCACTGCGATCACCACGCCGTAATAGGCGATCTCAAAGCCAAAAACACGAAAACTTTTTCCTATTGATTCAAAATACAGGTGCAAATGGGGAAACGCAATGCGTCCGTCCATATTTTCGCCTCCAAACCTCGGGCGCTGCCGCCGCCCGGCAGCCGCGGGAACCGTGGTACATCATTCTCTTACACATTAAATCGGAACAGGATCACGTCGCCGTCCTTCACCACGTAATCCTTGCCCTCCAGACCGACAATGCCCTTTTCCTTTGCCTTCGCATAGCTGCCGCAGTCCAGAAGATCCTGATAATTGACTACCTCCGCCCGGATAAACCCACGCTCGAAGTCCGTATGGATCTTTCCCGCTGCCTGAGGCGCCTTCGTGCCCTTTTTGATGGTCCACGCCCGCGTCTCATCCTCGCCGCTTGTAAGGAAGCTGAGCAGTCCAAGAAGAGAATAGCTTGCCTGGATCAGTTTTTCAAGGCCCGACTTTGCAAGACCGAGTTCTTCCAGAAACATGGCTTTTTCTTCATCGTCCAACTCTGCGATCTCCTGCTCGATCTGCGCGCAGATCACAAACACCTCGCTGTTTTCCGAAGCCGCATACTCCCGCACCTGCGCCACGTAAGGATTGTCCGCGCCGTCGTTTGCCAGATCCTCCTCGCCCACGTTGGCCGCAAAGATCACCGGCTTTCCGGTGAGCAGCTGATAGGAAGCAAGCCATTCCTGCTCATCCTCATCATCCGTTCCGAAGCTTTTTACCAGCTTTCCGTTTTCAAGATGCGCTTTCAGCCTTTGCAGAAGATCCAGCTCTTTGGCCAGCGCTTTATCGTTTTTCGCGCCTCTTGCGGTCTTTGATATCCGCCGCTCCAGTATTTCCAGATCGGAAAAGATCAGTTCCAGATTGATGGTCTCAATATCTCTCGCAGGATTGACGCTGCCGTCCACATGGACCACGTTGGAATCCTCAAAGCAGCGCACCACATGCACGATGGCGTCCACCTCCCGGATATGGGACAAAAACTGGTTGCCCAGCCCCTCTCCCTTTGACGCGCCCTTCACCAGACCGGCGATATCCACAAATTCGATCACCGCCGGTGTTACCTTTCTGGAATGATACAGCGCCGCCAGCTTGTCCAGTCGCTCGTCCGGCACCGCCACAATGCCCACGTTGGGGTCGATGGTGCAGAAGGGGTAATTGGCCGACTCCGCACCCGCCTTTGTCAGTGAATTAAATAATGTACTTTTGCCTACGTTAGGCAGTCCTACGATTCCCAGTTTCATCTATCGTCACATCTCCCTTATCACAATAGAACTTCATGCAAATATCACCATAACATAATGAGCCTGCTTTTATCACCGCAGCGCCCTCATCCCTCATACTTCTTAAAAATCTCCAGATAATCCTTCACATTCTGTGCGATATCGCCGCTGAAAACAGACGTACCGGACACGATCACATTGGCGCCCGCCTCCAGCACTACATGCACATTATTTTTGCGGATGCCGCCGTCCACCTGAATATCCTTATTCAGTCCCAGCTCATTGAGACGCGTTCTCAGCTTCTGAATTTTTTTGGTACTGGTCTTGATGTATTCCTGTCCGCCGAATCCGGGATTTACTGTCATGATCAGGATCATGTCCACCATGTCGATCATGTAATCCAGCGTATGGAGCGAGGTGACAGGATTCAGCGCCACGCCCACTTTGCAGCCGCATGCCCTGATCTGCTGCAGCACCCGGTCCACATGTCTGCAGGCCTCTACATGCACAGTGATGATATCCGCGCCGCAGGCAGCAAACCGCTCGATATAACGCTCCGGATTGCTGACCATCAAATGCACGTCAAAGATCATATCCGTCTTTTTGCGGATGGAAGCGATCACCGGCATCCCAAAAGAAATGCTGGGTACAAAATCGCCGTCCATCACATCAATATGTAAATACCTGGCCCCTGCCGCCTCCGCAGCCGCGATATTCTGTCCCAGATTCCAAAAATCCGCTGCCAGAATAGATGGTGCTAAATGGATCATACTCTTCTCTCCCTGTTTTTTAGTATTTTTTCCGTTCTTTCAGTTCCTCCAGCATCAGCAGATAATTTTCATACCGCCGGTCGCTGATCTTTCCCTGTTCCACTGCCTGCTTCACACCGCAGTCAGGCTCCTTATAATGCAGGCAGCCCTGAAATCTGCACCGGTCTTCAAATGGGGCAAATTCCGGAAAACAGCCCTTCAGCTCCCCCTCCTCCATTTCCGGCACATAGAGAGAACTGAATCCCGGCGTGTCCAGAATAAAGGTGTTTTCATCCACCGGGATCAGCTGGGAATGTCTTGTGGTGTGCTTTCCACGCTGGATCTTCTCGCTGATGCTCCCCGTCTCCATGTAGGTATCCTTCTGCAGAAGATTCACAAGCGAAGATTTCCCGACGCCGGATGGGCCTGCCACCGCCGTCGTTTTCCCGCGAAGCAGCTCGTTCAGCTTTGCCACGCCTTCTTTTCTTTTGGCGCTTGTAAACAAAATCGGATAACCGCTGGCTAAATAGGCCTTTTGCAGTGTTTCGATCTCCCCGCAGGGCGCAGCGTCCGTCTTGTTGAAGCAGATCGCCGTACTGATGCCCTGATAAGTCATCGTCATCAGAAACCTGTCCAACAAATGAAAATTGGGCTTTGGTCTGGCAGCCGCGAAGATGACCAATGCCTGATCGACATTGGCCACCGCCGGGCGGATAAGCACATTATTGCGGGGCAATATCTCTGTAATGCTTCCGGTTTTTTCCCCGGCATCCAACAGCTCCACGCAAACGTAATCTCCCACCAGAGGCTTCAGCCCCTCCTTTCGGAAGGCGCCTCTTGCCTTACATTCCAAAAGCCCTGATTCCTTTGTATATACGTAATAAAATCCTGCGATTCCTTTTATGATCTTTCCCTGCATGCGCTCCTCATTAAAACGTGACTGACCATTTCGTTTCCACTTCGTCGCTGTCCACATACATCTCAACTGTTCCGGAATGATTGCCCTCTGTCCCTTCTACTTCTTTTACCAGAGGGAAATCCTCTTTCTGCAGACGGCCTTCATAAATGATCTTCACATATTCTTCCCCGTCGATCACCTCGCGCAGCTTCAGGGTAATATATCCGCCGTCAAAATTCTTCGGCAGCTGAGAAAGCTGAATGGTCACGCTGCCTCTGCCGCCCTCGACCACATTGGGGTCCGTCTGCGCAGTCTCCTGAGGCTTCTCGGTAGGTCTGGACAGATCCGCGCCCTGATTCAGCACAAGATCCACAGACGTCCCTTCTTCCACCTGTTTGCCGGATTCAATGCTCTGGGAAAGCACACATCCCGCATCCACGGAGCTGTCATAGTAATCGCTCTCGGTCAGTTCGCCCAGTGCCAGTCCCTGCCGCTCCAGCTTCTCAATGGCCCGCTCCTTTGTATTTCCGATCAGATAAGGAACCGTGATCATATCCCGGTTCTTGCCCCGGCTGATAGTCATGGTAACCTCGTCCCCCTTGCGGGCTTCCGTACCTGCGGCGGGAATGGTTGCGATCACGCATCCCACGTCTATACTGTCGTCATATTCATAGTCGCCTTCTTTTACAACCAGTCCGCTCTGCTCCAGCGCGGCGGTCGCCTTCTCCACCGTCATGCCCGCCACATCCAGAATGTTGAAAAATGTGGGGCCGTCGCTGATGGTCACAAGAATGGTGGTATTGATGTCCACAATATCGCCGGCGTCAACGCTCTGACCCATGATCAGCCCGGCTTCCACGTCGTCGGAATAATCATACCCGCCTTTTCGGATGCCGAGATTCATGGAATTCAGCTCTTTCGTCGCCTCTTCCACAGTCATTCCCTTCAGGTCGATCATGATCCGCTGCTTTTCGCGGTCAAAATCCGCCGCCTCCGTAGCAGAGGCAGCGCCGCCCTTTCCTTTTGCCTGCCGGAAAGTAGACCACAGGGAATAACCCATAAATATAGCCAGCGCCACGATGATCAGCGCCGCCACAATGCCCAGCACAGACATGACCTTGTCGATCTTCGGATTCACCGCTTCCTGCGCAGTCTCCTCTGATTCCTCTTCATTTTCCACATCTTCAGCCTGCTCCGGCGTCTCTTCCTGCGGTTCTTCCTCTTCTTTCTCCTCTTCCTTCTCCGCCGTCTGGGCTTCCTGAGAAAGCACCAGCGATATCTTCAGATCTTCAATGAGATCTCCCATGTTCTGGTATCGGTTTTTCGGATCCTTCTCCGTACATTTCAGTACGATCTCCGCCAGACTGTCCGGAATCTCCGGCACCAGCTTCTTCGGAGAGGGAACCCCCTCCTGAATATGCTGCAGTGCAATGGAAACGGTCGTATCTCCGTCAAAAGGCACTCTGCCGGTGAGCATCTCATAAATGGTAACGCCCAGAGAATAAATGTCGCTCTTCTCGTCGCTGCCTTCTCCTCTCGCCTGCTCCGGGGATGTATAATGAACGGAACCCATCACCGTATTGTCTCCCGTGGCGTCGGCCGTAGCCGCCTTGGCAATGCCAAAATCTGTCACCTTGGCCTTTCCCTCTCTGGAGATGATAATGTTCTGGGGCTTGATATCTCTGTGTATGATATGATTGTTGTGAGCCGCTTCAATACCCATGGAAACCTGTACCGCAATGCTGGTAGTCTCCCGGATCGTCAGTTTTCCTTTCCGCTCAATATACCGCTTCAGCGTGATGCCGTCCACCAGCTCCATCACGATATAATACAGTCCATTCTCCTCCCCCACGTCATAAACGCTGACAATGTTGGGATGGATGAACCCGGCCGCAGCCTGTGCCTCGTCACGGAATTTTGTCACAAAGGTCTTGTCCTCGCTGAACTCCTTCTTCATCACCTTCACGGCCACAAACCGATTCAGCTTCTGATCCTTTGCTTTATATACATCGGCCATGCCGCCTGTGCCGACTTTATCTATGATCTCATATCTTTCCGCTATAATCGTCCCGGTACTTAACATGCTTTCACCTCTTCAGAAAACGGCTCGATTACCACAACAGTAATGTTGTCCTTGCCGCCGTTTTGATTGGCGGTCTCAATGAGCTTTTCTGCCTTTCCTGCTATATCTACCTGCTGCGCCATCAAAATGCGGATATCTTCGTCATCCACCATGTTGGTCAGCCCGTCGGAACACAACAGTATCGTGTCTCCTGGCTTCAGCTTTACGTCAAAAAAATCGATCATAATATTTTCTTTCACACCGATGGCCCGGGTGATGATATTTTTCTTTGGATGAAATCTGGCTTCCGACCGTTGGATCGCGCCTGTCCGAACCATTTCTTCCACCAGCGAATGGTCCCTTGTGATCTGGGTGATGCCCTCATTTATCACATACAGCCGGCTGTCCCCCACGTTGGCCACATACATGCAGTTGTCCACAACCGTGGCTGCAACAATGGTGGTGCCCATGCCCAGCAGCTTTTCATCGCCCTTCGCCATGATGATCAAGCCTTCGTTGGCTTTCTCAATGGCCCTTCGCAGCAGCTTCACCGGGCTCTGCTCCGTGTCCTCCCGAATCCGCTTTACCACCTGTTCCACCGTGTACTTAGAAGCAACATCCCCCGCCTGATGGCCGCCCATGCCGTCGGCCACGATAAACAGATTGGGCAGATTTCCTACAGGCAGCTCCGATGTATACACACTATCCTGATTGATACTTCGTTTTTGCCCGATATCCGTAATGGCAAATGTCTTCATTCTGTTATTCATGCCTTTCTTCCCCGCGGGCATATTGCCGCCGCTTGCAAATTGTTACATACATTTTCGTAAAATCACAAAACTTATTAGCATATTTTAACACAGTAATCAAAAAAAGGCAAGACAGAACGTCCTTGAGTTTCCGTAGTTTTATCCACATGCCACCAGTTTTATTGCTATGCTAATGAACAACTTTAAAAAATTGGCCA
>CANQNE010000019.1 GCA_947625135.1 uncultured Lachnospiraceae bacterium
GAAATTTGAAAAATTCAATGCTTTTTACCGTATGGTAGAATTTACTTCTGCACTGGAATTTACTTTTTCAATTAAGTGTGAATATGATCCGGGTCAATGCCCTGACAGCGTTTTCATAGCCGGTGCGCTGAGCCGAAGCGTCTCCGCCCGGTTCCAATTTGGCTGAATCTCCAGAAACGCGGACATCTCAGCCTGATTCTGCATATCCAGCGCCGTCCTGTCCAGCGTATGGCAGGCGCCGAAATAAGTATCGTTATTATAACCTGCGTACAGCTCCACCGTATCTCCCGTCTCTGTCACCACGGTGTAGCGGAACATGAACATGGGAATGGAAAGTCCCGTATTATAAGTTACCGGACAATACTTTGCCTCCAGTACATCAGAGATCTTCGTTCCCTCCGTGTACCGGCTGTAAAGATCCTGCAGACAGGGTACGGCATACTGCGTCCAGTTGATGGAAGCCACAGTGCTCTCCACTCTGTCGGCGTCTGATACCTTGGCCAGCAGCTCCTTTGCCTTGTCAAACTGAACGGCGTCAATCTGTTTCCATGCCTGCTGATAATAAATCTCCTGCTTTAACTGCTCCACATCCTCATAGCCGGTGATCTGGTCGGCATAAACCTCCGCCTGATCATAATCACCCGCTTCCATGCAGGCTTTTACCTTATGGTAGGTGATAAGATACAGATAGTTTTCCGCATCCTTGTAATTTTTCATCGTCAGCAGCACTTTTTCTGCGGCAGCGTCGTCCCCCTGTTCAATGGCAAGCAGCGCTTCCTGATAATCGATTTCCCGCAAAATATCCGTTGTATCTTCATAATTTCCGATCGATTCAAAAGATTTTCGCGCCGCGGCATAATCCCCTTTTTCATAAGCGTCAAGTCCTTCCAGATAGACCTGATTTTTCCGGTTGTCGGAAAGGGTGTGCAGCACCACTGCCGTTACACCGCAGATAAGGATGACGCCGCATAAAATCACGATTTCCAATTTCTTTTTACTCATTTTTCACCATTCCCGTATATTCTTAATACAGATTTTTTACCTTAAACTGTTTTTCCGCTTCTCTTCTCTGATCCTTTTTGGCAATATCCTGCCGCTTGTCATAGAGCTTTTTTCCTCTTCCAAGTCCGATCTCCACTTTCACAAGGCTCCCTTTAAAATATACCTGTAAGGGCACCACAGTATAACCCTGCTGGGCAATCTTCCCGCACAGCTTGTTGATTTCCTGTTTGTGCAGCAGCAGCTTCCTGATCCGCAGAGGATCTTTATTGAAGATATTTCCCTTTTCATAAGGACTGATGTTCATGCCATAAATCAGCGCCTCACCGTTGTCGATCCGGACAAAGGATTCCTTGATGCTGCATTTCCCCATGCGCAGGGATTTGACCTCCGTTCCGGCAAGGGCGATCCCTGCCTCGTAGGTATCCTCAATAAAATAATCAAATCGGGCTTTCTTGTTGTTGGCGATCAGTTTCACACTGTCCTTGCCCATGTTCCGTCTCCTCTTCAAATATTTCAAAATCAATGGTGCGCTGCAGAAGATCACAGCCAGTCACCCGGATAGTCACCGGCTGGCCCAGACAATACTGCCGTCCTGTCTCCTCTCCCACCAGCGCATAATGGGGTTCGTCAAAATAATAATAGTCGTCCGTCATGGCGCTGACGCGGATCAGCCCTTCCACGGTATTTTCCAGTTCCACATACATGCCCCAGTTTGTGATGCCGGAGATCACACCGTCATAAACCTGCCCGATCCGCTCCTGCATATATTCCACTTTCTTCAGCTTCAGACATTCCCGTTCCGCTTCATCCGCCCTTCGCTCCGTCTCAGAGGACTGGACTGCCACATCCGGCAGGATCCGTGCATAATGAGCATTTCTCTTCTCATTGCGGCTGCCGTGGATCGTCTCCTTGATGATCCGGTGGATCTGCAGATCCGGATAACGGCGGATGGGAGAAGTAAAATGACAATAATATTTGGTCGCCAGTCCAAAATGTCCGGTACACTCTGTCGTATAGCGGGCCTGCTTCATGGTGCGCAGCACGATCCGGCTGATCAGCGCCTCCTCCGGCGTATCTCCGATCTTTTCCAGCAGCTTCTGAAATTCCTTGGGATGAACAGATTCCTGACCGGATTTTATATAATAGCCGAAGTTGGAGATCAAAGTTTCCAAACGACTGATCTTCTCAGGGTCCGGCGTCTCGTGGGTACGGTACAGAAAAGGCGCCTCCTGCCAGAAATAATCCTCCGCGATGGTTTCGTTGGCAGCCAGCATAAATTCCTCGATCATCCGAGTCGCCGTATTCCGCTCATAGGGCTTTAATTCCAGCGGCTTTCCATTTTTATCCAAAATCACCTTTGTCTCTGGAAAATCAAAGTCCACATAGCCCCGTTTCTGCCGTTTCTTTCGCAGGATATTCGCAAGGCAGGCCATATCCTCCAGCATAGGCAGAAGATCCCGGTAGCGGCTGCACAAAGCCTCGTCGTGATCGGAAACGATCTTGTTCACGTCAGTATAATTCATACGCTCGTTCACCTGCAGGACGGTCTCCACGATCTCATGTCCCCGGACGGTTCCTTTTGCATCCAGCTCCATGATACAGCTTAATGCCAGCCTGTCACAGCCTGCATTCAGAGAGCAGATCCCGTTTGACAGCTTGTGCGGAAGCATGGGGATCACCTTGTCTGTGAGATAAACGCTGGTGCCTCGCTTCAACGCTTCCTTATCCAGCAGGGAATGTTCCCTCACATAATGGCTCACATCCGCAATATGCACCCCGAGGAGATAACCGGTTTCCGTTCGCCTGAGCGTTACCGCATCATCCAGATCTTTTGCATCCTCTCCATCTATGGTGATGGTCTGCCAGTCCCGGATATCCTTCCGGCCCGCCATTTCCTGCTCCGACACTGTGTCCGGCAGCTTTGCCGCCTCTCTCATAACGGCGTCGGAAAAGCCCTCCGGCAGTCCGTAGGATTTTACGATACAGGCAATATCCGTTCCCGGATCATTGATATGGCCGATAATTTCCAATATCCTGCCCTGAGGATTCCTGCCGGCGCTGCCGTAATCTACGATCTCCACCAGCACCTTATGCCCGTTCTGGGCGCCCATGGAATCTTCGATGGGCACGAAAATATCTCTGCCGATCCTGATCTGATCCGGCACGACAAAACCGAACTTTTTGTTTCGGTCAAAGGTTCCGATCAGCTGCTTCTGCCCCCGGGTCAGGATCTTTGTGACAATCCCTTCTCGGTTCTTGCCCCGTCTTCCCGGCCGGAGTCTGATCTCCACCAGATCCCCGTGCATGGCGCTGTTTGCATCCTTTTCGGAAATGAACACATCCCCTTCAAGGCCTTCCACTGTCACAAAGCCGAAGCCTCTGGCAGTCCCCTGATATTGTCCCGTCAGTGTATTTCCGGCAGACCGGCGGCCTTTTCCCTGTTCTTTCTGCTTATATTCATTTTGGTTATATTCTTTCTGCTGTTCCATATATTTTCTATTACATTAGAAAAAACACCCTTGAACCAAGAGTGTTTTGACTGTTTTCTGTGCTGTAACAATATGCTGCTTCCGTTAAAAATTAATATTCAGAACGATTGCAAGCGCCAAAAAGGCAACTGCCAGAATCTTCGTAATCATTACCAGCTTGCCTTCCATGGAACGTCCTTTATTCTTTCCCCAGTAGCTTTCCGCTGCGCCGCTGATCACGCCAAGTCCTGCCGACTTGCCTTCCTGCATCAACACAACCACTGTCAACACAATACTCACTATGACGAATAAAATGGTTAAGATAATTCTCAGAACACCCATGATCCTTACACCTCCTATATCATGAACTACATTCATGATCTCCGCATTCGCCAAATGCTCTGCCTCTGGCTCAATGCGCCTTTAAATCATACAAGGGGTATTCTAGCACACTATAATTGAGATTTCAACAGTTTTTTCCCTTTTTTATCCGGTATTTTTCCGGAAATGATAAATTTTCGCGAAAGTGTTCTCTTACAGATAATCCCGTCCGTATACTGCGCCGTCCGCCAATTCCTCCTCGATGCGGAGCAGACGATTATACTTTGCGACCCTGTCGCTTCTGCAGGGCGCGCCTGTCTTGATCTGTCCCGCATTGACCGCCACGCTCAGATCAGCGATGAAACTGTCCTCCGTCTCGCCCGAACGATGGGAGATCACCGTGCGGAACCCGCTGCGCTTTGCCAGTCCAATGGCGTCCATGGCCTCCGACAGGGTACCGATCTGGTTTACCTTGATCAGGATCGCATTGCCGGCGCCAAGAGAAATCCCCTTTGCAAGCCTTCTCTGATTGGTCACGAACAAGTCGTCTCCAACCAGCTGCATACCGGCCCCCATCTTTGCTGTCATAGAAATCCAGCCGTTCCAATCGTCCTCAAATAACCCGTCTTCAATAGAGAAGATCGGGAACTCGCTTTTCAGCCCCTCATAATACTGCAGCATCTCGTTGGCGTCCCGCAGCACCTTTCTGCCTGTCATCCTGGATTCCCCGGGAAAATAATAGGCTTTCTCCGTCTCATCATAAAGCTCGCTGGCAGCGGCATCAATGGCAAACACGATATCTTCTCCCGGCGTATAGCCGGCGTCCCTTACTGCCTGAGCCATGACAGAGAGGGTTTCATTTGCATTTTCCAGATCCGGCGCAAAGCCCCCTTCGTCTCCCACGGCGGTGGACAGCCCTTTCATTTTCAGCCGCTTTTTTAAGCTGTGATAAATTTCCGCGCCCATCTGCAAGCCTTCGCCGAAGGTAGGCGCCCCTGCGGGCATAATCATAAACTCCTGCAGATCCACCGTATTATCCGCATGACGCCCGCCGTTCAAAATATTCATCATGGGAACCGGCAGGCATCTGGCGTCAATCCCGCCCAGATACCGGTAAAGGGGAAGCCGCAATGAGGCGGCCGCCGCCCGTGCGACAGCCAGAGAAACGCCAAGGATGGCGTTGGCGCCGAATTTATTTTTATATTCCGTACCGTCCAGCTCCAGCATCTTCTGATCGATGAGCCGCTGCTCAAATACATTTTCGCCGATGACCGCCTTGGACAGATTGGCATTTACATTGTGTACGGCGTGCATGACTCCAAGGCCGTGGAAACGTTTTTCCCGGTCCCGAAGCTCCAGCGCTTCAAAGGAACCTGTGGACGCGCCAGAGGGCACGCTGGCCCGGCCTGCCACTCCGTTTTCCAGAGTAACCTCTACTTCTACCGTGGGATTTCCTCTTGAGTCCAGTATTTCTCTGCCGTGTACGTCGGTGATTGGCATATATTTTCTCATGGTCTCCTCCGTTCCGGTCTCTTTGACCGTCAGTTTTTGATACCATTACTATTGCCAATAAACCCCACTTTATACTTGACTTCGGCAAAGAAAAGCGCTAAAGCAAAATCAGGGATCATTTTTATTGCGCGCCGATGGCCTCTGCGCCATCGATGACCGCCGTTACTGGAGATACTCTTTTGTCGCTTTTTGAATATCTCTGGAAAATACAAAATACAGAACCAGCAAAAGAATCAAAATAATGAGCTGGATCAGCGGAGAGATCTTGAACACTTCCAGCAAGATCAGCACGGCGGCGCCTACCACCGCGATAACCCCCGCGGACATGATCTTTGTGTAGGTGGCGTTGATAAAACCCGGAATATCCCTGCATTTCTCCATTTTGATATCCTGTCCGATAAACCAGCCTACTTTTATCTTGCCGCTCGTTTTCATGGACTGTCCGGTGATCAGAAACGCGATCCCCACAATCCCGATCAATGAAAAAAAGATAACGCCCCAGCTCATACGCTCACATCCTTAAAAAAGATTTCACCATTGCCTCCATTTCGGAAACTCCACATACACATTTGTGCAGCACCGGCGCCGTCCGGATCTCCTCGATCGCCGCCGGAATCGGAACCTTTGACAGACTGCTGAGAGTGTCCGCCATCTCAAAGTCCGTCATGGCGTCGTATTTTCCGTCAATAGAATTCAGCACGCTTCTTGTAAATTTATAGGGACTTGCCGTGGAAACGATCAGCGCAGTGGTCTGATCCCCGGTTTCCGCCCTGTATTTCTCATACACTGCAGAAGCAACCGCCGTGTGGGTATCCAGCACATAGCCTTCCGCCTCATACATGGATTTGATCCTTGCTCCGGTCTCCTCCTCCGTAGCATAATTCCCGTAAAAATCGGAGAGCCGCGCCTTCATCTCCTCCGTAATCTGATAAACGCCCTTTTCACCCAGCTCCTTCATCAGCCGGCTGTTTTTGTCCGCGTCGTTCCCGGCGATCATATAAATGAGCCGTTCCAGATTGCTGGAAATCAAAATATCCATGGAAGGAGAATTTGTCAGCACAAACGGACGGTTTTTATTGTAAACGCCGGTGGAAAAGAAATCATACAGCACCTTGTTTTCATTGGACGCGCAGATCAGTTTGGCAATGGGAAGCCCTGCCAGCTTCGCGTAATACGCCGCCAGAATGTTGCCGAAATTTCCCGTGGGCACCACCGCGTTTATGGGATCCCCCGCTTTGATCTCGCCCCGCTTTACAAGCTGGCCGTATGCGTATACATAATATACGATCTGGGGCGTCAGACGCCCGATATTGATAGAATTTGCGGAAGAAAACTGATAGCCAGCAGCGGCAAGCTCCTCTGCCAGCTTCTTATCGCCGAACATTTTTTTCACGCCGGTCTGACAGTCGTCAAAATTACCGTCCACACCCACTACAAAGGTATTTTCTCCTTTCTGGGTCACCATCTGTCGCTGCTGGATAGGACTCACCCCGTCCTTGGGATAAAAAACAATGATCTTCGTACCCGACACATCCGCAAAGCCCGCCAGCGCCGCTTTTCCCGTATCGCCGGAGGTTGCGGTAAGGATGACGATATCGTTGGACACCTGATTCTTACGAGCTGAAGTAGTCAGCAGATAGGGCAGAATGGAAAGCGCCATATCTTTAAAGGCGATGGTGCTGCCGTGAAACAGCTCCATATAAAACCCGCCGTCCTTCTTCCGGATTGGGGCAATTTCCGGCGTATCAAATTTGGAATCATAGGCATGGTCGATACAATACTTCAATTCTTCCTCTGTGAAGTCAGTCAGGAACAATTTCATCACCTGATATGCCGTCTGCCGGTAGTCCATGGCGGCAAACTCCTCAAGGGAATGATCCAGACTGGGTATCTCCGCCGGCACAAACAATCCGCCGTCATCCGCAAGTCCTTTTAAAATGGCCTGTGAAGCGGTCACCTCTGCGCCGCCTCGCGTACTTTTATAATTCATGCAATTCCTCCGTTTATTTTTTGATCAATAATGATTTTCCCGTCATCTCCGCAGGCTGCTCCATTCCCATCATCTCGATCAGGGTAGGAATGATATCCGCCAGACAACCGCCGTCCCGCAAAGTATAATCCTCGTCATAATTTACCAGAATAAAAGGCACCGGATTGGTTGTATGGGCGGTAAAGCTGCCGCCGGTTTCGTAGTCGATCAGCTGTTCCGCGTTGCCGTGATCGGCGCAGATAAACATCTGACCGTTCACCTCGCGGATGGCTTCCACAGTTTTGCCCACACATTTATCCACGGCTTCCACGGCCTTGATCGCCGCCTCCATGATACCGGTGTGTCCCACCATATCCGGATTTGCAAAGTTGATGATGATCACGTCATATTTCCCTGACCTGATGGCATTGATCAGGTTGTCGCAAACCTCATAGGCGCTCATCTCCGGCTTCATGTCAAAGGTTTCCACTCTGGGAGAATCTACAAGGATGCGATCCTCTCCCTCAAACTGCTTTTCCTCGCCGCCATTAAAGAAGAATGTCACGTGGGCGTATTTCTGCGTCTCTGCAAGCCGCAGCTGTTTTAAGCCATGCACGGAAAGATATTCGCCGAAGGTCATCGTCAGCGCTTCCGGCGGATAGGCCACGGAAACATTTGGCATTTCCGCATCATACTGGGCCATACACACAAAATGTACGGGGAAATAACCATTCCTCCGGACAAATCCTCCGAAATCCGGATCTACAAAGGCCCTTGTCAGCTGACGGGCCCGATCCGGGCGGAAATTGAAGAAAATAATGCTGTCGTTTTCATGGATCATCCCATTGGGATCTGTCACAGTGGGGAGCATGAACTCATCTGTTACACCGTTCTCGTAAGAAAGCTCAATGGCCTTTACCGGATCACTTTCTCCGGTAACGCCTTCCCCGAACACAAGGGCATTGTAAGCCTTCTCCTCCCGATCCCACGCATTGTCCCGGTCCATGGCATAAAACCGTCCGGAAATGGTGGCAACGGAGCCCACGCCGATCTCCTTCATCTTTGCAACCGCTTCCTTCATATATCCCGCAGCGGAAGAAGGGGGCACGTCACGGCCGTCCAGATAGGCATGTACATAAACCTTTTCCAGACCGTTCATTTTCGCCATCTTCAAAAGCCCGTACAAATGCTCGGTATGGCTGTGTACGCCGCCGGGTGAAAGCAGTCCCATCAGATGGAGGGCGCTGCCCTTCTCTTTGCAGTTTTCCATGGCCGCCACAAGGGCAGGATTCTGAAGGAAGGTTCCGTCTTCAATGGCTCTGGAGATCTTCACCAGCATCTGGTACACGATCCTCCCGGCACCCATATTGGTATGCCCCACTTCGGAATTTCCCATCTGTCCTTCGGGAAGTCCCACTGCCATGCCGCTTGCCCGCCCGGTAACAAAAGGACATGTCTTCATCAGTTCATCCATCACCGGCGTATTGGCCTGCGCCACCGCGTTGCCGTCCGTTCTGTCATTCAGCCCGTAACCGTCCAAAATCATCAATACTGTAGGTTTCTTACTCATAATTACCTCTTTTCCGCCATTTATAGTAAAAACAGCATTTTGTCATATTCCGAAAAACTATTGTACATTATACTTACAAAACATGGAAACGTCAATCATTCCCCCGCGCTTTTTATGCAAAAATTATCCCCGGACAGGACGTTCCAGTCAGGAATTTTGATTTTTCAGCATAAAATCAAAATATCGCTCCACCAGATCAATATCTGTATGCTGATAGAGCATTCTGGCGCCCACCACGTCCTCGATCTCATTCAGCACGGGACATCCGTTATGAAACATCAGATCAATGCCCGCAAGTCCGAATTCAAACTGCGCCGCGATCCGTTCCACAAGCCTTCGCTCTCCCTCATTCAGCTTGTAGACGGAGGCTTTTCCGCCAAGGGAATAATTGCTGCGAAAATCGTTCTGGGATTCCCTCAGCATGGCGGCGACGATCTCCTTTCCTATTACATAGACGCGCAGATCCCTGCCCGGATCGGAAACCAGCTTCTGCACTACCACATCATGGGAAGCAATTTCAGCGCAGGCTCTCTCATATTCCTCTCTGTCATGAACAAGGAATACCTCACTGCCGCCGTGGCCATTGCAGGATTTTACCACTACAGGATAGGCAAAGCAGTCCCGGTAATCTTCTTTTTTGCAGAAACAGCTGTCCGGCATGGGAATTCCTTTTCCCGCCAGATATTGATAAGTTCTGGCCTTGTCATTGCAGACCTCCGTCACAAAGGAATTATTGAACACCCGTACCCCTGCCTGCTCCAGATGTCTGGAGATCATGGCGTTACGGCTCCTGCATACAGCAAAATCAGGCAGCGGGGCCGGCGCGCCTTCATAAAGGACTTCCGGGTTTCCCTCTCTGGTGATCAGCGTCAGCTCATGGGTCAATATCAGCCGGAAGGATATGCCTCTGCGCCTGCAGGCCTGCTCATAAAATTTGATATATGCCATATTTTTTTCGGCGTCAGCCGGATTGTACAACAGCCAGAAATTCATAAGTCTGTTCCTTTCCATTTTTTCAGCATCCTTGTCCCAGCCTGCTCCGGATGTGTGCGAAAATAGATTCACCCACATCGATTCCCGTACAGTCAAAAATATTTTTCACATGGGCATTGGAGTTGACTTCGCACAAAACAGGCCTTTCGTCTTCCCCAAAGAGCAGATCCACCCCGGCAAAATCTAATTTCAGCATCCGGCAGGCCTTTTGCGCAAGGGCAATCTGTTCCGGCGTGGGAGTATACGGCCGCATACTGCCTCCGTTCGTCACATTTGCCCGGAAATCGCCGGGGTTGCAGCGCAGCATTGCCGCCACCGGTTCCTCTCCTACCATGTTGATGCGCACATCCCTGCCGGTGCTTGTCCGGATATATTTCTGAAAAATCATCGGCTTCCCTCCGATGGTTTCCAGAAGGCGGCGCGCTTCGGCACGGTCATGGATCAGATAAACCTGTGCGCCAAAGGAGCCGAAACATTCTTTTATCACAAAGGGATAGGAAAGCCGTTCCTCCGCTTCGCTGAGAAATTCCGTGTTTGTGTAACCCACATTTGCAAAGGTCATCGGCGCTCGGATCGTATCCGGCATGGGAATGTTCCCTGCGCTTAAGATCCGGTGCGTCCGGCTTTTGTCATCGCAGGCAGCGATGGCTTCCGCACAGTTAAAGACCGGAATGTGGAGAGCCTCAAAGGCGGAGGCCAGTTCCACGTCCTTATCCCAGAACAGGATAAAATCCGGCCGTTCCTCCATGCCCTCCAGCGTCATGCCAGTTTCTCCGTAACGGATCAGAAACCGGTCGTTTCCGAATACCTTTAACCGGATCCCCTGTTTCTTTGACGCGTTTCTCATCCATGCGCTCATTTCGCTGAATTTCCCTGTTCTCAGAAATCCGTTTTCGATCATCCATCCCTGCATGTTGTATTCCTTTCTGCTCATGCCGCGTCAAAGACCGTCTGACCCGCCTCTGATTTGCCGCCGTTTTTTCTTCTTTTGCCATTATATCACAAAACAGGCCATTCTTGACAACTTTTCTTTTCTAAGCTAATATTGTTCTTGGGTTGTGAGGGGATCAAGTACCATGTTACTTTGTTTGGCGATTTGTATGGAGCGTTCCAAATTGCCTGATGGCAGGGCGCAAAAGTTTCTCCCCGCCCATCGCGTAAACGCTCCGGAATGGAGATCATTATGAAAAAATTTGCACGCTATCCTTTTTATGCCCTTTGCTGCTTTTTCCTTCTCAGTTCCTTCTCGGTGATCAGACAGCTTGTCTCCCGAATGGGGGCAGAACTGATGAAGGTATATACATGGGACACACCCATCTACTTTGCCGTGGGACGGGGCCTGTTAAACGGCATCAAGCCCTATTCCGGGCTTTTTGAAACAAAACCGCCCGGCATTTTCTTTTTGACTGCGATCTCCTTATCCATAAACGGAGATACGGATTTCTGCAATATCATAAGTTTCCTTTGTCTGTTTATCCTGACGGCGGCGCCGGTTCTTTTGACAATGCTTCTGCTGCGGAAAAAGAATATTCAGTTTTCTACCCGCCTTCTGCTGGCTGTCTGCGCCGGAATGACCGGTATTCTGCTCATGCTCTATACGCAGCTGCGCAGCGGCAACATTCAGGTAGAAGCTTACGGATGCGGTTTTTTGGTCTTATATCTGATGGTCATTGCGTTGATGGACACTGAAAAGGCCAGGCCTTATTCCCCTTCCCTTTTTCTGGCGGCGTTTTTTGTGATGATGGCGGTCATGTTCAAAGAACCTTTTCTTCTTGTGGCGGTCGCCTCTGCTTTACTGTTCATCCATTCATTCAGGGATTTTCTGTACCGGCTTTTGCTGCCCCTTCTTTACGGCGGCGCAATGGGGATTTTTCTGATGCTCTTTACCGGTACGCTGATCCCGTATCTTACCAATTATCTGCCTTATATGACCGGAAGCCATGTATCTATCTATGGCTCTCCTTTTCAAAGGGCACTGCAGATCAACCTCCTGTTAGACAACTGCGGCAATTTCTCCGCACTTCTTCAGGGCGTTCTTCTGCTCCTGTTTGCGGCGGCCGTTTTTGTGAACCTGTCTTCCGCAAGAAAAGAAACGCTCACCGGCGGACATATCTCCCCGGGCATCGTATTTCGTATCATCAAGTTCCCGCTGATGCTTTATCTGGTTTCTTTTGCTGTCGGACTCGGCGGGCAGTATTATAATCATCATTACGTTTTTGCGGTTCCCTTTTATATGGCGCTGCTGTTCTGCCTGCTGAAATTTCTGTCAGAGGCGTTGGAAAAACGCCCTGCCGCCAAACCTCTCGAAGAACCGTCAGCCGCTGTTTTTGACAATGACCAGAAACAACATTTTCGTATCCTGCTTCCGGATCTGATCGCGCTCCTTGCACTGATGTCCTGCACCGCCATGTTTTTGCTGCCGGATTACCAGCCGGATCCCACTATGTTGGGTGACAATGACAAGATGCGCACAGAAGCGGCTTATGTTGACAACATGCTTGATTTTCTTGGGGAAGACCATTATCAGTTTTTGGGATTTAACGGGAACTGTTTCTACGGCCTGACAGAACATTCGCCGCTGGGCCCCGTATTTTTTCAGGATCCCAATACACTGCAGGACAGCAGCGATGACAACTGGTTTGCCCGGAATCTGCGGAAACAGCTAAAAGAAACGAATATTCTGATCGTACAAAAGGTGGATGCCGGCGCTATGACCGATTATATCAATAATACCATTGCGGAAGATTTTACGGCGGAACTGCCGGAAGGGATTCCCGAACCGCCGTCAAATTTCGGTTATCAGCTTTATTTCAGAAAATAATGATAAATGGAGTTCAAAATGAATTCGCAGCGATTTAAACGAGGTTATGTTCCTATTTTTTTATCTTATTACAAGCCCCATTTCAAGCTTTTCCTTCTGGATATGGCCTGCGCCCTCGGCATAGCCGTCGTGGACCTTGCCTTTCCCTATTCCTCAAGAAAAGCTTTAAATGAACTGCTCCCACAAACTCTGTACGGCGCGTTTTTTACGGTCATGGGCATCCTGCTCGCCGCATACGCCCTTCGCGCCGGGATGCAGTTTATCGTCACCTATCTCGGACACATGATGGGCGTACGGATCGAGGCGGATATCCGGCAGGATCTGTTCCATCACATGCAGGATCTTTCTTTTTCATTCTATGACAAAAACCGGACCGGACAGCTGATGAGCCGAGTAACGAACGATCTGTTTGAGATCACGGAGCTTGCCCACCACGGTCCTGAAGACCTGTTCATCTCTCTTGTGACACTATGCGGCGCCTTTATCCTGATGTTTACCATCCGCTGGCAGCTTGCGCTGGTCGTGTTTGCCGTAGTTCCTATTTTTGTAGTGTTTACAGTGATCCAGAGACGGCGGATGGTAAAGGCCTCCCTGCAGGTAAAGCAGAACATGGCCGGCATCAACAACGAACTGGAATCCGCCATTTCCGGCATGCGCACGGCAAAAGCCTTTAACAACGAGGAGCAGGAGGACCGGAAATTTACACATTCCAACGATCTGTTTAAGGAAGCAAAGCGGGATTATTATAAGGCAATGGCAGTCTATAACGCTGGTCTGGAATTTGCACTTCCCGTGATGAACGTACTGACCATCGCCGCCGGCGGCGTTTTTATTATGAAAGGCCAGATGGATTTTGTGGATCTGGTAACTTTTTCCCTGTATATTTCTACTTTTCTGACGCCTGTGCGGAAGCTTGCGGCCTTTGTGGAACAGTTTTTAAACGGTATGGCGGGATTTAAACGGTTTGTGGAACTGATGCGGGAGGAGCCTGCTATCAAAGATCTGCCCGGCGCAAAAAAAATGAAAACCGCAGAAGGGGATATCCTGATCGACGATGTATCCTTTGCCTATGACGACGGGATACCGGTTCTGGATCACGTATCGATCCATATTCCAAAGGGTGAGACGGTTGCGGTTGTTGGGCCCTCCGGCGGAGGAAAATCCACCCTCTGCCAGCTTATCCCCCGGTTTTACGATGTGACCGGCGGACGGATCCTCATTGACGGCATTGATGTGCGGGATGTGACACAGCATTCCCTGCGCAAAAACATCGGCATCGTGCAGCAGGACGTGTTTCTGTTTGCCGGTACGGTCATGGACAACATCCGTTACGGCAGACCGGACGCATCGGAGCCGGAAATTATAGAAGCGGCCCATCGGGCGGAAATTTACGATGATATCATGGCTATGCCGGACGGCTTCCAGACCTATGTGGGCGAACGGGGCGTCATGCTCTCCGGCGGCCAGAAGCAGCGGATCTCCATCGCGCGGATCTTTCTGAAAAATCCGTCCATTCTCATACTGGACGAGGCAACTTCAGCCTTGGATACCGTCACCGAAAGCCGGATCCAGTCCTCCTTTGACGAACTGGCAAAGGGCCGCACCACGCTGATCATCGCTCACCGGCTGTCAACCATCCGGAACGCGAACCGTATTGTGGTGATCGATGACAATCATATTGCGGAGGAAGGTACCCATGAGGAGTTGATTCAAAAAGGCGGGGAATACGCCAATTTATATCATGCGCAGCGTGGCGCGTGATTTCTGTTATGTCAAGCGCAGTCGTAAAATGTCCTGTTTTGGACGTAAACAGGCAGAACCATCACTTGAAAATATGGTATAATAACCAGTAGGTTTGTAGTAGCTGTATTTTAGGGAGCAGCAAACCGAAAAGTGTTATGGAACAATGAGGATAGTGGGAAAAATCACCCGGATGTGCCGGTTTTCCCACGGCTGTTTGTGTGGGGCGTCTCAAACAGTCCTGATGGCGATGAGATTTTCTCTCATCACCCCGCTGCGCAAACTATCAGCTATGTTGACGTTGATGCACAAACATATCAAGATCATGGGTCTGATCGTATTCTTTGTTTCACTCTTTTTTAGCCTGTATATGACAGATATATTCGGTCTGAAATCAATAATGGGCATTATACAGGCAGCTTGCACGGATATTATCCCGCTTTTATTCTGGATTGCTGCATTTGGTCAGGATAAATTGGATCGGGAAGCAGGAAATAATTGATAAATCATACATAAAAGCCCCAGAAGATGCCGCTCGATCATCAAAATCAGATGATCCTGCGGCACCTTCGCTCATGATAACTCAAAAATCCGGAGACCTCTCTGATTCCAGAAGGTTCCCCGGATTTTTGGCGTACTTTAATAGATAGTTATCTTTTTACTTATAGTTGACGATCTTTCCAAAATCAGCCTTCAGGGACGCACCGCCCACAAGGCCGCCGTCGATGTCCGGCATCGCAAACAGCTCCGCCGCGTTGCCTGCGTTTACGGAACCGCCGTACTGGATGCGGATCGCATCGGCAGTTGCTTCGTCATAGATCTCAGCGATACACTCTCGGATTCCCTTGCAGACTTCCTCTGCCTGCTGGCTGGTGGCAGTCTTGCCGGTACCGATGGCCCAGATCGGCTCATAAGCGATCACCATGGTCTTTGCCTGATCCGCCGTTACATTCTGAAGACCGATCTTCACCTGCATACGGATCCAGTCCATTGTAATGCCCTGCTCTCTCTGCTCAAGAGATTCTCCGCAGCACATGATGGGCGTGAGACCATGCTCCAGCGCTTTTAACACCTTCTTATTGATGTCGGCGTCTGTCTCCTTAAAATATTCCCTTCTCTCGGAATGTCCGAGGATCACATATTTTACGCCTGCGTCCACAAGCATTGCGGGAGCAACCTCGCCCGTATAAGCGCCGCTTTCCTCATAGTACATATTTTCCGCGGCAACCGCGATATTGGTGCCCTTACAGGCTTCCACAACCGGTACGATGTCAATGGCGGGCACGCCAAATACAACGTCCGCTTCGTCAGTCACTACAAGCGGCTTCAATTCGTTTACAAGGGCAACCGCCTCGCTGGGCGTCTTGTTCATCTTCCAGTTGCCGGCGATAATCTTTCTTCTTGCCATAGTCTTTATCCTTTCTCAATTCTATATTTTCAGAAATAAATGCTCTGCAGCAGATTATTTTTCATCAGCCGCCACAACGCCGGGAAGATCCTTGCCTTCAAGGAATTCCAGAGAAGCGCCGCCGCCTGTGGAAATATGGGTCATCTTGTCGCCGAAGCCAAGCTGATTGACCGCCGCCGCGCTGTCGCCGCCGCCGATGATGGTGGTTGCGTCTGTCTCAGCCAGTGCCTTTGCCACCGCAATGGTGCCTGCGGCAAGAATGGGATTTTCAAATACGCCCATAGGGCCGTTCCATACAACGGTTTTTGCAGTCTTTACCGCATCCGCAAACAGCTCTGCCGTCTTCGGTCCGATATCCAGCCCCATCATATCTGCGGGAATGGAATCGGATGCAACATAAGAAATCTCGATCTTTGCATCAATGGGATCCGGGAATTCTTTTGTGATCGTTGTATCTACAGGAAGCAGGAGCTTCTTGCCGAGGCTTTCCGCTTTCTCGATCATCTTTTTGCAGTAGTCGATCTTCTCATCGTCAACAAGGGAAGTGCCAACCTCATAGCCTTTTGCCTTCAGGAAGGTGTAAGCCATGCCGCCGCCGATGATCAGCGTATCACATTTCTCCAGCAGATTGGAGATTACATTCAGCTTGTCCGCCACCTTTGCGCCGCCCAGAATGGCAACAAAAGGTCTTACCGGATTATTCACCGCATTGCCCAGGAAATCGATCTCCTTCTGCATCAGGTAACCAACTGCCGCCGTATCTACAAGCTCCGCTACACCTACGTTGGAGCAGTGGGCTCTGTGTGCGGTTCCAAAAGCGTCGTTTACAAAGATATCTGCCAGTGAAGCAAGATCCTTGCTGAATGATTCGCCGTTCTTTGTCTCCTCTGCACGGTATCTGGTGTTTTCAAGAAGAATGACGTCACCGTCCTGCATTGCCGCAACAGCCGCCTTTGCATTGGGCCCTACCACTTCGGGATCAGCCGCAAATTTTACTTCCTGTCCCAGAAGCTGGGAAAGACGCTTTGCTACAGGGGCAAGGGAAAGTGAGGGTACCGCCTCTCCCTTGGGCTTGCCAAGATGAGAGCAGAGGATCACCTTTGCGCCGTCGGCAACCAGTTTCTTGATGGTGGGAAGCGCTGCAACCAGACGATTCTCGTCTGTGATCACGCCGTCCTTTAAAGGTACATTAAAGTCGCATCTGCAAAGCACTTTTTTGCCCTTTACCTGAATATCGTCTACAGATTTTTTATTCAACATTGATAAATTCCTCCTTTATGTGATAGACCGGAATAAAAGGGGCCCGGCCCTCCGGCCGGACCCATGAGTATCCTATCGGTTATCCTGATTATTTCAGCTCTGAGAAATACTTGATCGTACGAACCATCTGGCTTGTGTAAGAATTCTCATTGTCATACCATGAAACAACTTCTACCTGTGACTTGCCGTCAGGCAGTTTGGAAACCATGGTCTGTGTCGCATCGAACAGAGAACCGTAAGTCATGCCAACGATATCGGAAGATACAATCTGATCCTCATTGTAGCCGTAAGACTCGTTCGCCGCTGCCTTCATCGCCGCGTTGATCTCATCAACGGTCACTTCCTTATTCACTACTGCAAAAAGAAGTGTGGTGGAACCTGTAGGAGTGGGAACACGCTGTGCAGCGCCGATGAGCTTGCCGTTCAGCTCAGGGATCACAAGGCCGATTGCCTTTGCAGCGCCTGTGCTGTTGGGAACAATATTGACAGCGCCTGCACGTGATCTTCTCAGATCGCCCTTTCTCTGGGGACCGTCAAGGATCATCTGATCGCCTGTGTAAGCATGGATCGTACACATGATACCGGACTCGATGGGAGCCAGATCATTGAGTGCCTTAGCCATGGGTGCCAGACAGTTTGTGGTACAGGAAGCTGCGGAAATGATCGTGTCCTCAGGCTTCAGTGACGTATGGTTTACATTGTAAACGATCGTAGGAAGGTCATTTCCGGCAGGTGCGGAGATTACGACCTTGCGTGCGCCTGCATTGATATGAGCCTGTGATTTTTCTTTGGAAGTATAGAATCCGGAACATTCCAGCACTACATCAACGCCAAGCTGACCCCAGGGGCAATTATTTGCATCCGGCTCTTTGTAGATCTTGATGGTCTTTCCCTTCACTGTGATAGTGCCTGCCTCGTCATCAGCAGTTACCTGATTTTCTTCGCCAACCTTCACATATCTGCCCTGAGAAGAGTCATACTTCAACAGGTGTGCCAACATCTTCGGGCTTGTCAGATCGTTGATCGCCACGATCTCATACTCGGGATCTTCAAACATCTGACGAAAAGCAAGACGTCCGATACGTCCGAATCCATTGATTGCTACTTTTACTGCCATTTTTTATTCCTCCTAAATTTGTAAGATATTGACTGCATTTTTGTACAATCAATCTGGTTAATATTTTAACCAAATTCTGTAAAAAGTTCAAGATTTTTTTTGAAATAATTCAGAAATATTTCTCCTTTCTGACCGGCAAATATAAAATACCCCTTGCAATACCGCTTTCGCTTTACTATTATAGTGCTGACGACAGTTTCTGCCGGTGATTTCCGGCAGGATCTGCGGGAAAGGGGCCTGCATGGAACACAGATACCGGGATTGGATGAAAAAGGTTTATGAAACTGCCCTTCTCAGAGAGGACAGCGTCTCCCACTTTAACTGGATGTATGAGGATGGCGTGCTGCTGACCGCCATGGAATATGCCGGAAAGCTGCTGGACGACCGGCGTGATCTTCCTTTTCTTTTTTCCTATCTGGATCATTTCATCACCCGGGACGGCCGTATTCCCGCTGTGGAAAAGCGGCCTCCCAGCTTAGACTGCATCAACAACGGCAAGGTGATCCTTGCGGCTTATCAGAACACCGGCGAGATACGCTACCGAAAGGCGCTCTCCTATCTCCGAAGCTGTATTGAGACGCATCCCCGGCTGACAAACTGCGCCGGTTTTTCCCACAAAAAAATTTACAAAGATCAGATGTGGCTGGACGGCCTGTACATGCTGCTGCCCTTTTATGCCGCTTATACCGGCCTTTGGGGCCCGGATTCCTGTTTTGACGACATTGCCGTCCAATTTGAACTGATCACAAAATTTGCCTATAATCCGGACAAGGGGCTGTATTATCACGCTTACGACCACAGCCGTTCCATGTTCTGGGCGGATCCCGTCACCGGATGTTCCCCTCATTTCTGGGGACGCGCCATGGGCTGGCTTGCCATGGCAGCTGTCGATACGCTGGATTTTTTCCCGAAAGCGCATCCTAAAAGAGAAGCCATTCTGGATGTGATCCAAAAGATTGCCTCCGGCATTATCCGTTATCAGTCCCCCTCCGGCGTCTGGTATCAGATTCCGGATCTCCCGGATCGGGAGGGAAATTACAAAGAATCCAGCTGCTCCTGTATGTTTGCCTATTTTTTGAAAAAAGCCCTTCAGAACGGATATCTCCCGGATTCCTATTCCGGCTATGCACAAAAGGCAATGGATGGGATCCTCCATGAATTTGTCACGGAAAAGGAGGGCGCTGTCAATATCAGCAATGTCTGTCTGGTGGCAGGTTTGGGTCCCGCAAAAAAACCGGAGCGGGACGGTTCCTTCTCCTATTACATAAGCGAGCCGGTAGTAAACAACGATAATAAAGCGTTCGGCCCGCTTTTATGGGCACTTGCCCGCTTTTCCCTTGATGAGCCCCAAACAGGCGGATCACCGGAAACAATCTGAAATCCAAACGATCAGGAGCAATAAATGAAACCACAAACTGACACAAACACTTTTTTTACCAAAAACCGCAAACACTTTGTGACTCTCGCCGCGATCATCGCATGTATTGTGTGGGGAACGCCTTTTAAGCTGCTGCGGATCTTCTATGAGGAACTGCAGATTACGACGGAACGGTTTGGAAGCGCTTACAACGGCCAGATGCTTGTGGCCGTCAGCATCCGCTTTTTTCTGGCCGGCATCCTTACGCTGCTTTTTGCAAAATGTACCGGCAACGCCGTCTTTCAATTAAAAAAGCCGCAATGGAGGCAGGTTCTTTTTATGGGGCTTCTCTCCACTACGGTCTCTTACTATTTTTTTAATATTGGAAATGTCAACATCTCTTCCAGCATCAGCGCCAGTATCATCGGTCAATCCGGTATTTTTTTCGGCGTGATCCTGGCTCACTTTTTTTACCGGGATGACCGGCTCAACTGGCAGAAATGCGGGGCGCTGATCCTCGGTTTTATCGGACTGGTGCTGTCCCAGCGAAAGCCCGGCACCCCTTTTTCTGAATTATTTTCAGGATTCCGACTGACCGGGGAGGGCTACATGCTCATCCACGGTCTGATCTTTGCGCTGGCAACCATGGCAGGAAAACACATTGCTTCCGATCTGAACTCTTTTGTGATGACCGGCTGGAATCTGGTTCTGGGTTCTGCCGCTCTCTGTGTCACCGGCATGATCATGGGCGGGAATCCCACGGAATTTATCTGGGGCTGGAAGGCCTTCGGCATTTTATGGGTGCTGGCCTTTGCCTCCGCTATCCCTTTCGGGATATGGTACTGGTGTACGCAGTATTTTCCCATCAGCAAGCTTTCTATGTATAAATTTCTGATCCCCATTTCCGGCAGCGTCATTGGCCTCTTCTGCGGAGAACAGTTTACCCTTACTCTGGGGATCGGGCTTGTGCTTGTGTGCGCGTCCATTATATGGATCTCCACAGGCGGCGCCTCCAATCAGGCAAATACAGAAAAAAAATAATTTTGGAGGAATTATGATCGCACTGCAGATTGAAGATTTAAAAGATTTCACGGCAAAACTGCTTGTCACTGCCGCATTTGATGACTTTCTTTTCTCTAAGGGAACCATCGTCACCGCCACGACCGTCACCATAGACGGCCGTCTCAATAAAGAATTTTTTGACTCCGATCAGCTCATCGATGAGCAGGGATATCCCCGCCGCTATGCGGGCTGGGCGGAATGCAGAGAGCTGGCATTCCAGCGCATCAAGGGCAAAAAGCTTCCTTTATCCTTTCACTTTGTTCTGCTGGCAGGCGGCGCCTGCGCCGCCCATATCGCAGAACAGGCAGCTTCGTCCTATGGAAACAGCGTTACGCCGGATCAGATCGACGGATTGTTTTTGAATATCCAGTATGCAAATGGACATATCCTCTGCACCACCGGCGTTTCGCTACATACTTTTACCCTTGACAGGCTGCTGGAACAAACATGGGACAATTATGTGCGGCAGCTATTCCAAAAACTGCAGATCGCCGTCACATCGAGGGATTAGCATCTCCAATCCCATGCCATGCCAACAATATTTTTAAGAACCCGCAGTGCGTCATCTGAGGTGACTTCCCCGTCTCTGTCCATATCGGCTGTCATTTCCATTGCCGAATCCAGCGTATTGTTCTTTGTCACTGCCTTTAAGATCAAAAGGGCATCCTCCGCATCCAATTCACCGTTTCCATTCATATCGCCTCTTCTGTAACTGCCTGTCATCAGAATATCGCAGGGTTCATTTAACCTGAGCAAATAGTCGTTGAAAAATGATCCGGGCGGATTTTTGATACACTCCGCCTCCAGCGGGATCCTGCTGCCATCTTCATTGATCTGATAGAACTGTGCCCACATGACCCTGGCATCCGGAAAATACCCCGGTACCCGAATGTAATAGAAATTACCGGCTGTCTCTACCGGCTGCCCATTCTTTTCGTAAGAGAACCGTAAAAGAGCCGCCATGCCATCCAAGCCTTCCGCAGCCTTCTCAACATCAGCTCCCTCTGTAATGGTGCTCACCTTCAAGCTGACCCCTTCATCTGCAAGGTTCGCATCGTCGGTCCATACCGTAAACCAACCGTCCTGCTTCTGATACACAGCCGCACCTTCGTCAGCCTGCTCCTGATTTGATGCTTCCGCAGCGGACACTGCCGCCACCTGTCCCGGAATACCGCACAGCAGTACCGCCGCCATAATCGTTGCCAATAGTTTCTTCATAAAGACTCCTCCTTCTTTTTTATGACCTTTTCCTTACAGAAGGATTTTTTCAGAAAAGGTTACATTTTTTTGCATTTTTTTATAATCTGTTCAGTGTCAAAAGCCCATATCTATCCAGGAAGCATATCAAAAAATAACATAACATCAAAAAAACACCGATCCTGATACTTTCGCATCAAAATCGGTGTTTCCTCATAACAGGGCCAGAAGGACTCGAACCCTCGACATTTGGTTTTGGAGACCAACGTTCTACCAACTGAACTATAGCCCTACGACAAATCCGCAGATTTGTCTTTGATGGTTTGAAAACCCACCTGTTATTTATATCATACCCTCTTTTTTTTGTCAACAGAAAAAATCACATTCCTCTAAAGCCGCTTCACAAAATCCGCCATAACCTCGGAAATCTTAATCTGCTGGGGGCAGACTGCCTCGCAGCTCCTGCATCCGATACAAGCGCCGGGGCGTTTATCTTCCGGCATGGTATTTAAAACCATGGGCGCCATAAAGCCTCCGTTTGTATAGCGATGCTCATTATACAGCCGCAGAAGTTCCGGTATATCCAATCCCTGCGTACAATGGTCGACACAGTAGCGGCAGGCCGTACAGGGAAGGCTGTTCTTTTTCTGAATCCGGGCGCCCTCCTGCAGAACCGCTTCCATTTCTTCCTCATTCAAAGGCTCCTCTGTCTCAAAGGTACGGACATTCTCCTTCAACTGTTCAAAATTTGACATGCCGGACAGCACCACCGTCACCCCTTGAACCGTCTGCAAAAACCGGAAGGCCCAACCCGGCGCCTGCTCCTTCTGCCGCAGCTTACCCAGCCGCTCCGCTCCCTCGTCGGAGAGAACCGCCAGCCTTCCGCCACGCAGAGGCTCCATGACCCAGATGGGGATGTTGTGGGCATTCAAAACCTCTACCTTCCTCTTAGCGTCCTGGAAGGTCCAGTCCAGATAATTCAGCTGGATCTGGCAAAACTCCATTCCCTCGCCATAGGCCTCCAAAAACCGATCCATCACAGAAGGGCCCCCGTGAAGGGAAAAGCCTAAATGCCGGATGCGCCCCTTTTCTTTTTGCTTTAACAGATACTCATAAATACCGTAATCCCGGTTCAGATAAGCGTCAATATTCAACTCGCACACATTGTGGAACAGATAAAAATCAAAATAATCCACGCCGCATTTTTCCAGCTGTTTTTCAAATATCTCCTCCACTTTTCCCATATTGGACAGATCATAGCCCGGAAACTTGGTAGCCAGATAATAGCTTTCTCTCGGATAGCGTCCCAGCGCCTTTCCCATGACAATCTCCGACTGCCCGCCGTGGTACCCCCATGCAGTGTCGTAATAGTTGATCCCCTGTGCCATGGCATAGTCCACCATTTCAAAAACAGCTTCTTCATCGATCCGGTTGCCTTCCTCCCTGATCACAGGCAGGCGCATGGTGCCCATGCCAAGAGCCGATAATTTCAGATCCTGATAATTTTTGTAGATCATTACAATTCCCCCTTATGGTAAAATGATACCAAATTTTTTAAAAATTGTCTATCCTGCAATTTCCGTTATTCTTCTTTTTGCTGTCTGTTTTTTCCTTGTTGACAACCTGTTTTCAAAAGCATATAATATGTTTATCCTGACATGAAGATTGCACGGTGTGCTTTCTGGGCAGAAGGTGTTTAAACAGCCTGTTTTGACAACAGGTTTCCATACGCGGGAAAAGATTGTTTTTGTGCCCGTATCATCTTCTGCGCCTGTCAAGGCGCATTTTTTTTGCGAAAAAGGGGGAACTGTATGGAAAATCACATGAAAAATCAACAGGAAAGCCGCATTGCGCTGCTTGCCATTATTGTGGAAAATCCTGTCAGCGTGGAGCCTCTGAACGGGCTGCTCCATGAATATGGGAACTATATCATCGGAAGAATGGGCATCCCCTATCGGGAAAAGGGCCTGCACATCATCAGCATTGCCATTGATGCGCCCCAGGATATCATTGCCTCCCTGTCCGGAAAGATCGGCAGCCTGCAGGGCATCAATATCAAAACTGCCTACTCCAATGTGATCACTTCCCATTTGACGAAATGAGGTTACGATGAACAATTTAGCCCCCACCATGAACATGCTGATCGAAAAGCTGGAATCCCATCACAGCCTGTCCCTGTCTCAGTATGCTTTTCTGATCCGGCACTACAGTGAAGAGGCGGCTCTTCTTCTGGCTGAAAAAGCTGTCGCCCTGCGGAAGCGGTTTTACGGGAACGCCGTTTATGTGCGCGGGCTGATCGAATTCAGCAATATATGCAAAAACGATTGTTTTTACTGCGGCATCCGAAAAAGCAATTCCAACTGTCAGCGTTACCGGCTCAGTGAGGAGGATATCATGGCTTGCTGCCATGAGGGCTATGAACTTGGCTTCCGCACTTTTGTGCTTCAGGGTGGCGAGGACGGCTATTTCACTGATGAAATTATGTGCCGGATCGTCAGCCGCATTAAAAATACCTATCCGGACTGTGCCGTTACCCTCTCCCTTGGGGAACGAAGCTATGAAAGCTATAAGGCCCTCCGCAGCGCAGGAGCGGACCGATATCTGCTGCGCCATGAAACTGCGGATCAGGCCCATTATGAATCTCTTCATCCGAAGGAAATGTCCTTTTCTCACAGGATGAACTGTTTAAAACAATTAAAGGAACTGGGTTATCAGGTGGGCTGCGGCTTTATGGTAGGCTCGCCGGGCCAGACACCTCAGACCCTTGCGAAAGATCTCAAGTTTGTTGAAACCTTCCGCCCCCACATGTGCGGGATCGGGCCCTTTATTCCCCATCAGGAAACGATTTACCGGGACGCCGCTCCGGGAACGGTGGAAATGACCTGTTATCTGCTGTCCATCATACGGCTGATCAGTCCTTCCATCCTGCTTCCCGCTACCACCGCGCTGGGCACCATTCATCCTTTGGGCAGGGAAAAAGGAATTTTGTCCGGAGCCAATGTCGTCATGCCCAATCTGTCGCCGGTTTCCGTGCGCAAAAAATATGAGCTTTACGACAACAAAATCTGTACCGGCGATGAATCCGCCCAGTGCAGGCAGTGCCTTGCCCGCCGGATGGAGTCGATCGGCTATGAAATCGTCACCCACCGGGGTGATTATATAAAGCAAGATTAATTACACAAATACAATAAGAAAGAAGGAACTGTTTACTATGGCAATTTATAATCCCAACTCTCTCCATGCAGAGGAATTCATCAACAATGAAGAAATTCTGGAAACACTGGACTATGCGGAAAAAAACAAGCACAACCGGGCGTTGATCGACGAAATTCTGGAAAAGGCCCGTCCGAAGAAAACCGAAACCGGCACGGTCTGTCACGGACTGTCCCACAGAGAGGCAGCCGTACTCCTGCTCTGTGACATTCCGGAAAAAACAGAGGAAATTTACCGGCTGGCGGAAGAGATCAAGCTGGCCTATTACGGAAACCGTATCGTGATGTTTGCGCCGCTGTACCTGTCCAATTACTGTGTCAACGGCTGTCTCTACTGCCCCTACCACCTGAAGAACAAACACATTGCCCGCAAGAAGCTGACGCAGGAGGAGGTCCGCAGCGAGGTCATCGCCCTGCAGGATATGGGACATAAACGTCTTGCCATTGAAGCCGGCGAAGATCCTGTCAACAATCCCATCGAATACATTCTGGAATGTATCAACACGATCTACAGCGTCCAGCACAAAAACGGCGCTATCCGCCGGGTTAATGTAAATATCGCGGCTACCACCGTAGAAAATTACCGGAAATTAAAGGATGCCGGTATCGGCACCTATATTCTCTTTCAGGAAACCTATCACAAGGAAAGTTATCTGAAACTGCATCCCACCGGCCCCAAGCATGACTATGACTATCATACAGAAGCTATGGATCGGGCCATGGAGGGCGGCATCGACGATGTGGGACTGGGCGTGCTTTTCGGCCTGGAGCTTTATAAGTACGAATTTGTGGGACTGCTCATGCACGCGGAGCATCTGGAAGCCGTTCACGGCGTCGGCCCCCACACCATCAGTGTTCCGAGGGTAAAACGCGCGGACGACATTGATCCGGATATGTTCGACAACGGTATTTCCGATGAACTGTTTGAAAAGCTGATTGCCTGTATCCGTATCGCCGTTCCTTACACCGGCATGATCATCTCTACAAGAGAATCTCAGCAGGTAAGAGAACGGGCGCTGCGGCTTGGCATCTCCCAGATCAGCGGCGCTTCCCGTACTTCCGTAGGAGGCTATACCGAGGAGGAACGTCCCCACGACTCCGAGCAGTTTGACGTTTCCGACCAGCGTACACTGGACGAGGTAGTCAACTGGCTGATGCGGCTTGGTTATATTCCTTCCTTCTGTACTGCCTGTTACCGGGAAGGCCGGACCGGGGATCGATTCATGAGCCTCTGCAAATCCGGACAGATCCTGAACTGCTGTCACCCCAACGCGCTGATGACCTTATCAGAATATCTGGTGGATTATGCTTCGGAAGATACTAAAAAAGTAGGCTTTGCGCTCATTGAAAAAGAGCTGGGCAATATCCCGAAAGAAAAAGTGCGAAACATCGCCGCAGAGCATATCTCAGATATCAAAAATTCCAACCGGCGGGATTTCCGTTTTTGATCGTTTATCTGAAAAGAACCCTGCGCCTGTTTTTCTGTATCGATCCTGCAATGACCTGAACACTTTCAGAAGGAGGAACTTATGGGACTGAATGATACTGTATCTGCGGAACGAATTCATATCGGCTTTTTTGGCCTGAGAAACTCCGGCAAATCCAGCCTTGTAAACGCGGTGACCGGACAGCAGCTTTCTCTTGTGTCCAACATCAGGGGAACCACGACCGATCCCGTACAAAAGACAATGGAGCTGCTTCCCCTTGGTCCTGTGGTCATCATTGACACGCCCGGCATCGACGACGAGGGAACACTTGGAGAAATGCGGATCCAGCGGGCCCTCCGGGTGCTGAACACCATCGACATTGCGGTTCTGGTAGTGGATGCTGTGGAGGGGCTAAAGGATGCCCACCGGGAATTACTCCGGCAATTTAATGAGAAAAAGATCTCCTATATCATTGCCTTCAACAAAGCGGATCTGCTGAAGGAGATCCCGGACTCTGCTCCCAACACCATTTATGTCAGCGCGCTGAAGGGCACCAACATTTATGAGCTGAAGGAGCTGATCGGCAGACTGATGAAGGCAGAAGAAAATGATAAGCACATTGCAGCGGATCTGATCAGCCCCGGCGATCTGACGGTTCTGGTGGTTCCCATTGACTCTGCCGCGCCGAAGGGACGGCTGATCCTGCCCCAGCAGCAGACCATCCGGGACATTCTGGAGTCCGGCGCCACCGCCGTTGTCTGCAGGGAGACAGAGCTGAAAGAAACGCTGGCTTCCCTTGGCAAAAGACCAAAACTGGTGATTACCGATTCCCAGGCTTTCGGACAGGTTTCCAACGATACGCCGGAGGATATTCTGCTCACCTCTTTTTCTATTTTATTTGTCCGCTATAAAGGCGATCTGGCAACGGCCGTCAAAGGCGCCGCTGTCCTTGACCGTCTGCAGGACGGCGATACCGTTCTCATCTCCGAGGGTTGTACCCATCACCGGCAATGTGATGATATCGGCACGGTAAAGCTGCCTGCATGGATCCGGGCTTATACAAAAAAAGACCTTTCCTTTGCCTTTACTTCCGGCAGGGAGTTCCCTGAGGATCTGTCTCCCTATGCCCTTGTGATACACTGCGGCGCCTGTATGCTCAATGAGCGGGAAATGCAGTACCGTACGGCTCACGCTGCGGCGCAGGGAGTTCCCATCACCAATTACGGTGTAGCCATCGCACATATCCACGGCATTTTGAAACGGAGTCTTTCTCCTTTTCCGGAACTTTGCAGCTTACTTTAAAAACCTCTTTACAAGCGAACGGATGTTTGCTATAATGATAGGGAACATCCGTTTGAAGGGGTTGATTGGAGATGAGCGGTGAAGCATTTCTTTATCCGACACACAATCGTATCATTTATCATATCGACGTAAATTCCGCTTTTTTGAGCTGGGAAGCCTGCCGCCGTCTGGCGGCGGGAGATACGCTGGATCTGCGCACCATTCCTTCCGCGGTAGGCGGCGATCAGAGCAAGCGTCACGGGATCGTTCTGGCTAAATCCCATCCTGCCAAAGCCTTCGGGATCAAGACAGGAGAACCCCTTTTGTCCGCCCGCAGGAAATGCCCCGGCCTTGTGGTCGTGCCGCCCTCCTATCCTTTATACGCCCAGAATTCCAGGGCTTTTATTGCCCTTCTTGGCAAATATGCGCCTGTTGTGGAACAGTACAGCATCGATGAGGCTTTTTGCGATATGACCGGCACAGAGCAGCTCTATGGCCCGCCTGTTTCCTTTGCATCAAAACTGAAGGAGGAGATCAAAACCCAGCTTGGTTTTACGGTAAATGTGGGTGTTTCCTCCAACAAACTGCTGGCAAAGATGGCCTCTGATTTTGAGAAGCCGGACTGTGTACACACCCTCTTTCCCGAAGAAATCCCCGCAAAAATGTGGCCCCTTCCTGTGGGCGACCTGTTCTTTGTGGGCCGTTCCACCAGTCGGAAGCTGAAAGCCCTCGGCATCCGCACCATCGGCGATCTGGCAAAGACCGATCCCGATATCCTGATCTCCCATCTAAAAAAGCAGGGACAAAAAATATGGGAACATGCCAACGGTATCGATTATTCCCCTGTTGAAGGCAGAAATTCCGCCAACAAAAGCTATGGAAATTCCATCACCGTCAGCTTTGACGTGACTGACAAAAATACGGCAAGACAGATCCTGCTGTCCCTCTGTGAGACCGTAGGCGCACGCCTGCGGGCAGATGGGGCCAGAACAGGCCTGCTCGCCGTTTCCGTCAAGGATTATGAATTTCACTGCAGCTCCCACCAGCAGACGCTTTTGTCTGTTACAGATGCCACACTGGATCTGTATCAGGGTGCATGCAGCTTATTAGATGAATTGTGGAATGGTACGCCCATCCGCCAGTTCGGCTTTACTGCCGGGCATATCACTTATGACATGGATTATCAATACAGTCTTTTTGAAAACCACGATTATGAACGGCTTTCCAGACTGGACGCCGCTGTGGACCGCATCCGCAGCCGTTACGGTGAAGACGCCATTCAGCGGGCCTGTTTTCTCAACAGCGGCCACAGTCACCTTGCGGGAGGCCATGACCCTTCCTGCCGGACAGGCGTCACCAAAAGCAGCTTCTGACCTCTTAAGCCTATGTCCGCTCCGGTATCACACCGGTCCGGTAAGCACCCAGCAGCTGTTCCAGCTCAAAGATCCGTATCTGGATCTCCTTGCCGTCGTCAGTGTCAGCCACCAGCTGTCTTTTGTCTACTGATTCCAGCACCACCGAATCCGAATGGATGTCTGACTCATTGATAATGGCTTTTTCCATGGATTCAAAAGGCTCGTGGGACACAAGCCGCAGGCCGTGACTGTTGTACACCAGCGTATAGCCCGCAATCCCTGTCTGGCTCTGATAAGCCTTAGAAAAACCGCCGTCTATGATCAGCACTTTTCCGCCGCACCGTACCGGGGTCTCCCCTTTCTTGCGCTGCACCGGCATGTGGCCGTTGATAATATGAGCCCGGGCCGGATCCAATCCGAATTCCCTGAAAATATTGTTGACTACACTCTCTTTATTGATCAGCCGGTAATAGTGATTCTTCTCTTCTGCCTTAATGTCATGGTCTGTGAGAAAATACCGCTCAAAGGTAGCCATTTTTGCTTTTCCGTACACCGGGGAGTTCTCGTTGGACCAGATAAACCAGAGGATATCCTGTCCCTTTCTGCGCTCCTCTTTATTGTGAATACTATAATAACCTTTGCGGGCATAAACCTCCAGAATATCATAGAGGCTCTTGCCGCTGTACTCCTGATCAAACACCTGCACCTTCCGGAAGCTGCCGTCTGCGTTCAGAGGTATACAACCATGATACAGCAGATTGCCGTTATATACCTTGTAAAGGCTTCCCTTGGAAAACAAAAACCGCACATGCTTCTGGAGTTTTTCAGAACGGGTAAACGCCATTTGCAGACGTTTTACCACTTCTTCTTCCCCTTCCGACAGCTTGTAGGGATCTTTCATATCCAGCGTAGGGAAATTTTTCTCGATCAGCGGATATTCTTTTCCCTCTACCATCACGGTTCCCGCTTCCAAATCGATCTTATCCAGCAGCAACCGTTTTTCCATCTTAAAGGAAGGATTGCGCTTGATCACCTGACCCTCCAGCTTAAACTGAATAATGGCAATGGCTTTGTGCATCTTCCGGTCAAGCTCCAGATCATGAATGTTATATTCCTTTGCATTATAACTGATATCAAAACAGGTACAGGGATCATCTCCATAGGTTTCCAGCGCGAAGGTGGCAAGGGGGATGAGATTGATGCCGTATCCCTCTTCCAGCGTGTCCAGATTGCCATACTTGGCCGACAGGCGGATCACGTTGGCAATGCAGGCCGTATGTCCGGCGGCTGCGCCCATCCATACGACATCGTGATTGCCCCACTGCACATCCACGGAATGATAGCGCATCAGCGTTTCCATAATAATATGGGGACCGGGTCCTCTGTCAAAAATATCGCCCACAATATGTAGATGATCTACCACAAGCCGCTGGATCAGATTGCTCAGCGCCACGATAAACTCTTCCGCGCGGCTAATCCTGACAATCGTATATATGATCTCATTATAGTAGGCTTCCTTATCATTGATCTCGCTCTTCTCTGTGATCAGCTCCTCAATGACATAAGCAAAATCCTTCGGCAGCGCTTTGCGGACCTTGGAGCGGGTGTATTTGGACGCCACCCGGCGCGCCATCTGAATCAGCCGGTACAAGGTAATCTTGTACCAGTCGTTCAGATTTTCCTCCTGCCTGCGGACTATATCCATCTTTTCCCGGGGGTAATAAATCAATGTTGCAAGGGCCTTCTTGTCCCGCTCTGACAGTGAATTGCCAAATTCTTCATCGATCTTCCGGCGAACAGAACCGGAGCCGTTTTTCAGCACATGCAGAAATGACTCGTATTCTCCGTGAATGTCCGTGAGAAAATGTTCCGTTCCCTTTGGCAGATTCAATATGGACTGGAGATTGATGATTTCCGTGGATGCCTTTGCAATATTTGGATACAGATCTGCCATACTCTGAAGGTAGCGGCCTTCAAGAATATCTGAATACATGAATTAAACCCCCTTGTCATTATTCATCTACACTGTAATTGGGCGCCTCTTTCGTAATATGAATATCATGGGGATGGCTTTCCTTCAGGGATGCCGCGGATATCTTCATAAACCGTCCCTTTTCCTTCAAATCTTCAATGGTCGGCGTGCCGCAGTAGCCCATACCGGAGCGAAGTCCGCCCATAAGCTGGAATACCGTATCTTCCACCGTTCCCTTATAAGCAACACGGCCTTCTACGCCCTCCGGCACCAGCTTCTTGGCGTCCGTCTGGAAATAGCGGTCTTTGCTGCCGTTCTCCATCGCCGCAATGGAACCCATACCACGGTATACTTTATATTTTCTGCCCTGATACAATTCAAAATCTCCGGGGCTCTCATCGCAGCCGGCAAAAATGCTGCCCATCATACATACATTTGCTCCCGCCGCGATCGCCTTTGTCATGTCGCCGGAATACTTGATACCACCGTCTGCGATAACGGGAATACCATACTGCTTTGCAACCTCATAGCAGTCCATCACGGCCGTGATCTGTGGCACGCCGATTCCGGCTACCACACGGGTCGTACAGATCGAACCGGGACCGATGCCAACCTTTACCGCGTCAACGCCTGCCTCGATGAGCGCCTTTGTCGCTTCGCCGGTTGCCACATTTCCCGCGATGACCTGCAGCTGGGGATATTTATCCTTTACCATGTGTACTGTGCGGATCACGTTGGCGCTGTGTCCGTGTGCGGAATCCATCACCACCACATCCACCTGCGCTTCCACAAGGGCATCCACCCGATCCAGCACATTAGCCGTAATGCCAACTGCAGCGCCGCAGAGCAAACGCCCCCGCTCATCCTTTGCGGATAAGGGGTACTTGATCTGCTTTTCAATATCCTTGATGGTGATCAGACCCTTCAGGTTGAAATTCTCATCAACGATAGGGAGCTTTTCCTTTCTTGCCTTTGCCAGAATCTGCTTTGCCTCTTCCAGTGTGATTCCCTCTTTGGCAGTGATCAAATTCTCAGAGGTCATGGACTCCTTGATCTTCTTGGAAAAATCCGTCTCAAACATCAGATCCCGGTTGGTGATGATGCCTACCAGCTTCTTGCCTTCTGTGATCGGCACGCCGGAAATACGGTATTTTGCCATCAGTTCATTGGCATCTTCCAGCGTATGCTCCGGAGACAGATAAAAGGGATCTGTAATGACGCCGTTTTCCGAACGTTTTACCTTGTCCACTTCCTCGGCCTGATCTTCAATAGACATATTCTTATGAATGATGCCGATGCCTCCCTGCCTTGCCATGGCTATCGCCATACGATGCTCCGTGACCGTATCCATGCCGGCACTCATCATTGGAATATTCAGACGGATCGATTTTGTCAGATATGTAGTTAAATCTACCTGATTGGGGATCACTTCCGAATAACCGGGTACAAGCAGCACGTCGTCAAATGTAATTCCTTCACCAATGATCTTGCTCATAGTCTACCTCTTTTCTTTAGAAATAATGTCCAAATTCTACCAAACCAACATGGCGCTGTCAAGGGAAAAGCGCCGTTCCGTGTGAAATCCGTTTCATCCGGCAACAATCAGTAAGAAACCACTTTTCTTGGACTGAGCATGCGGACAGCCTCCACGATTTCATCGTTGGGCTCATAAAAGATCTGCAGCAGCTCTCCTTCAGTCCGGATATACATTTCATAGACTCTGCCGTTTTCATCCCTTGAGGTGAAATCAAAGGTCTTATGGGGCATCGTGCGCAGGGAATCAAGCCCGTGGGAACCCTTTATCGCCATGGTTTCCAAATGCTCCATCTCCACTGTTAAGATCCGTTTTCTTCTGGCCTTCCCGTAAATCTTATCAAAGTCCAGCTCTCCGTTTACATACAGATATTCATATTCAATATCCAGATTCTGCAGCAGATAATATGCGCCTACGCCAAGCACCAGCGCCAGAAGCAAAAACAGCGCGTGAATAAAGAACCCTGCCAACGCCGCAACGGCTACCACAAATACGCAGAGTCCCTTATAAAAAAATGTCTTTGAATCGGCTTTCTGCTTAACCAGCTGTTCCACATAAACATCCTTCATATACGGATATCCTCCTCCATCGTACTTATAGATTTATTATACCTTTGTTCACACATTTTTCAAAGCCTTATTTTTATCTTTTTATGACTTTTTTTCAAAGTTATGCTATAATGCACTCAAACAGATCTCGCTTTTGAATATGGAGGGATATCATGAGACTCACATTAAAGCCAGAAAATCAGGACGAACAGCTTCAGAAGGTATTTCAAAAAGAAACCGTCACCTTTAAAGAACTGTCTTTTCAGAAAAAGCTGGAATATATCTGGGATTATTATAAATGGAAAATCATTAGTGTCGTGGCGTTGATTATCGTACTCTGCACCGTGATTCCCAGCGTGATCGAAAACAACAAAGAAGCAGCGCTGTACGCTGCTTTTATCAATACACAGATGACAGATGAAAAAGATCCTCAGATCCTGACGGATTACGCAGAACAAAAGCAGATCGATATGGACAATAAACGGATGGAACTGGACTGTTCCATGATAATCAAGCACAAAAATCCTGACCGCATCAGCATGTACAGCAGCCAGAAGCTGCTTGCCATGTTTGCCTCCGACACGTTGGATGTGGTAGTCTCGGATCAGGATACCTGCGTAAAGTACGCCGCTATGGGCGTCTATGCCGATCTGGAAGAGATCCTTGATAAAGATTTTCTTGAAAAACACAAAGATCTGCTTGTCTATACAGACGGGCAGGGAGAGGCCGGCAGCCATGCTTACGGCATTGATGTGACCGACAGCCCCATCCTCAAAGAAGAAAAAGCCTTTCTGGTTCCGGCGGTGTGCAGCATCTGTGTCGATGCCAGCCAACCGGAAAATTCCATAAAATTTTTGGAGTATCTGTTGGGAGAATGACGTTCTAAACTTTTTTCATCATGTTTAATGTTTACAGGCAGGCATATCCCGCGGTCATGCCCCTGCCGGAAAACTATCGATCAGCTTTACCACAAATTTCAACACCATAAGGGCGTCCGTAGAATCCACATCGCCGCTCTTGTCCACATCCGCTACCGCAAACAGCTGTTGATCCGGCTCCTGCAGCTTTACCACGATCTTTAGGATGCTGAGGGCGTCGGAGGAATTTACGATGCCATTACCATCAATATCTCCCTGGAGCGTCTCTTCTATGATCCGGATCGGTATGTTTTTCTCCAGCGCGTACGTATATGCGGCAGAACCTTTATGGCAGACAATCTCTAAATTATCACAACCGTAAAAGCAATCTTCAAATACAGTCACACTATCTGGAATCTCCGCCGTCTTCAGGTTGACACAACGCTCAAACAGACACTGCGGAAGAGTCGTTACGCCATCCGGGATCTTGACCTTCGTCAGGCTGCTGCAACCCATAAACACGTCATTTTTAAATTCAGTAACACTTTCAGGAATATTGAGTTCCGTCAGGCTGCTGCAATCCAAAAAAGCGCCACTTCCAATGGACGTCACACCGTCGGGGAGTCCGACTCTCTTCAGACCAGAACACCCCCTAAAAGACTGATAAGGAATGATTGTCACGCCGTCAGGAATGTCGACGGCAGTCAGCAGTTTATTTCCTGCAAACGCACTATCCCCCAAAGACGTTACGCTGTCCGGGATCTGACACTCCGCCTTTGTTGACGGACAACGCACAAGCTTTGATTTATCCTTTGTATACAATACGCCGTCCACGGAACAATATGCAGGATTCTTCTCATTGACCCGGATATCCGTCATGGCAGGACACTGATAGAACATGCCATTGGCAATGGAAGTCACGCTTTCGGAAATGGCGACCTCTGTCAGATTGTCACAATGACTAAATGCTTCATCTTCCAATGTGGCGACACCGCTTGGAATCTCCACCTTTTTCAACTGGTCACAGTTTGAAAAACTGTAGGCGCCGATCACCTTGACGCTGTCTGCAAATCGGCATTCTGTTTTTGACTGAGGACACCGCAGCAATCTTGTTTTCTCTTTATTGTAGAGAATCCCGTCCTCTGAGGAATAGACCGGGTTCTTAGGGCTTACATTGATCGCCTGAAGACTGGTTAAATCATCAAAACACCAAATCTCCATCTCTTTCACAGTCTCAGGAATCTCAATCGTCTGCAAATGGTCGCATCCTGTGAATGAACAATTCGGATCAATTTTTACAACCGGGTATTCTTCAAGCCTGCCCGACACCTCAGAATATGCTTCAAGCTTTTCCGGCACTACAAGGCTTGTTTCCTGTCCTGAACCTGCATAACCGGTTAGAACGATCTCTTTTCCTGTTTCCGACGAATTCAGGGCTTCATAAGAAAAGCTAATTGAAGAACCTGAGGCGTCCGTCCCTTCCGCCGCAGCCACATGTCTCGCCGAAAACCCCACGCCGGCGACACAGACGGCTGCCAACGCCATCAAAATACGTTTCCCATATCTTCTTTGTCTCTTCATCTTTTCTCCATTCCGGGATCCACAGTCTATCCATTCCATGTTCCCTATAAACATTTAATCTATTTGCTGTTTGAATATACTCAATTTAATAATGAAGCTGCAGACACATTGCACAATTATTGTTCAACAGGGAATTTTTCGATCAGCTGCACAACCTTCTGCAGAACCAGCAGGGCATCTGGTGCTTCCAGCTTTCCGTTTCCGTCCACGTCAGCCGCAATTCTCTGCCGTTCATCGGGTACATTCAGATTCACTATAAATTTCAGAACATCAAGCGCATCGGATGCGTCAATGATTCCTTTTCCGTCAATGTCGCCGTAAACAATCTCTTTCTTATCAAGGAATTCAAAGGGTATATCATTTTCCAGTGCAAATTTATGTGCAGTTGAATTCTCATAGCATTTGATCACAAGATTTGGTGATTTACGAAAACAATATGGATGAATATATTCCACACTTTTAGGAATTACAATCCATTTTAAATTGATACAATCATAAAAACCATAAATCTCCGTCACGCCGTCAAGTATTGTAACATCATTTAAATTTATACATTCGTCAAATGCCCCTTCGCCTATAATGCCATCCTTGTTTCCAGGTATTACTATGCTTGTCAGGCTACTGCACCCCTCAAATGAATCTCTTCCCAATGTATGCAGACTATCCGGCAAATCTATCTCTTTCAGATTTGTACATTCGCGAAACGCGCCCTCGCTAATTGTGGTTACACTGTCCGGCAAAAAATGAACCTCCGTCAGACCGGTACAACGTTCAAATGCGTCGATTCCAATCACAGTAACGCTCTCCGGCATATAGACATCTGTTAGCTTTTTGCAGCCGGAAAATGTTCCCTCTATTATTTCCGTAATTCCATCCGGAATTACGATTTCTTTCAAATTTGTACCGGCAAACGCAACATATCCGATATATTGAACACTGTCCGGCAGATGAATTTCCGTCAGACCGGTGCATCCTGTAAATGCCCGGTGTGCAATATAGACAACGCTATCCGGTATTTTTATATCTGTTAATGCAGCGCATCCCAAAAATGCACTGTCTTCAATTCGCGTCACTGTATCTGGTATTGTTACCGTTCCCGTACAGGTCCGCCCGTCAAGTAAAATGGTATTTACGATAACTAACGGATTTTTTGCTCTTTGATCGGAAAGCCATTTTGTTCCCGAAAAAGCTTCAGATCCTATTTCAGAAACACTTTTCGGTATAACAACTGTGCTCAGACTACCACAGTCTTCAAATGCACTATTTCTGATACAAACAACCTGATCTGGTACGATAATTTCAGATAACGCTCCGCATCTGCAAAAGGCCTTATCACCGATCTCTTTTAAATTTTTTGATAATTCTACATGCGTTAAATTTGTGCAGTTTTCAAAAGCTTCCGTTTCAATTGTTGTCACGCTGTCCGGAATGATCACTTCATTCAGAGTATCATAGCCCTTAAATGCCTCAAAACCTATTTTTGTTACTGGATATCCCTCTATTTTATCAGGTATTCGAAGCGTTGTATGTGTTCTTTTACAGCCGGTAATTGTAACAGTATTCTCGTCTGTTATCGTGTAAGTGAATTCTTCGGGTTCAAATGACTCAGCCGGTTCTTTACTTTCCGCAGGATTTTCTGATACATCAGGTTCTTCACTGATTTCTGGTTCTTCCGATTCGGTCGGATTCTCACTTTCCGCAGGCCCTTCCATCATTTCTTTTGTTACTGTAAGAGAGATCGTATCGTTCAGCACAAAGGTGGTTTCTTCACAATCATTGATAAATTCAAAATCCAGATAAAACACATGTCCGGCATAATCCAGTCCGGCGCCGTCCGACTCTCTACTGCAGGATCCCGCAACCAAAAATTTGTTTTCATCTGCAATGTTTGATAAAAAATACTGGATATATCTGTCTTGATGAAGCACTTCATTAAATTCCGGGCAAACATTGTGATAATTATCAATTTCCTTAACCTTAATCTGTTCAGGATTAAATTTTACCGTTCCTTCCAGACCATTCCAGCTGCCGCCGCTTTCACTGACATCCACATACAGACGATAATTTTCCGCTGATAATTCTAACGTAGCATATCTTAAATCCTGAGAATCTGATGACCAAACAGTCAATGGCATTCCGCCCAATACCATACATACGCTAAGAATCATTGAAAATATTATTGCAATTCCTCTTTTTCTTTTCAAGTCTGATCTCCTCCTGCTTTTCTGCATATTACTATTAATATACTGAAAATATTAAGCCTTGTCAAGAAATCCAACATTGCTAAAAAAACATAACAGAATCTCATTTGATCTTCAAAGAAGGAATCTCCACAGCTACACTCCCCGCATAAAAAAGGACTTCCCGTCTGAGTGTAAACACTCTCCGGGAAGTCCTTCCTTCTATTTTGCGTTCATGCTTTATTGTTACATCATGCCGCCCATGCCGCCGCCTGCAGGCATAGCCGGAGTATCTTCTTTGATGTTTGCCACAACAGATTCTGTGGTAAGTAGGGTAGCCGCTACGCTGACCGCGTTCTGCAGAGCGCTTCTGGTCACCTTTGCGGGATCCAGAATACCGGCATCTACCATGTCCACATAATCATCATTCAGCACATCATAACCAACGCCGATTTCTGACTCTTTGATCTTGTTGATGATCACGGCGCCTTCCAGTCCTGCGTTTGCCGCAATGTAGAAAAGAGGAGCCTCCAGCGCCTTCAGCACTACGTTTGCACCTGTCTTCTCATCGCCTTCCAGCCCTGCAGCGAAATCAGCAACCTTCTTTGCCGCATGTACGTAAGCAGAACCGCCACCTGCGATGATGCCTTCCTCAACAGCGGCCTTCGTAGCTGCCAGCGCGTCCTCCATGCGGAGCTTGCTCTCCTTCATCTCAGTCTCCGTCGCAGCGCCTACCCGGATCACTGCCACGCCGCCTGCCAGCTTCGCAAGCCTCTCCTGAAGCTTTTCTTTGTCAAAATCAGAGGTGGTTTCCGCAATCTGCTGCTTGATCTGATTGATCCGGGCGTTGATGGCATCTTTATCGCCCACACCGTCAACAATCACAGTATTTTCCTTCTGTACCTTCACGGATTTTGCCCGTCCCAGACTGTCAAGGGTCGTCTCCTTCAGATCAAGACCCAGTTCGTCTGAAATCACCTGACCGCCAGTGAGGATCGCGATATCCTCAAGCATTGCCTTTCTTCTGTCACCATAGCCGGGTGCCTTTACCGCAACAACAGAAAACGTACCCCGCAGCTTGTTGACGATCAGGGTAGTCAGGGCTTCGCCCTCGATATCCTCAGCAATGATCAGCAGCTTGGCGCCAGACTGCACCACCTGCTCCAGAATAGGAAGGAGATCCTGAATGTTGCTGATCTTCTTGTCAGTGATCAGAATATAGGGATCATCCAGAACCGCTTCCATCTTATCCATATCCGTTGCCATGTATGCGGAAATATAACCGCGGTCAAACTGCATGCCTTCCACCAGATCCAGCTCTGTCAGCATGGTTTTGGATTCCTCGATGGTAATCACACCGTCGTTGCTGACTTTTTCCATTGCGTCCGCAACCATGTTGCCCACTTCCACGTCGCCGGCGGAGATTGCGGCAACTTTTGCAATATGATCCTTGCCGTTTACCTTGCTGCTCATTGCGCTGATCGCCTCAACGGCAACATCCGTTGCCTTTTTCATCCCCTTGCGGAGAATGATCGGATTTGCACCTGCAGCCAGATTCTTCATGCCCTCGTTTACCATTGCCTGTGCCAGTACGGTGGCGGTAGTCGTACCGTCGCCTGCCACGTCATTGGTCTTTGTGGCAACTTCTTTTACAAGCTGGGCGCCCATGTTTTCAAATGCGTCCTCCAGTTCAATCTCTTTTGCAATGGTAACACCGTCATTTGTGATCAGCGGTGTGCCAAAAGATTTGTCTAATACAACATTTCTTCCTTTAGGGCCAAGCGTCACCCTCACCGTATCGGCAAGCTGATTTACACCTGCTTCTAAAGCGGCGCGTGCTTCTGCGCCATACTTGATTTCCTTAGCCATTTTGATTTCCTCCTGCTTTCCCGCGTTATTCTACGATTGCCAGAATGTCACTCTGCTTTACGATAATATATTCCTCATTGTCCAGCTTAACCTCTGTGCCGGCATATTTTGAGAAGATAATGGTATCGCCCACCTTTACTTCCATGGGGATCTTCTTTCCATCTTCCACTGCGCCGGGGCCTACAGCGATCACCTGCGCCTGCTGAGGTTTTTCTTTTGTCTGACCTGCCAGAACAATTCCGGATTTGGTTGTTTCCTCCGCCTCCAGCTGTTTCAAAACAACACGGTCGCCTAACGGTTTCAACTTCATGCCATATTCCTCCTATTCACACTCTTTCAATATGAAAGTGATACTCCGGGATCACGGAAATGATGCTGTATAGCGCCCTTTCCAGATAATCCCAGACGATTAAAATATATACTATACCTGTCTATATCACTTGTCAACGGGCAAAATTTGAAAAAAATGTGAACAAGGTGAATATAATACCATTTTTTTATGACTGAGCGGGAAATTCATGAATCAAACGGACAGTATACTGCAAAATCATCAAAGCATCGGCAGGATCCACCACCGCATTTCCGTCCACATTGCCCAGACGGGTCTGTACATCATCAAATACAATCTGCTTTACCGCATTGCGCAGTACCATGAGAGAGTCCTTTGCATCGATCAGCCCGTCAAAGTTCACGTCGCCCATGATCTCATTCCGGGTGATCTGGCAGGGAAACGCCGGCATATTGTCAAAGACCGGGATCAGGAAAGTGAAAGGACTGTCCAACATTCCGTATTCCGCATAAGTATTGCGGACTCTCTGGCTCTCATGCAAAGGCGCCTGTATATTCTGCATATATTGCCTCCATGACACCTTTCCGCCTGCTACGTCAAATTTCTGAAAATAGACGGAAGTCTGCTTTCGGGAAAAATACATGTCGCGGATCTTTTCCGCGCCGCCGTACAGCGCCTTATAACGAGTATTCCACCCTGCGGCTTTCGCCTCTTCCATGCCGTTTTTATAAATTTCTTCTTTTGTCTGACCGGAAGCCTGAATATTGAAATAATTATAATAGCCTTCATAACCGGGATAAGCACCGGAGATCAAAGGCGAGCCCCCTGTGGAGCCCTGCTCCTGCACGATCCGGGAAGCAAGAAGAAACGGACTGATACCCAATTCCTTTCCGATATTCAGAAATGCCTGGGCATAGGTCATTTGGGGATTGTCCTCCAATGTGGCGTTCTCCATCCATGTCCATTTCAGAACGGAATTGATGATCTGCTCCGAGTGATAAGCCGAGTTATAGATCATGTGCTTAAACATGAACACGTCCATCTCGTTGAGAAAATTCCGCGGATCCATATAGTAGGCGATCACACTGTCCGTGGGCTGCACCCAGTTTGGCGCGCTGATCACATAATATGCTCCGGTAGAAAAATTATACAGATTCACATATTTATTATTATATGTAACATTCTGAGCTTTTGAAAGCCAGTAATCGGGAACATAGCCTTCTTCAACCAGATTCACGCCGATCTGCTTTTCATAAGCGAAAAAATCATCCCATGAAACACCGGTATGATATGCCTGTAAATTCCAATTGGGATGGGCGGCAGCCAGCTGCTTGATATAGGGCTGATAGCTGGCCGGGAAATCCGCCAGATTAACGGCGGCCTGTGTATGATCAGGAAAAATGCAGAGCATCACTGCCGCCAGCAGAATTGCAGTACATTTTTGAATCGTCTTTTTCATAGTATTGTTTCCTTTCCTCTGTCTGGCATTATGCCAACGATTTTTTGAAATCAGCGATTGAATTATAACACAGGCCGCGTCTTTATGCAATCATCCAGATTTTACAGGTTGGTGAAGCCCATCAGGTCATAGTCCACAGCCTTTGCCGCCTCACGTCCTTCATGAATGGCCCATACTACCAGCGACTGTCCTCTGTGCATATCTCCCGCGGCAAACACACGGTCAACATTTGTCCTGTACTGTTCCGGCTGCGTTTTGACATTCGTGCGTTCATTGACCTCCACTCCGAAAGCCTTTGTTACATAAGGCTGGCTTCCAAGAAATCCCGCCGCGATCAGCACCAGATCTGCGGGAATGGTCTCCTCGCTGCCTTCTATCTCCGACATCATCATGCGGCCGGTCTTTTCGTCCCTCCTGCTTTCCAGCTTCACGGTCACAAGTTTACATAAGTTTCCTTTTTTGTCCTTCACAAACTCTTTTACCGTTGTCTGGTAAATCCGGGGATCATGACCGAAAAGAGCAATGGCCTCCTCCTGACCGTAATCCGTCTTGCACACTCTGGGCCATTCCGGCCACGGATTGTTTTCGCTTCGGCTGTCCGGCAATTTCGGCATCATTTCCAGCTGAACAACGGATTTTGCCCCATGACGGATAGCCGTGCCCACACAGTCGTTTCCGGTGTCGCCGCCGCCGATGATCACCACATGCTTATCCTTTGCGGAAATATATGTGCCTGACTTTAAGCCGCTGTCCAGCAGGCTCTTCGTGGTAGACTTCAGAAAATCCACCGCGAAATAAATTCCCTTTGCGTCTCTTCCCGGCGCGCTGATATCTCTGGGATTGGAAGCGCCGCAGGCAAGAATGACTCTGTCAAATCGTTCCAGAAGCTCCTTGGCGCTCACGTTCTCGCCCACATTGGCCTCCGTCACAAACGTGATGCCCTCTTTCTTCATGATCTCAATTTTCCGCTCAATAACCTTTTTATCCAGCTTCATATTGGGGATTCCGTACATCAGCAGTCCGCCCACCCTGTCAGAGCGTTCAAACACCGTAACGGAATGTCCTCTCCTGTTCAGCTGATCCGCCGCAGCCAGACCGGATGGTCCGGAGCCCACAACAGCCACCGTTTTTCCCGTGCGGATTCCCGGCTGTTTTGCCACCGCATAGCCTCTCTCATAGGCGGTTTCAATGATCCCGTATTCATTTTCCTTTGTGGTCACCGGGTCTGTACTCAGATTACAGGTACAGGCGGCCTCGCACAGGGCAGGGCAAACTCTGGAGGTAAATTCCGGGAAATTATTGGTCTTTTTCAGCCGCTTATAAGCCGCCTCCCAATTTCCCTGATACACCAGATCATTCCATTCCGGAACCAGATTGTGCAGAGGACATCCGGAGGTCATTCCGGAAATCGTCGCCCCTGACTGACAGAAGGGAACGCCGCAAGCCATACAGCGAGCGCCCTGTAACTGCTGTTTTTCCTTTGAAAGAGGGATATGAAATTCGTCAAAATTCTTGATCCGCTCTTTGGGAGCAACAACCTCGCTTGTCTGTCTTTCATACTCCATAAATCCTGTTGGTTTTCCCATAGTTCAATCCCTCCTTATGCTTCCTCTTTAATGGCTTCGTAGAATGCTTCAATGGCCGCCTGTTCTCCGGAAAGACCTTTTTCCTCCAGCTTCAGGATGTTCTTCTGCATCCGGGCATAATCATGAGGTATGATCTTTTTGAACTTCGGCAGATATTTATTAAAGTTATCCAGGATTGCCTTTCCTTTTTTGGAGTTGGTGTAGGCAACATGATCCTGAATCATATTTTTCAATTCAATAATATCATACTTGTCTGTCACATCCTCCAGAGAAACCATATCCTTGTTGAGGTTAATATATAAGGAACTTTCCTCATCCAGTACATAAGCGATGCCGCCGCTCATACCAGCGGCAAAGTTCTTTCCGGTGCCGCCAAGGATCACAACACGCCCGCCGGTCATATACTCACAGCCATGGTCTCCCACGCCTTCCACAACGGCAATGGCGCCGGAATTGCGGACACAGAACCGCTCGCCTGCCACGCCGTTGATGTATGCCTGACCGCTTGTAGCGCCGTAAAGGGCCACATTGCCGACGATGATGTTTTCATCCTCTTTATATTTCACGCCTTTAGGCGGATATACGATCAGCTTGCCGCCAGAGAGACCCTTGCCGAAATAGTCGTTGCTCTCGCCGGTCAGCTCCAGCGTCAGCCCCTTGGGGATGAACGCGCCAAAGCTCTGTCCGCCGGCGCCCCGGCATTTTATAGTAAACGTATCTTCTTCCAGCGTATCGCCGTGGAGTTTTGTGATTTCAGAGCCAAAGATCGTACCGAACGCCCGATCCGTATTGGAAACGTCAATATCAATGCTCTTTTTCTGCTTCTTCTCCAGCGGCGTCTTCAGCTTCTTCAGCAGCACCCGCTCATCCAGCGTTTTTTCCAGCTGGAAATCATATACCTGCGCCGGGTCAAACAGCATCCCCTTGTTTTCTTCTCCCTGCTTTTTGGCATAAGGATTATCCAGTATTTTAGACAGATCTACCTTCTGGGCCTTGGTGGTAGTCAGATCCGTCCTCTTGCAGAGCAGATCCGTCCGCCCTACCATTTCATCCAGTGTGTGCATGCCCAGCTTTGCCATATATTCCCGCAGTTCCTGCGCAATGAAACGCATGAAATTGATCACGTATTCCGGCTTGCCGGAAAACCGCTTCCGAAGCTCCGGATTTTGCGTCGCCACGCCTACGGGACAGGTGTCCAGGTTGCATACGCGCATCATTACGCAGCCCAGCGTCACAAGCGGCGCCGTGGCAAAGCCGAACTCCTCCGCTCCCAGCAGCGCGGCTACCGCCACGTCCCGGCCGGTCATCAGCTTCCCGTCTGTCTCGATCATCACCTTGTTGCGCAGGCCGTTCATCAACAGCGTCTGGTGGGTTTCCGCAAGACCCAGTTCCCATGGCAGTCCCGCGTTATGGATGGAGCTTCTGGGCGCCGCGCCGGTTCCGCCGTCATAGCCGGAGATCAGCACTACCTGCGCTCCCGCCTTTGCCACGCCTGCGGCAATAGTGCCAACGCCTGCCTCTGAAACCAGTTTCACGGAAATTCTCGCGTTTTTGTTGGCGTTTTTCAGATCATAGATCAACTGCGCCAGATCTTCGATGGAATAAATATCGTGATGAGGCGGGGGTGAGATCAGCCCCACGCCCGGCGTGGAGTGCCTTGTCTTTGCGATCCACGGGTATACCTTCTTGCCCGGAAGATGACCGCCCTCACCGGGTTTTGCGCCCTGCGCCATTTTAATCTGGATCTCCACGGCGCTATTCAGATAGCGGCTTGTTACGCCGAACCGTCCGCTGGCCACCTGCTTGATGGCGGAGCAGCGATCCACAGCCTTCCCGGCGCTCTCTAACCGCTCCAGACTCTCACCGCCTTCTCCGCTGTTTGATTTGCCGTGAAGGGTATTCATGGCAATGGCCAGCGCCTCATGGGCCTCTTTGGAAATGGAACCGTAACTCATTGCGCCGGTTTTAAACCGCTTCACAATGGAATCTACCTCTTCCACTTCCTCGATGGGGATCCCCTTTTCCGGATATTTGAAGTCCATCAGTCCACGAAGATTCCCGACATGGGTTTCCTGATGCAGCGCAGCGGAGTATTGCTTAAAGAGTGCATAATCTCCCCTTCTTGTAGATTGCTGCAGCAGATGGATGGTCTGCGGATTGTACAAATGCTCCTCTCCGCCGCTTCTCATCTTATGCCGCCCGATGCTGTCAAGAGTCAGGTCGTTGTCCAGTCCCAGCGGGTCAAATGCTTTGGAATGAAGCTCATCCACATCATTGGCAATGTCTTCCAGATCGATGCCGCCGATCCGGCACACCGTATCTGTAAAATATTTATCAATCACTTCTTTGCTGATACCGATAGATTCAAAGATCTGAGAACCCTGATAGGACTGGATGGTGGAAATACCCATCTTTGAGGCAATCTTTACAATGCCGTGCAGCACAGCATTTGTATAATCCTCCACCGCCGCATAATAATCCTTATCCAGCATATTCATGCTGATCAGCTCCCGTATAGTATCCAGCGCAAGATACGGATTGATGGCACAGGCGCCGTAACCAAGCAGCGTTGCAAAATGATGTACCTCGCGGGGTTCGCCGCTCTCCAGCACCAGCGCCAGCTTGGTACGCTTCTTTGTGCGGATCAGGTATTTCTGCAGCGCGGACACCGCCAGCAGAGAAGGGATCGGCACATGATTCTCATCCACGCCCCTGTCAGAGAGGATGATGATGTTGGCGCCCTTTGCATAAGCCCGGTCCACCTCTACATACAGCCTGTCAATGGCCTTTTCCAGACTGGTACTCTTATAATAGATAATAGGGATCTCCTGTACCTGAAAGCCCTCTTTCTTCATGCTTTTGATCTTCAGCATATCCGTGTTGGTAAGGATCGGATTGTTGATCCGCAGCATGTGGCAATTATCCGCATGTTCCTCCAGCAGATTGCCGTCCCGGCCAATATAGATGGTGGTGGAGGTCACGATCTCCTCCCGAATGGCATCAATGGGCGGGTTTGTTACCTGCGCAAACATCTGCTTAAAATAATTGAACAACGGCTGCTTTGATTTGGACAGCACCGGCAGCGGCGTGTCGATACCCATTGCGCCGATCCCCTCTGCGCCGTCCCGCGCCATTGTCAGTATCGAGGTGCGGTAATCCTCATAACAGTAGCCAAAAGCCCGCTGCAGCTTTGACAGTTCCTCAGGGCTGTATTCCTGTACCCGTTTGTTGGGGATCCGCAGTTCCTTTAAGGTGAGCAGGTTCCGGTCAAGCCATTCGCCGTAAGGCTGACGGCCTGCATAATAATCCTTCAGTTCATCGTCGTTGATCACCCTGCCGGCTACAGTATCTACCAGCAGCATCTTACCGGGATGCAGCCGTTCCTTCACCAGAATCTTTGTGGGATCCAGATCCAGCACCCCAACCTCAGAAGAGAGGATCAGGGTATCATCCTCCATAATCACATACCGGGAAGGGCGAAGGCCGTTCCGATCCAGCACCGCGCCGATCAGGTCGCCGTCGGAGAACAAAATGGAGGCCGGGCCATCCCACGGCTCCATCATCGTGGCATAATACTGATAAAAGTCTTTTCTTTTCTGACTCATGGTGAAGTTGTTGTCCCACGGCTCCGGGATGGTGATCATCACCGCCAAAGGCAGCTCCATACCGCTCATCAGCAGAAATTCCAGCGTATTGTCCAGCATGGCGGAGTCAGAACCGGAACCGTTCACGACCGGAAGAATCTTCAGAAAATCCTTTTCCAGATATTCCGACTGCATCGTCTCTTCACGGGCAAGCATCTTATCCACATTTCCCCGGATCGTATTGATCTCGCCGTTATGTACGATATAGCGATTTGGATGCGCCCGCTCCCAGCTGGGATTGGTGTTGGTAGAAAACCGCGAGTGAACCGTTGCGATGGCGGATTCATAATCCTCCTGCTGAAGATCCACAAAGAACTGGCGCAGCTGGTCCACAAGAAACATTCCTTTATATACGATGGTCCTGCTGGACAGGGAAACTACATAGGTATCGTCGTTACTCTGTTCAAATTCTCTTCTTGCCACATAGAGCCGGCGATCAAACTCCAGACCCTTGTTGACATCCTTTGGCTTCTCGATGAAGCACTGCATAATGCAGGGCATACATTCCAGCGCCTTTGTGCCCAGCACCTCCGGATTGGTGGGAACCTGACGCCAGCCAAGGATCTCAAGCCCTTCCTTCTTGGAAATGATTTCAAACATTTTTTTCGCACGGTTGCGCTTTAACTCCGACTGCGGGAAAAAGAACATTCCCACGCCATATTCTCTCTCACCGCCGAGGGTAATGCCGATCTCTTTTGCGACTCTGGTAAAAAATCTGTGAGAGATCTGCAGCAGGATCCCCACACCGTCGCCGGTTTTGCCTTCGGCATCCTTTCCTGCCCTGTGTTCAAGATTTTCAACGATCCTCAGCGCATTTTCCACGGTCTCATGGGTCTTGATGCCCTTAATATTGACGACTGCGCCAATACCACAGTTATCATGCTCGAACCGCGGATCATATAAGCCTTTATTCTCCATTTTATCCTCCAATCCGGAGCGTTTATAAGACAGGTACAGAGAACCGCGCATACCGGTTCTCCTATGCCATCAATGGGATTTGGGACGCCCCGGCACAAATCCCGGTGCGGAAGAGCACTATCATGTTCTCCACGCAAAGACATTTGTCCTTTCTGCATACTATACTACTGTTTTCGTCATTTGTAAACACTAACTTTTTGTTATATTGTCTGATAATTTGAATATTTATATTATTTATTATTATTGTCTGTCTTTTTATTTGTTGTTTCATTTATTTATATCTGATTAAAAACAATTTACTGTTTCAGAGACGTCATTTGGATATGAAAACTGCAGAAAGTTCATTCCGATCTGGCCAAATCGAGTAGGGGGGATTAATTCTCCCCTCTCACACCACCGTACGTGCCGTTCGGCATACGGCGGTTCAACATAAC
>CANQNE010000020.1 GCA_947625135.1 uncultured Lachnospiraceae bacterium
CAGGATACTAAGACCGAATCGTAGGCATGAAAAAACGTGTGTGAAAAAAGTTGCCAACGAATGCTTGACAGTAACGAGGTTTTTCCCTTTCCGTCCATCTCATTTGACTATCCGCCCCAATTACGTTATAATCAATAAAACAATTACCGGAAGGAGTATCGGTTTGAAAGTCGTTTTTACTGATTTGGACGGCACGCTGCTTGCGGATAACAAGGATATTACCCCTGATAATCGGCGGGCTATCGCCGAAGCATTGCAGCAGGGCCATAAAATTGTCATTACCACGGGACGGCCGCTGCCCAGCGCCCGAAAGCTGGCGGATTCACTTGGCCTGTCCGGAGAGGGCTGCTACCTCATTGCGAGCAACGGCGGCCTGATCTTTGACTGCGCCCGGCAGAAAATACTTTTTGAAACGACGCTGAAAAGGGAATATGTGCGGCATCTTCTGGATGAGAGCAAAAAACGGCACATCCACTGCCACTCCTACTCCAAGACCAATGTACTCTGCGAAAGCCGTACAAAAGAACTGGACTACTATGAAAAGGCAATCAATGTGCCCGCTCTTGTAGTGCCGGACATTACCGCTTATCTGAAGTATGATCCATGGAAAGTGATCCTCATTGACCGTGATTCCAAAGACCGCCTTCTTGCCTTTCAGTCAGATATGGCGGAGTGGGCCAAAGATAAATGCGCCAGTATTTTTTCCTGTGAATTTATGCTGGAATACTGCCCCTTTGACGCCACCAAAGGCCGGGGCGTAGAATTTTTGTGCCGCTATATGGGCATTCCCCGGGAGGACGCCATCGCCGCCGGCGATGCGGAGAACGATATTTCCATGATCCGGGCCGCCGGATTGGGCGTGGCAATGGCAAACGCGTCTCAGCCTACTAAAGATGCGGCGGATGTGGTCACTGTCCGGGACAACAATCATGACGGTTTCGCGGAGATCATTGACCGATATGTCTTAAACAAAGAAAGCAGGTAATGACATGAAGAAAGAGAACACTTCCGGCACTTCCTACAAAGGCGTTTCTATTTTTATTATTCTGATCCTGTTTGCACTGTGCCTTGGCATATTTGCTTTTCTGCAGTTCAGCGATTTTGCCGCAGTGAAGTCCTTTGACCGGTCCGAAACGGCAGATAACGGTACCGCCGCTCCTCTGGAAACGGCATCGGCCGATTCCCAGCTCCAATCGTCGGCAGGAGCGCCCCTTCCCCCGGCAGGTGCAGTCGGCGGGCAAACGGTAAACACCGGCGTTTCCCCTTATGTGATCCCCCAATATCCGGTATCTCCTCAGCGGGTGACACTGACAGAAGGGTTTTATTACGAACCGGTGGACGGAAATACGGAGCTGATGGACCGAATCCGTAATCTTTCCTATCAGGAATCAATCAACACGAAAATATCCTTTGACAAACTCAGTTACGTGCGGGTAAAGTATATCAATTTTCAGGATCAGGAAGCAGAAGGAGAACTGATATGCAGCAAGCTGATCGCACAGGATCTGACAGAGATCTTTTATGATCTGTATCAGGCCAGATACCAGATCGAAAGCGTCCGGCTGGTGGACGACTTTGGCGGAGATGATACGGCATCCATGAACGCCAACAATACATCCGCCTTTAACTACCGGCTCACCACCGGCACAACCAACACGATCTCGGAGCATAGCTGGGGGTACTGCATTGACATCAACCCACTTTATAATCCTTATGTGGCCTCCTCTGACGGCGTTACCGTTGTGGCTCCGGCTGCGGGCGCCCCTTACGTTGACCGCACACAGGATTTTCCTCACAAGATTGATGAAAATGACCTGTGCTACCAGCTCTTTACCAAACATGGATTCACATGGGGCGGGAACTGGAATTCAGTAAAAGATTATCAGCATTTTCAAAAAAATACAGAACAAATCCCACAATAAGGATTTCCTGTAGATTTCCTGTGGATTTTCTATAATGCAAAAAAACTGCGGCAAAATTCATTGCCGCAGTTTTTTTGTCACTAACCGGAGGACACCTCATCCTCTGGGATGAGCCTGCCTGTAAATCTGCCTGATCCGATTGTTATTCAGATTGGCATAGATCTGTGTGGTGGAAATATCGGAATGCCCCAGCATCTCCTGCACCGCTCTTAAATCCGCGCCGTTTTCCACCAGATGGGCCGCAAAGGAATGGCGAAGCGTATGGGGCGTAATGTCCGTGTGTATATTTGCTTTCTGCGCATAGCCCTTGATCAGTTTCCAGAAGCCCTGACGGCTCATAGTGCCGCCAGAGCAATTTGTAAACAGTACTGCACAATTCGTCTCTTTCGTCAGGATCGGTCTGGATTCCTTTAAATACCGCTTCAGGGCTTTCCGGGCTTCCGAACCAAATGGGATTATCCGCTCTTTTTCTCCCTGCCTGCAGGTAATAAATCCTGTTGACAGGTTCACATCACTGCATTTTAAAGTAATCAGCTCTGTCACCCGGATCCCGGTGGCATACATCAGTTCCAGCATCGCCTTGTCCCGTATCTCCTTGGGCGTATCCTTTGCCGGCTGAGCCAGCAGCTGATTGACCTCCTCCACTGTCAGTACATCCGGCAGCTTCTTTTCGATCTTAGGAGAATGAAGTACCACTGACAGATCATCCCTGATCTGTCCTTCCTGAAACAGATAACTATAGAAGGATTTGATTGCCGCCACGCTTCTGGAAACCGTTGCCGTGGCAAATCCGTTGCTCTGGAGATACCCTACATAAGAATGAAGCGCGCTCGGCGTAACCATACATACGTCGGAGACGCCGATACTGTCCATATAACCGGCCATTTTATCCAGATCCCGTTTGTATGAAATTTCCGTATTATTGGAAAGTTTCTTTTCGTTATGAAGATATGCAATGTATTGCTCAATGCGTTTCATTTATCTTGCCGTCCCTCATAGTTTTACATAAATATTTCATCCGAAATTGCGAAAATTGGTTTGTACATACTATTATATGACGTTTTTGTCCTAAAATCAAACAATTTTTTGCTATTTTTTATGGGAAAGTGGGGATTCTATCCCAAAAACACAAGATACGTTATATGATTTTATCATTTCCACAACATCTTGTTGTTTCGTTTAATAATTTTTTAATATTCTTTTTACAAATATGGGGTTTACATAAGCCTCAAGAATCAGCCCGATCAGGAACAGGAAAAATGCGATCGCAAAAATAAGCAGGTATTTTCTGTTTTTTCCCGATCCTGCAGCGCCGCCCTTTTTTCCCGACGCCATGGTAAAAACTCCATAAAATAATAGTAACAATCCCGGAATATAGACAAGATACTGCGGCAGCATAGATGCCAGGATCAGCAAAATCCCCGAAAAGCCCTGCCGGATGGACGCCATGGCAAGAAGCATGCCGCCGGAAAATCCGATCCACATCGTATAGAAAAGCGTACACAGCCCGCCCCACCTGGTCCGGCCTGCTATCGCCAAAAAGAGAAAGACAGGAAGCCGAACCCGCATCAGGTAAAACAGCAGCCCGGCTCCGTCGATATCCGTATACTGATATTTCTGTGAAAAGACAGAGATCATCATGTCCACCTGCTCCAGATAATCTCTGAAAAACAGGTTCGCAGTCAACATGCCGATTACCAGACCCGCAAATAAGATCAGTGTCAGCAGATTTTTATAGTGTTCTGTCAAGAAATCGGTTTTCGGCATAAAAAAACACTCCCTGCCATAATCAGTACACACCGCGCCGGCTTTATAGCTCGTCTGCAATCTGTCCATTTATTATATGGCAGAGAGTTTCTTTATATGACCGTTCATAACGGAATGATTCTTTCCCCCGTCCTGCGGACGGTCGTCCGTGGGGCGTCCTTCACGCCCAGCCTTATGATTCCAGTTTCTTTAACATTTCCTCGATCCGATCCAATCCCTTCTCGATCTGCTCGATGGAGATGGCGTAAGACAAACGAATATGGTCGTCAAATCCAAAATCCGCACAGGGAACTGCCGCCACCTGATAATTATTGATAAGAATATCCGCAAATCTTGCGGCGCTGCCGATCTGTTCCCCTTTATATTTCTTCTCCAGCACCCCGGAAAGATCTACGAACATGTAGAAAGCGCCCTTGGGCTCCAGTGCCGATATATAAGGCATTTCCTTGATCCGCCGGCACATATATCGCCTGCGGGCGTCAAATTCGTTAAGCATTGCAGATACGGTGTCCTGAGGGCCCGTGATCGCCTCCACAGCCGCCTTCTGGGCAATGGAATTGGGATTGCTGGTGGCATGGCTCTGCACACTGCCCATCACTTTTGCGATCTCCTTCGCAGAACCGGTATAACCGATCCGCCACCCGGTCATGGAATATCCCTTTGCAAGGCCGCTGCAGGTGATGGTCCGCTTATAGATCTCCTCGTTGAGAGAAGCGATGCTCACATGCTCCAGCCCGTCATAGACAAGATACTCATACATCTCATCTGCTATCACATAAATGTCATTTCTCACTGCCACGTCCGCAATGGCCTCCAGCTCTTCTCTGGAATAGATCATGCCGGTAGGGTTGCTGGGCGTATTTAAGATCAGCGCCTTTGTTTTCGGTGTGATGGCAGACTCGATCTGGGCTGCGTTCACTTTATAACCCTGTTCCTTCTCGCCCCGGACAAATACCGGGATCCCGTCTGCCAGCTTTACCATTTCCGGATAGCTGAGCCAATAGGGCGCCGGAATGATCACCTCATCCCCGGGATTTAAAAGCGCCATACAAATATTGGTCAGGGAATGTTTTCCTCCATTGCTGATCACGATCTGATCCGGATCATAGTGGATCTTGTTGAATGACGCAAATTTTCCGGCAACAGCCTCCTTCAGTTCCATAATTCCGGATGCGGGTGTATATTTTGTAAATCCGTCATGAATTGCCTGAATCGCTGCATCGCACACGTTCTCAGGTGTATCAAAATCCGGCTCACCGGCTCCGAATCCCACTACGTCGATTCCTGCCTGACGCAGTTCCTTTGCCTTTGCCGTGATCGCCAAAGTGGATGAAGGTTTTACTGCAAGTGCTTTTCTTGATAACTCTAATGACATGTTTATCCTCTTCTTTCTTATGTTACAATATCGTATCATAGTATACATACTTTTCATTTACTTTTCAATAGAAAATTTAAAAAGCCCGCAAACAACGACACCAAACATCATTGTTTGCGGGCTTGTCCTCTGTTACCAATCAATTACTTTGCATAATCCGCAACTCTGGATTCCCGAATCAGGTTGATCTTGATTTGACCCGGATATTCTAACTCGGCTTCGATCTGCTTTGCAATATCTCTTGCCAGTAATACCATATCGTCATCACTAATCTTCTCGGGAACTACCATCACACGAACTTCTCTGCCTGCCTGAATTGCAAAAGATTTTTCCACTCCCTTAAAGGAGTTCGCAATATCTTCAAGCTGTTTCAAACGATTTGTATAAGTTTCCAGCGTCTCCCTTCTTGCGCCGGGCCTTGCAGCGGAAATTGCGTCTGCAGCCTGCACGATACAGGAGATCAGGGATGTAGGCTCCACGTCGCCGTGATGAGATTCCACAGCATTGATTACAACGGGGCCTTCCTTATACTTCTTACATAATTCGACACCCAACTGGATATGAGAGCCTTCCATATCATGATCCACGGCCTTGCCGATATCATGAAGCAGACCTGCTCTTTTAGCCAGACGGACGTCAACACCGATCTCGGCCGCCAATAAGCCGGATAACTGTGCCACTTCAATAGAGTGCTTCAGTGCATTCTGCCCATAGCTTGTACGGAATTTCATCTTTCCCAGCAACCTTACAAGCTCCGGATGAATGCCATGTACGCCAACCTCCAGGGTTGCATTTTCACCTTCCTCGCGGATCGTGTTCTCCACCTCACGCTGCGCTTTTTCTACCATTTCTTCAATGCGCGCCGGATGGATCCGGCCGTCCACGATCAGTTTTTCCAATGCAATCCGCGCGATCTCGCGGCGAATGGGATCAAAGGCTGTCAAAATGACTGCCTCCGGCGTATCGTCAATAATCAGTTCAACGCCGGTCATGGTCTCTAACGTGCGGATATTTCTGCCCTCACGTCCGATAATCCTTCCCTTCATCTCATCACTGGGAAGCTGCACTACAGAGATCGTTGTCTCTGCCACATGATCCGCTGCACATTTCTGGATGGCAGTGACCACATATTCCTTGGCTTTCTTATTGGCTTCTTCTTTTACCCTGGCGTCCATCTCTTTGATCATCAGGGCGGTGTCATGTTTTACATCGTCTTCAACGCTTTTCAATAAATATTCTTTTGCCTGTTCGGAGGTCAGACCTGAAATTCGTTCCAGTTCCAGTAGTTGCTTCTCGTGCAGTTCTGCGATCTCAGCCTTCTTCCTGTTCAGATCGTCCAGCTTGGAGTTGTAGCTCTGCTCTTTCCGCTCCACGGCGTCCACCTTTTTGTCCAAGGCTTCTTCCTTCTGAAGGACACGGCGTTCCATACGCTGAACTTCATTCCTGCGCTCGCGGATCTCTTTCTCCAGCTCGTTCTTGGACTTGATGGATTCCTCCTTGAGGTCAAGCATGGATTTCCGCTTGTCCTCTTCCAGTCCGCGCTTCTCGATCTCCACAGTCTTCAAGGCATCGTCTATGATCTGTCGTGCTTTCTCTTCTGCATTACCGATCTTTTCCTTTGCAACGTTTTTGTGATACCATGTAGCAAAAAACCACATTGCAACGGCGGTAACTGCAAAAGTGACAAGCACTGTAATCAAAATACCTGGCACAAGGAGCACCTCCTTATTTAGTTTTCCGTGTATTTATGAAATAAAAAAACTTTCACACAGTACAACATATAAATTTTAAACGGTTTTTTGCAGGCTGTCAAGCATTTCCCGACTATGTAAACATTTTTTTGTAAAATTTAATACTTATGTAAGATTCGCAGATCATACTGACCGCACTTCCATGGCGCGATCCTGTGTATTTCACAAATAGGGTTCCCTCTGCATCTGTCCGATCACACTGCGGATATCTTCATAAGAAAACCCCTTGCCCGCCAGATACCGGTACAGCTTCTGTAACTCCTGGGGTTCGGCCTGTGAAACATCCACCTTTTTTTTGAGAATCAGCCGCCGGATCAGCTCCAGCTCACTGTTCTCTGAAAACCGGTCAGAGAGGGATTCCAGAATTTCTCCGGAAATTCCCTTCTGCTGCAGCTCCATGCAGATCACTCTCCGGCTCTTGCGCCGGCTTCTGGATGCGATATAATCCTCCGCATACTGCCGATCATCGATGTACCGGTATTCCTTCATGGCGGCTATCACTTCCCGGATCACATCCTCCGGATAACCGGTCTTCATCAGCTTTTCCCGCAGCTGCTTTTCTGTTCTGGGCATATCTCCCAGCAGATAAAGGGCTCTGGACTTCGCCTTCTGCAGAATTTTGGCTCTTTCTTCCTCCATGGCCGTCTCCGTCTCCCGCCCCTGCCTCTCAGGCTGCAGGCGGATCCTCATTCTCTCATGCCTTTATGATTCAGACCTCCGGAAGGATATCATCCTTTTGGGCTTCTCCGGTCTCTTTTGCATTGGCAGTGTCCTCGCCGTTCTCCTCCGAAGCACCGAAATGATAATGGGCTCTTACCTTTGCCTCTACCTCCGCCATGACATCCGGATGCTCCCCAAGATAGGTCTTCGCATTCTCCCGGCCCTGTCCGATCTTGTTTCCTTCGTATGCGTACCATGCGCCGCTCTTATTGATGATATCCAGATTTGCGGCCAGATCCAGCACATCGCCTTCTCTGGAAATTCCCCTGCCAAACATAATATCAAACTCCGCCTCACGGAACGGCGGCGCAACCTTATTCTTCACAACCTTTACGCGGGTGCGGTTGCCGATGACCTCTCCGCCCTGCTTCAGGGACTCGATCCTGCGCACATCCATACGGATGGAGGCATAAAATTTCAGCGCCCGGCCACCGGTAGTCGTCTCCGGATTGCCGAACATGATCCCGACTTTCTCACGAAGCTGATTGATAAAGATCACCACGCAGTTGGACTTGCTGATGGCTGCCGTCAGCTTCCGCAGCGCCTGTGACATCAGGCGGGCATGGAGGCCCACATGGCTGTCTCCCATATCGCCGTCGATCTCGGCCTTTGGCACCAGTGCTGCAACCGAATCCACGATCACGATATCCACTGCGCCGGAGCGCACCATCGTTTCCGTGATCTCCAACGCCTGCTCGCCGTTGTCCGGCTGGGAAATATACAGGTTGTCTATATCCACGCCGATATTGCGGGCATATACGGGATCCAGCGCGTGCTCCGCGTCAATGAATCCGGCAATACCGCCCTGCTTCTGCACCTCCGCCACCATGTGAAGGGCGACGGTGGTCTTGCCGCTGGATTCCGGGCCGTAAATCTCTACCACACGGCCTTTGGGTACGCCGCCCAGTCCCAATGCGATATCCAGGCTGAGGGAGCCGGTAGGAATGGTTTCGATGTTCATATTAACGGAAGAATCCCCCAGCTTCATCACCGAGCCTTTTCCGTATTGCTTCTCAATATGAGACAGCGCCGCGCTCAATGCTTTCATCTTTTCTTCTTTCATCATGATCTGCAGTCTCCTTTTTATTCGATCTTATGCAGTCCTTTTGACGCCTGCTTGCTGATCTTATCATGCGAACTTTTGTTCTATATTGCTATCATACATCATTTTCATCAAAAATACAAGCATAATTTCAAAAAATTTCATTATACAAATGATATTACATTTGTCACATTTTGTCAATACGAACGCATTGATTTTCCTGCGCCCTGCTTTTTTTATTTTATGATAAAAAAATAGTTGACATTTCTTCCTATCCAGTGTATTATCACTGTATTAACACATATAATACAGTTGATACGCAAGAAAGGAGAACCGCACTTGATTCAATTAAATCACAGAGATTCCCGCCCGATTTACGAACAGGTGAAGGATGCTCTGGGCAAGCTGGTCGTCTCCGGCGCTGTCCGGCAGGATGAAAAGCTCCCCTCCGTGCGGGAGATGGCCACAACCCTTGCCATCAATCCCAATACCATCCAGCGGGCGTACAGAGAACTGGAATCCGAAGGCTATATTTATACGATTCCCGGCAAAGGCTCTTATGTTTCCCCTCAAAGCTATGTATCCAACATCTACAAGGAGAGTCTGTACCGGCAGCTTGACAAGACCGCAGAAGAACTGCTCTCTCTCGGCGAGCCTCTTTCTTCTATGGTTGACCGGCTGAAAAAATTATCTGGAAAGGAGATGCCACACCGTGATCCAAGTAAAAAATCTGACGAAAACCTTTGACGGCTTTACCGCCCTTGATCATCTCTCCCTGCACGTAAGAAAAGGAAGCATCTATGGCCTGGTAGGACCCAACGGCGCCGGGAAATCCACCATTATCCGCCATCTGACAGGTATTTACCGGCCTGACGAGGGAGAGATCCTCATCGACGGACAGCCGGTCTATGAAAACCCGGCGCTGAAAAGCAGAATCGCTTATATTCCCGACTCCCTGTTTTTCTTCCTGAACGATTCTCTTCAGGATATGATGCACTTTTACCGGGGCATTTATCCGAATTTCAGCACGGAGCGTTATAAACTGCTTCGGGAGGCTTTTCCCACTATCGATGAAAAGCGCAGCCTTCGGAAGCTCTCCAAAGGTATGCAGAAGCAGGCCGCTTTCTGGCTGTCTATCTGCTGTATGCCGGATGTGATCATTCTGGATGAGCCGGTGGACGGTCTTGACCCCATCATGCGCAGGCAGATCTGGAGCCTTCTGATGTCGGATGTGGCGGAGCATGAGGTGACGGTCCTGGTATCTTCTCACAATCTGCGGGAGCTGGAGGATGTCTGCGACAGTGTGGGCATCATGGACAAAGGCAAACTCAGACTGGAGCGTTCTCTCTCTGACCTGCAGGGAAAGACCAGCAAGCTCCAGGTCATCTTTGAACAGGATCTTCCGGTTTTCCCCAAAGAACTGCCCATTCTGCATATCTCCAATATCGGGCGGGTCTATACCATCATCATCCGGGAAACGCCCCAGCGGGCAACAGAACTGCTGGCGCCCTTTGCTCCGGTGATGATCGACACTCTTCCCCTTACTTTGGAGGAGATCTTTATTTACGAATTAGGAGGTGCTGAGTATGGAATCAAAGATATCGTTCTTTAACAGAACCATTTATTTTAAAACATTAAAACGGTTTTTCCCGTGGTGTATCTGCTACACGCTGATCCTTGCGCTGCTGATCCCCGTACCCACGGCGCTTTCCTGCAGTTCTGTTTCCTTCAGCACACAGTTTGACCATCTGAAATCTGTCATGCAGCTGCAGCGCAGTCTTTCCTTTGCAGTGATATTTGGAATTGCCTGCGCCTCCATCTTTGCGGCGCTGCTCATCTTCAACTATCTGTTCAAGGAGCGGCCTGCGAATATGTTCCACGCCCTGCCTGTCAGCCGCACCGGATTGTTCGTCTCCCACCTGCTGGCGGGGCTTACACTGCTGCTGATCCCAGTGCTGATCAATGAAGGCGCCGCCATACTGGCAGGACTTGGAATGGGTTCTCCTCTTCAGCTTATGCTGGCAAAACTGCTGGCGGGATATGCACTGATCACCATCGTGTTCTTTTCTATCGCGGTCTTCTGCTGCATGCTGTCCGCCCATTTGTTTATGGCGCCGGTGCTATATGCCATTTTTCATCTGCTGTCTTTCTGGATCGGTATTTTATGCGCTACACTCCAAGACCTGTTTATCTTCGGCTCTTACGGTTATTCAAATATGATGACCATTTATAAACCCTATTCTCCGATTGCCGCTCTGATCACCTTTGTGGGCTACAACGGGGCGATCCATTCGGACAATATAACGCGGGTAAACAGCTTTTCCTACGACTTTAGAATGATCGGGATCTACCTGGCGGTGGCGCTGCTTTTGCTCGCCGTCAGCCTGTTCCTGTACAAAAAACGCCGGATCGAATGTGCCGGCGACGTGCTTGCCTTCAAAAACACTCAATGGATCTTCCAGACCCTTGCGGCTACCGGCACAGGGCTTATCCTTGTTGACATCGTGCTGAGCTTCAGCAGTTCGCCCCAGCTGAATCCTTATATCACAATGGTTTTGTTCATCGCAGGCGCCTTTTTCGGGTTTTTCGGCTCCAAGATGCTGTTTTCCAAAAAATTCTTCATTTTCCGGAAATCCATAAAAGGCTTTTGTGTATTTTCCTTCTGCGCGCTGGCGCTGATGCTGTGTCTGGAACTGGACGTTTTCGGCTTTGAAAGGCGGATACCCCAAGCGGAGGAGGTCAGTTCCGTCAACCTGCTGGATGACAGCGACTACCGCTCCTCTTTGTCTGAGGAAACCACCATCCGTCAGCTGATCCTTCTCCATAAGCAGATCCTGCAGAACAAACAGCTCATTGAACGCCGTCTGGCTTCTGATCACTACGACAACAGGCAATGGATATCTATAGAATACCATCTGAAGAATGGCAGTACCATTTCGAGGGAGTACGCAATTCCCTACAACAATGATTCTCTGACAGACCCCACCTCTATGATCTTCTCTTATTATAGTCTTGTAAACAGCAAAGAGGTGACGAAAACCCATTATCTGGGAAATGATTTTCAAATGGAGAATATTGTGTCAGGGGAATTCACAGATTTCTCTGCTGTTAACGCTGATAACTACCACACCCGCACACTGTCCAGAGAAAAATGCCTGAAAATCCTGGAAGCCTTTTTAAAGGATATTGAGGAGGGCAACGTCACATGGTACACCTGTTTTCCGGATGATGATACCGGCGCTTCCTCCCAGAGCGGCTCGATCTTCTACACAACCCAGCACACATACTATGAGCAGATACTTGTGTTTGACATCAAAGACAAGGACGGCAGCTATCTATCCAATGATATCACGCTGGAGGCTTCCATGGTTCACACTATTGAAGCCCTGAAGGAACTTGGAATTGTGACAAATGCTGCTCCTCTCACAGAATTAGAATAGCGCGCATCCAGCGATCCGGCCGATCGGATCATCCGAGAACAAAAAAGGGCTTTGGAAGTCATAAACCGACTTCCAAAGCCCTTCTGCTTTCTCATGCAGCAGTTTGTTTATCTCAGTTCATAGTGTCCTTCTGTCAAAGACAGGTTGGGATTGTAGCAGGGATCTCCTTTTTCCAGCAGCGCCGCCCATCTCTCAGTAGCATAAGCCACCTCTCCCTCGAACCGCGCCTGCTTCTCCGGCGTATTTTCGTACCCTCTTGTCTTGGATTCATAGTGATACAACTCCACATAAGGGTCATATACCACCAGAAATCCCAGCTCTCTCACCCGCAGGCAGAAATCCACATCATTAAAGGCCACTGCCAAACGCTCGTCAAAACCTCCCGCCTGCTCAAAAACACTGCGCCGAACCATCATGCAGGCCGCCGTTACCGCAGACAGATCCGCCTGCATGGACGCCCGGCGAAAATACCCGACATTTTCTCTGGAAAGCCCGGTAAAAGCATGTCCCGCAAGGCCGCCCAGCCCGATAATCACGCCTCCGTGCTGGATCGTATCGTCCGGGTAATACAGCTTTACCCCGGTAATGCCTACCTCCGGGCGCTGGCAGTGCCCCAGAAGCTCCTCGATCCAGTCTTCCGTGATCAATTCCACATCATTATTCAAAAAGATCAGATATTCGCCCTTTGTATAGCGAACGCCGAAATTATTCAGCGCGGAATAATTAAATGTCTTCCCCTTCCAGGTGATCACGCGGATATGATCTGTTTTCTCCAATTCTTCATAGTAAGCAAAGGTTTCCCTTTGTTGGCTGTTGTTCTCCACGATCACGATTTCATAATTGGTATATGTGGATTTTTCCATGACAGATTGAATACACTTCTGCAGTGTTTCCTTCTCGTCCCTGTTCAGGATCAAAATAGATACAAGAGGCGTGCCCGTTACCGGATATTTTACCCGGTAAAAGCCCAGATTTTCTGTATAAGAAACCTCTCCTTTCACGCCCGTCCGCTGCAGATGGGCCTCAATGGCCCGCTTTCCCGCGTCATAACAGTACATCTTGCTCTCTGGATTCTGAGCCGTAGACTGTTGGTGCATCCGCCAGTGATAGAGTACTTTGGGAATATGGCAGATCTCCCCTGCCGCCTCGCAGCAGCGCAGGATCAGGTCATAGTCCTGAGCCCCGTCATATTCTTTCCGGAATCCTCCTACCTGCTCCAGAAGTTTCTTCCGCACAAGGAAAAAATGACAGATATAATTATTCCCCCGGAGCAGATCCAGATTGAAATCCGGCTTAAAATGGGGCTCAAAATAACGGGTTGTATCCATGGACACCTTATCTTCATCACTGTAGAGCACATCGATCCCCGGGTTGGCTGTAATGCGCTTTACCGCCTCATAACATGCTTCCGGCGCCAGCAGATCGTCGTGATCCAAAAGTCCGATAAATTCTCCCTCCGCCATTTGCAGAGCCGCGTTTGTATTGCCGGAAATGCCGAGATTTTCTTTCAGATCCTTTGCCTTGATCCGGGAATCCTCCGCCAGATACCGCGCCAACACCTTCTTCACTGTCTCATCCGAAGGATCTCCGTTTGCCAGACACAGCTCCCAATGCGGGTAAGTCTGCTGCCGCACGGAATCGATCATCTGAGTCAGGAATTTTTCCGGCGTTCGGAACAGCGGAACTACGATACTGATCTTCGGTCCGTTTGGCAGTATGCTGTTCCTCTGGTTTTCCAGTTCTTCCCTGGAAGGGCTGTGCAGTTTTCTCCATTTGTCGTAGGAGATTGCCTTTTTCCCCTGAGGTCTGTCCCGATCGATACCCCGGAATACCCGGTTCAGCAGCGCTTTCATCCCGTATTTTCTCAAATAGTAAATCGCTTTCACCAGTTTATCGGGCAGTATTCTTTTGATCAGTTCCTTCATAAAAATCTCCATTCCGAAGCGTTATGAGACTATACAGGGCATCAATGGGGTTTGAGACGCTCCGCTCAAACCTCTGCCGTCATTTTCCTGCAGGAAAGACTTCGCTGATCAACCGCACCGCCTTCTGCAGCACCAGCAGCGCGTCATCGGCTGTCGTCTCTCCGTCGCCGTTCATGTCCGCGGCATCAAGCTGGCCGGCGGTGAGCTTCCGCAGCTTCACCACATACTGTAAGATCATCAGCGCATCCTCGGACGCCGCCCTGCCGTCACCGTCAAGATCCCCCAATACGGCGGGCTGCCGGGTAGGAGCTTCGCTGGGCTCTTCTGACGGCGCCTGTGAAGGAGCTTCGCTGGGCTCCTCCGACGGCGCCTGTGAAGGGGCTTCGCTGGGTTTTTCTGACGGCGCCAGTGAAGGGGCTTCACTGGGCTCCTCCGACGGCGTCTGTGAAGGATTGGGATTTGCTCCCGCTCTGACAGAAATACGGGCGCTTACCGATACCTCCGGATTTCCAAGAGATGTACAGGTGATCCGGACGCCGCTTCCTGCCTTTACCGGCGTCAGCACACCGTTTTCATCCACCTGCAGCACATCCGGATTGCTGGAAGTCCACGTGACCTCCTTATTCCCTGCATTTTCCGGAAGCGCCTTTACCTTTAGTTGTATCCGCTCGGCAGGCGTATTCTCATCTCCAAGATAAATGGTCTTCGGCGCATTTTCGATGATCAGCTCATTCACAAGGGGCACCAGCACTGATACTGTAACGGCTTTTGAAACAGTCCTGCCGTCCTTCCTTTCAATGGAAGCTGTCACTGTGGCCTTTCCCTCTTTTCTGGCAATGGCCAGACCGGAATCTTTGATCTCCAGCACTTCCGGATCAGAAGAGATCCACTGAATGACCCGGTCGGCGGCATGTGAAGGAACAATGTCCGCCGTGATCTGCTTCATCTCATCCACATAAAGCGCCATGCCTTCCGCTCCTATATCCAGTTTCAGATCCTCAGCGGGAATATACACGCCTTTTTCCTCCGCTGTCTTTATCGTACTATCAGCGGAATATTCCGTACTCAGCCAAAATTCCGGCTCCTCGTTCAACACATAAGCCCCTGCGTACTTACCCACCGTGTCCTCCACCTCTTCCAGAGGCAGCACCTGATAATCATAGGGCAGTTTTTCGTCATACGTAAAGGTAAACGGCGCATCCGGCAGCTGTTCTCTCACATACTGATCCACGTTTTCAATATGGGAAAACCATGCAAAGGATCCCAGTGTGCTTTTCCCGTCGTTCCAATATGCAGCCGCGTCTCCGATGAAGGGGTTATCGCCGCCGTTATCCCAGCTGCTGCCCACATAATCGCCGCCGTTTTCGCCTGCGCCTTTGATCTTGGAATTTACGATCAGCGTATGGTTCCGGGCATTGACAAAAACGTCGCCCCACTCTTTGTTGTTCCCGTCGCGCAGGTTCCTTTCGTTGCCTTCAACGATCCGATCCACGCCGTCAAATACACAGGTGTCCATCCCTACAGATGCCCCTGCCCGCGCGCTGGCGGCAGTGGTGGTTACCGTTCTTCCCAGCGCTTCGGCCGCGGCCTTGTGCCCGGAATTGTCCAGACAGCAGTTGATAATGTTCACCGTACCCTGACGAACCAGCGGGAACCGCTGAATGATGTTGGAAACCTTATTATAAGCCATAGTCAGATGTAGCCGCTGGTTGCCATCCTCATTTCCGACGCTGTCCTTAAAATCCTTTTCCCCGGAACCGTTCATGTTGAATCCCTTGTGGTAGGCTTCATAAGCCATGATCTTACCCAGATCGCCCTTTGCTTCTTCGCGGATTTTTCCGTATACCGTTCCTTCTTCCAGACCCATTTTATACCGCTCTTCCATATAAGTAAAGGTCTTATAGATCATTCCGTTGTGATCCGGATCTGTCTCTGCCGGAAGGCAGTAGCTGCACCATGAGGTTGTCATGTCCGAAGCGCCGTTCTCGGAATCCATGTTGCCGTCATAAGCGATGCTGAAGGAGCAGTGATCGATCCAGACGCCCTTCACGCCGTTTAATTTCAGCAGCGTCCATCCTGTGGCAAAATTGTCGCCGTCCGACTCGTCATTCATCATCCACATTTCATCAAAATTAAGGTTACGGATAATGATGTCGGAGCAGCTGCCCTGCAGCTTCCACTCCGCATGTTTTATTGTATTGCCGGCGCAGGAGAAAATCGTCAGTCCATGAATATCGGAAAGCTCCAGCTGAGACACGCCCTTTTCCAGTATCGAGGGATTGGTGATCACATCCACTCTCGCCTCCCAGCCGTATTCTCGGATCATGGAGGTCATTTTCTTTGCCTCGTCAGAAAGGGAATTCCACCCAAGCTCCATGTCCGCCGCGATCTCGATCACCTTCACGCTGCCGCGTCTTGCATCCTCCAGCGCTTTCAAGAACTCTTCCTCGCTTGTTACCCTTCGGTAAGCGTCACTCCCGATATACTGCACTCTGTTATCCAGATTGACACTTTTCCCGGCAAAACCGGTCACCGAAAAAAAGCTGGGATTAAACTCAGACACCTTTCGGTTCGCCACACCGGGAAACCGGATCTGTGTTTCGTCCTGGGGAAAATATCTGTCCGCGGCTTTTACGGGCATTGTATGCACCGGCAGCTCCGTCAGGAGCATACATGCTATCAAAATCCCTGCCAAAATGCTCTTTTTTCTCATTGCGCCACCTTTCTTTCACCGATATACCCTACAAAAAAGAAGCGCCGCAAAATGAAATTCATCTCCTGGTCTTCCATTTTGCGGCACCCTCTTCAATCCATATTTTTATCCGTATCTTTATTCTTCAATATCTGCGTACATCAGATACCAATAACCTGTAGCAGAATGCCATGTTCCCTTCAGCTTCGGGCTCTGGAGCCAGAAGTCGTTGTAGTATGCAACGGGGATACATGCTGTCTTCTCCATCAGAATATCCTCTGCCTTGTGCAGTGCTGCGGAACGGGTGGCAGGATCGATGGTTGTACGAGATTCTTCCATCGCCGCATCATAGTCGGCATCATTGAATTTTCCGTCGTTGTTGCCGTTGGTGGAGTACAGCAGATCCAGCATATTGGAAGGATCGGAGTAATCGCCTACCCAGCCGTTACGGGAAATATCATAATTACCTTCACGACGCTGAGGAGTAAAGCTTGACCACTCAACAATCTCAGGCTGCACGTTCACGCCTAACTCGGCCCATGCCTGCTGCAGATACTCAGCCAGCGGAACATGGTAACCGGCTTCATTTGTAGAATATACTAAATTCGGAAGGCCTTCGCCATTGGGATATCCGGCGTCTGCAAGCAGCTGCTTCGCCTCTGCCAGATTCGCCTCATAATCATCGCTGATATAGGGCTGTCCATTATTGGAATTGTCAATAAATTCTTTGCCGTCTGTATCCATCCAGCCGGGACCCATAAAGTTGTAAGCCGGTGAATAGGTACCCTGCATCAGTGTATTGGCAACATACTCTCTGTCGATAGCAAGGCTCAGTGCCTTACGAACCTTCTCATTGGTGAAAGGCTCTTTTGAATCGTTCAGGGAAATATAATAGGTGCCGATGATCGGATCAACATAGAACTCATCGTTACCCTCAAGGCTGGGGATCTCCTCTGTGGGAACATCCTTTGCCAGCAGGATCTCGCCGTTATTGTAAGCGCTGAATGTTGCGTTGGGATCCTCCATCAGCACGAACTTGATGCTGTCCAGCTTAATGGAATCCGCATCCCAGTAATAGGGATTCTTGCTCATAACGATCTCCTGAGAAGGGATCCACTCAGTCACATAGAAGGGACCGTTGGAAACATAAGTCTCAGGCTGGGTCGCCCATGAGTCGCCGTTTGCCTCGATCGTCGCCTTCTGAACAGGGCTCAGAGTCGCAAATGCAGCAAGGCTTTCAAAGAATGTACAAGGGCTTGAAAGCTCAACAACCAATGTCTTTGCATCGGGAGCAGATACTCCAAGTGCATCCAGATCGCCTGCCTGTGCCTCGGCAAAACCTTTCACCATACCCAAAACAGTCTCTGCATAAGGCGCAGCTGTTTCAGGATCACAAACACGCTTCCAGCTGTAAACAAAATCCTCAGCGGTCAGGTCGGAACCGTCGGACCACTTTAATCCGTCACGAAGATGGAAGGTCCATGTAAGACCATCCTCTGACTGCTCCCATTTCTCAGCCTGTCCTTCTTTGATCGTTCCGTCCTCTGCAACAGTGAGCAGGCACTCAAAGTTGTGAAGCAGCATATTACCGCCGTCAACAGCTGAATTCAGCGCCGGATCAATGGTCTCGGGATTGGGACCGATCTGTACCGCCAGCTGCTTTTCGCCGCCGTCGTTACCAGACTGTGCGTCGTTACCACCTTTGCTTCCACTCTCATCTTTGCCGCATCCTGCAAGAACAAGGCAGGCTGCCATAGCGAGTACAAGCATCAGTGACAGCATTCTCTTTTTCATAAGAATCCTCCTTCATAAATTTGATTGGTGATATCGTACAATCCATTAAATGGAATTGCTACCATATATTAAAATACACTTTTTAGTTCACCTTGTCAAGATGATGACAGGCAGCAAAATGCCCTTTTGACACTTCCCTGAAGACCGGCTCCTCCGCCGCGCACTGCTCGGTGGCATAAGGGCACCGGGTTCGGAAACGGCATCCGGAAGGCGGATTTAACGGGCTGGGCACATCCCCCTCCAGTACGATCCGCTTGCTGTTCCGGGCTGTCACGGGATCAGCGATGGGAATGGCGGAGATCAGGCTGCGGGTGTAGGGATGTACGCTGTGGAAACAAAGCTCATAGCTGTCAGCCAGCTCCACCAGCTTGCCCAGATACATGACGCCAATGCGGTTGGAAATATGCTTCACCACCGACAAGTCGTGGGCGATAAACAGATACGTGAGGCCCATGGACTCCTGCAGATCCTCAAACATGTTCACCACCTGAGCCTGAATAGAAACATCCAGCGCCGAGATCGGCTCATCGCAGACAATGAACTGGGGATCTACCGCCAGCGCCCGGGCAATACCTACACGCTGCCGCTGTCCGCCGGAGAACTCATGGGGATAACGGTTTGCATGTTCGGAGTTCAGTCCCACACATTCCAGCAGCTCAATGATCCGCTGATACCGTTCCTTCTTGGAGGGAGCCAGCTTATGAATATCAATGGCCTCTCCCACGATATCTCCTACCGTCATACGGGGATCCAGACTTGCGTAAGGATCCTGAAATACGATCTGCATCTTGCGGCGGTAAGGCAACATATTCACCGCCGTTTTTTTGCCGTATTTGATATTCCCGTTCTGATCTTTTTCAGAATTTCCGCTTTCGTCCGTGTAGGGCACATCGCCGCTGTCAAAGATCACACGGTCTTCATACGTAATACGGCCTGCGGTAGGTTCATAAAGCCGCAGAAGGCTTCGTCCCGTGGTGGTCTTGCCACAGCCGGACTCGCCTACCAGACCAAGGGTTTCCCCCTTTTGGATGGAAAAACTCACATCATCCACGGCCTTCACATATTTTTTCTTACTCCCGAAGCCTCCCGCCGGAAAATACTGCTTCAGATGTTCCACTTTGACCAATTCACTCATTTGCAGCACCTCCTTTGGCTTCTTCAGAATCTGCTGCCGGCGCAGCCTGTCCGTTCTTCTCCATTTCCTCCTTCTGGTTCAGCCAACACTGTGTATAATGGATCTCGTCGAACTGGGTGACCGGCGGCATCTCTGTGAGACAGATTTTCATACATTTCTCGCAGCGGGACGCAAACTTACATCCCTTCGGCGGGTTCAGCATATCCACCGGAGTTCCCTCAATGGGTATCAGTCTGGTATGCTCCTTTGCATCCATACGGGGAATACTGCGGATCAGGCCCTTTGTATATTCATGCTTTGGATTGTAGAAAATATCTTCTGTGGTGCCGTACTCCACGATATTTCCCGCATACATCACGGCAATACGCTCACAGGTACTGGCTACTATGCCCAGATCATGGGTGATCATAATGATCGCCATGCCCAGTTTTTCCTTCAGCTCTATCATCAGCTCCAGGATCTGAGCCTGAATAGTCACATCCAGAGCAGTGGTAGGCTCATCCGCAATGAGCAGCTTGGGCTCACAGGCCAGCGCAATGGCAATCATCACACGCTGCCGCATACCGCCGGACAGCTCATGCGGATACTGTTTCAGCCGCTTCTCCGGTTCATTGATCCCTACCAGTTTCAGTAGCTCTATCGCCCTTTCCTGGGCTTCCTTCTTGGTTTTGTCTGTATGAAGCAGGATCACTTCCCGGATCTGATTGCCGATGGTATACACGGGATTCAAACTGGTCATGGGGTCCTGAAAGATAATAGACACCTCATTCCCCCGCATTTTGCGCATCTGCTTCTCCGTCATGTCATTGATATGATGACCGTTAAAGTACAACTGTCCGCCTATCAGTTTTCCGGGATAGGCTGTCAGGCCCATAAGGCTGTACGCGGTAACGGACTTGCCGGAACCGGACTCGCCTACGATGCCCAGAACTTCCCCTTCCTTTACGCGGATCGTCACGCCGTTCAATGCTTTGACCTCTCCTGCCGGCGTAAAGAAAGAAAGGCGTTCGTCTTCAATATTTACCAGATATTCACTCATGATTCACGCTTCCTTTCTTTAGTCTTTCAGCTTGGGATCAAAGGCATCCCGCAGTCCGTCTCCGAACAGGTTGAAGCTCAGGATGATCAGACTGATCAAAAGTGCAGGGATAAACAACAAATGAGGGTATGTGCCAAACCCGTTTACCGCATCGCTGGCAAGAGAACCCAGAGACGGGGTCGGCCTCGCCACGCCGATTCCCACAAAGGAGAGAAAACTTTCCGTAAAAATAGAGGAAGGAATCTGCAGCGTGGTAACCACGATCAGCGTACCGATGCAGTTCGTCAGCAGATGCTTTTTAATGATCCTTCCGCTGCCGGCGCCCAGCGCCCTGGCGGCAGTCACATACTCGCTCTGCTTCAATGTCAGTATCTGTCCGCGCACCATACGCGCCATACCTACCCAGTAAAGAAGGGCAAACACGATAAAAATACTGATCATGTTCGGGCCCAGCATCTGCATCCACCCGAATCCGGGCTTAGTGGCGAGATCTTCAATGGGCTGCTTCATAACTGTAGATAACAGAACGATCAGCAGGATATCCGGCACCGTATAGATCAGATCCACGATACGCATGATGATCATATCCACCCATCCGCCGAAAAAGGCGGCTATGGAACCGATCACGGAACCGATCACAAGAATGATCACAGCCGCAACCAAACCTACGATCAGGGAGATCCGGCTGCCCATCATCACGCGGATGGCATAATCCCGTCCCAGCTTATCCGTGCCCAGCACGTGGGGAAATATGTCCTCCCCGGCTTCCTTCTGCGCCAGCTCTTTCTCGGAATATTCCATGGGCTTCAGGTTTTCGGAGCCCTTGATCTGCTGCTCATACCGGTAAGGATAAAACGCCGGAACAATAAATGAAAAAATCATGATCACAACAATAAAGAACAGGCTGACCATGGCAATTTTATTTCTCATAAGCCTGCGCAGGCCGTCTTTCCAGAAGCCAACGCTCTCCCGCATCACGACAAGGCCCTGCTTTTCCTCCTGAGAGGCCGGGAGAAAATCTTCTGGATCAAGCCTGAGCTGCATGCTCAAAGGATTTGTCTTCATCTTATTTTCTCCTTTCTATTTCAGTTTGATACGGGGATCGATGATCGTATAAACAATATCCACCAGCACATTGATCAGCACCATCAACGTGGCAAGGAATATCGTCGTACCCATGATCACCGTGTAGTCTCTGTTCAGCGCCGAGCTTACAAACTCACTGCCAAGCCCCGGGATCGTGAAAATCTTCTCCACGATCATACTTCCCGTGATCGTATAGGCAAGCATGGGCCCTACATAAGTAACCACAGGAATGATTGCGTTCCGCAGGGCGTGCTTGAACAGGGATACCCCCTGTGACAATCCCTTTGCCCTGGCGGTGCGCATATAGTCCTGACCCAGCACATCCAGCATGGAGGAGCGCATCAGCCGGGTAATGTACGCCGTGGGGTAAACTGCAATGGAAATCACCGGCATAATATAATGCTTCCAGCTGGACAGGCCGTAAGTAGGCAGCCACTGCAGCTTTGCGCCAATGAAATACAACAAAAGCGTGCAGATCACGAAACTGGGTATCGCGATCCCACAGGTAGCCAGAACAATGATCACATTATCCAGCGCCTTTCCCCGGTTTAGTGCCGCGATACATCCCAATGGAATCCCGATAATCAGTGACAGCAGCACTGCCATACCGCCTACTCTTGCAGATACCGGGAACTTGGTGGTGATAATAGAGATGACCGAACGGCCTCTCTGCTTCAGACTCTCACTGAAGTCACCATGAAGGGCGTCTTTCATGTAAGTCAGATACCGCTGAAAAATCGGCTTGTCAAGTCCGTACTTGGCGTCCAGATTGGCACGAGCCTGAGCGGATATGGACTTTTCTGCCTGAAAGGGTCCGCCTGGAACTGCGTTCATCAGGAAGAAGGTCAGCGTTGCCACTACAAAAATGGTGACAATTGCAATGACAATACGCTTTACAATGTACTTTAGCATACTTCCACTCCTTTATCACTTTAATAAGCTAAAGCAAACGTGCGTATTCTGCCCTCTGAGATCTTCTCAGAGGAATAATATGGAATGATCGATTGCGTGCCCGCCCCGACCGGCGGGGCTGTGATGTCATGGGAAATCTGGAAATCCACCAAATCACCGAATTACCTATGACACAAAAAGGGCAGATGAATGTACCTCATCTGCCTCTCTGCAAATACAAAATCCTTTTCAGCCTACGCATCATCAGCTACAAAAATATTTTATAGTTTTATTCCTTTTCTGTCAAGTCATTTTATGCGTTATGCTGTCATTTTCTTTATCATATATCATATTTTTATGCACTTTACTTCATAAGTTGTCGAACAGGTCATTCCACACTCTTTAAAGATTCCACCATGTCGATCTTTTTCATATTCCTGTGCATAATCCCATTGACCCCCGCCGCAAAAACAAAGGTCAGCAGGATGCTGAACAGATAACTCAAAGGATGAATCACTCTGCCGAACATGATCATATCCAGCTCCGCCGTGGCGATCACAAACCGGTGGAGGAAAATACCCAAAACCACGCCGATGAGAACACCGATTACCGTCAGCAGGATATTTTCCCGCAGCACATACATCGTCAGCTCCCCGTTATGGAATCCCAGTACTTTCATCGTTGCAAGCTCCCTGCGCCGTTCCGTGATGTTGATGTGGTTCAGATTATACAACACCACAAAGGACAGGAGCGCAGCGGACACGATCAGTATAAGAATGATCATATCCATATTTTTCAGCATATCGTTGATGGTCTGCTCCGTGTTGGAGTTGAAAACAATGGTGCCCACGGCATCCAGCGCCAGATATTTCTCTCCCATCTGCTGTTCAAATTTTTCCGTTGTTTTGCTGTTGATGGTAAAGATCTCATTGTAAGAGGGCGCGCCGCCATAAAGCTCCTCATACTGCGCCGGCGACATATACACATAATGGCGGAAATAATTTTCCGTGACGGCTGTGATCTTGACTTCCGTCCGGTAGTTCTCGTCATCCATCAGATAAATGCTGTCTCCCGCCTTTACATGCAAAAGTTTTGCCAGCTTTTCACTGATGATCACGCCGTCCTCCTGAATATGGAAAGCCTTTTTAGAACCGCGTTTCTTCAGGCTCATATACTTATTCAGGTTTGTGTAATCCTCCGGCACCGTCAGGTAAACCGTCTCCTCTTTGTCCTTCTTTCCCGCCTGCACCGCGGAGCGATAAATACGCATATAGCTCTTTACATCCGAATCGCTGTCCAGGGTTTCTTCCAGCTCATCCATAGCCGCCACATCCGTGTTCGACAATATGATCTCTGAATTGTAGCGCTGCAGGCGTCCAAACTGCCCTCTGGAAATTTCCGACACACTGTTCTTCAGTCCGAATCCTACCAGCAGCAGGGCCGTTGAAGCCGCGATCCCGAAGATCGTCATAAAGAACCTCTTTTTATAGCGGATCATATTCCTCACTGCCGCTTTCCGAGAAAAGTTCAGTTTAGACCAGAGCCAGCTCCATTTTTCCAGAAATACCCGTTTCCCGTTTTTGGGCGCTTCCGGACGCATCAGCTGCGCGGGAACCTCCATCAGTTCCTTGTAGCAGGCGCCAAACCCGGCTCCTGTAGTGCATAGCACCCCGATGAGTATAGAGGATAGGGAGTACCCCAGATGCAGCGGCGTTCTGGACGCCGGCAGCGTATAATACAGGATCCGGTAGGCCCGCATTATGACGCGGGGAAGGATCATCTGTCCGAGGATCGCACCCAGGATACCGCCGATCAGGCTGGCAAGCAGTGCATAACAGATATACTTGGCCGCAATCTCATATTTCTCATATCCCAGCGCCTTTAGCGTACCGATCTGGGTCCGCTGTTCCTCTACCATACGGGTGACGGATGTGAGGCTCACAAGGGCCGCGACAAGGAAGAGTATCAGCGGAAATACATTTCCGATGGCCCCTACCCGGTCCGCATCCTGCGCAAAGCTCTCATAGGACTGGATATAACTGCGATCCAGCAGATTCCACTCCGGCACTTCCATTTTCATCAGCTGCCGCTTTTTGTCATTCAGCTCCTCCGTGGCGTCCTTCAGCTTCTGTCTGCTCTCTGTATAATTCTTTTCATATTCTGTCTTTCCCTTTGCAAGCTCAGATTCCGCGCCGGCGATCTGAGTCTGGGAACTATTGATGGATGTCTGGCCGCTGGCGAGGGTCTGCTTCGCCGTTGCCAGCGCGGCCTGCCCCATATTCAGGGTAGCCAGCTGCTGCTCATACTCCGCCTGCCCCAGAGTCAGCTGTGCCATGGCGGCTGTCAGCTCCGCCTGGACCGAATTCAGAGACTCTCCCTGTGCCTCCAGCTGTTGGCCAAGATTGTCAAGCTCCGTCCAAGTGGTGTTCAGCTGCGCGTCCGCCTGCTCCAGATTTGACCGGAGGGTTTCGTTTTCGCTCTCCTTCTGGGCAATCTCAGTCTCCAGAGCGGCTATTTCTTCCTCCAGCGAACGGATCTCATCCGGAACCTGGGGCGTTTCCACCGGCTGCTCCGTGTCGGTGATCTCTCCTGTATCCGGCGTAGTCTGTGTTTGCCCCTGCCCTCCGCTTTCCTCTGCCGAGAGCGCCGCCGGCAGATCGGCGGACTGTGCCTGTATCTCCTGTTGCAGCTGCGCAAGCTGCTGCTGTTTTTCCTCCAGCTCGCTGCGCTTTCCATTTAACTCTTCTTCATCGGAGGCAAGCTGGGCATGCTGATCCTGTACCTGCTGAGACTGCTGGGACCACTGATCCCATGATTGCCTTAACTGAGCCCGGGAAGCCTCCAGCTGCTCCATGCCGGCGGTCAGCACCGACTGCCGGTTCAAAAGATCCGCACTGGTGGTGTCCAGAGCCACCTTTGCCGCCTCCAGCTTTGAAGCGGATTCCATCAGTGTCTTTTCCTGTTCTTCTATGGTGGTCTGTCCGGACAGCATTTCCTGCAGGCGCTGCTCCACCTCCGCCTTTGCAGCATTCAGCTCCGCCTCCGCGGTATCCAGCCTGCTTTTGGCATCTGTCAGCTCCTGCTTGGCGGCGTTCAGTTCCGTCTCCGCCTGCACCACTTCCGTCTGAGCCTGTTCACTTACTTCTCCATAACGTGCCCGTGCATGCTCTTCCTGTATTTCCTCAATGCGGCTTTTCACCTCATCGACTTTCTTCTGATACCGGTCAGAAAAAGAAAGCAGTTCCTTTGCCCCGGCAACCTTCACATCGATTTCCGAATAGGCCCCCGCCTTAAAGACTTCCGGTTCCACGATCAAAAATCCACTGACCGAACCGTTTCCCACCATGCTGGTGCCGCGATCCCGCCAGATGTAGAGAGGACTGTCCCCGATCCCCACAGCGATAAACCGGTTCTCACTGAGCGTCTCTGAAATATCGTCTCCGGTGCCGCTCTCAACTATGACCATGTCGCCCACCTTGATGCCGAAACTATCCGCCAGCTTCCGGTCTACCATACATTCTCCCGTCCGTTCGGGAAGCCGTCCCTCCGTCAGAGAGATCTGATTCATAAATTGATTGCTGCTGATCAGATGAATGACCTGCTTGCTTTCTCCGTCGTCATACTGTACATCCGCCGTATAAATCCCCTCTGCGCTCTCCACGCCTTCGATCTGCTGCACTGCCGCCAGATCGGAGGACGTCAGTCCCAGAGAGCTGACGATCCGCAGATCCATCAGATCTCCTTTGTCGTACAGGACTTCCGCCGTATACTGCATATCCGGTTTTGTAGCCCGCACGCCTGAAAAGAAAGCGACTCCCAGAGCCACGATCAGTAATATGGATAAAAATCTGGGCAGATTCTTTTTGATTTCCATAAAAAAATCATTGAATAATACATTGCCGTTCATGCCCTACTCCTTTATGCTTCTACCATTCTATCGTATCCACGGAAACGGGATGTTCGTTTTGGATGATCTCGCTCACCTTTCCGTTCCTGATCCGGATCACCCGATCCGCCATAGCGGCAAGGGCCTGATTGTGCGTAATCACCACTACCGTCATATTCCGCTCTCTGCAGGTCGTCTCCAAAAGCCTGAGAATGGATTTCCCGGTCTGATCGTCCAGCGCGCCTGTGGGCTCGTCGCACAGAAGCAGCTTGGGATTTTTGGCAAGGGCTCTGGCGATGGCTACCCGCTGCTGCTCTCCTCCGGAAAGCTGGGCCGGGAAATTGTCCATTCGATCCTCCAGCCCCACTTCTTTCATCACCTTTACCGCATCCAGCGGATCCTCGCAGATCTGCAGCGCCAGTTCCACATTTTCCAATGCGGTCAGATTGCCTACCAGATTGTAAAACTGGAATACAAATCCGATATCGTCCCGGCGGTAAGCGGTCAGCTGCCGCTGATCATACTCCGCAATATTCTCCCCGTCCACGATCACCTGGCCGCTGGTGCAGACATCCATGCCTCCTATAATGTTGAGCACGGTAGTCTTGCCGGCGCCGCTGGGGCCCACGATCACCACAAATTCTCCCTTTTCTATTTCAAAATCGATCCCGTCCGCCGCCTGAATGTCTACTTCACCCATGCGATAGGTCTTTGTCACGTTTTTTAAGCTCACAAAACCGCCCATTCCGATTCCTCCTCAAGCAGGTTTTTTGTTTTCGTTGCATTATAACACATTTTATCATTCTATGCAAATGCCTTACAGCGCAGCAGGTCATATTTGCACACTTCACAGTCCAGTTTGACAAACAGTGTTTCTCTGGGATGGGGCGCGCTCTCTCTTTGATCTCCATCCTGATCGGCAATTCCAAGCACACGGGCTCTCCGGTTCTCTCCGCCGGGCTTCATGACCTCGATCTCATCTCCTACAGAGAACTTGTTGCGCTGGGTGATCTGCGCCTCGCCCGCTTTGGTCACCTGTTCCACGATCCCCAGATAGATATATTCCTTTTCGTAAACGCTGCTGTCATAGATCTGGGTCTCCTGCCCGGGCTTTCCGTAAAAGAAGCCGGTCGTAAACTGCCGGTAGGTACATTTTGAAATTTCTTTCCGGTACCAGTCCATATTTGCCTCATATTTTTCAGGGGATTCCAGATAATCGTCAATGGCCTTCCGATAGGTACGGGCCACCGTCGCCACGTACAGCGCGGTCTTCATTCTGCCCTCAACCTTGAAGCTGTCAATGCCGGCCTCCAGAAGATCTCCGATATGTTCGATCATGTTCAGATCTTTAGAATTGAAAATATAAGTGCCTCGCTCATTTTCGTACACCGGAAAATACTGTCCCGGCCTCTGCTCCTCCACCACCGCATATTTCCAGCGGCAGGGGTGCGTGCAGGCGCCCTGATTGGCGTCCCGGCCCGTGAAATAATTGCTCAGCAGGCACCGCCCGGAATAGGAGATGCACATGGCGCCGTGAACAAAGCTCTCCAGCTCCATTTCCTCCGGGATCTGCCGCCGAAGCTGGCGGATCTCCTCCAGCGTCAGTTCTCTGGCGGTGACGATCCGCTTTGCGCCCTGCTCCCACCAGAACCTGCAGGTCAGATAATTGGTGTTGTTGGCCTGGGTGCTGATATGGATATCCATCTCCGGTAGCGTTTTCCGGGCAATGGAAAACACACCCGGATCGGAAATGATCAGGGCATCGGGCCCGTTGTCCGGCCCCATGTCCCCTAGCTGTGTGAAATACTCCTCCACGCCTGCCAGATCGCTGTTGTGGGCCAGAATGTTGGCGGTCACATATACCTTTTTCCCGTGAAGATGGGCAAAAGCGATTCCCTCCCTCATCTCCTCCAGAGAAAAGTTTTTTGCTTTTTCACGGAGACTGTAGGCTTCTCCTCCGATATATACCGCATCCGCGCCAAAGATCACCGCGGTCTTCAACACCTCCAGACTGGAGGCCGGAATCAGAAGCTCCGGTTTTTTTCTCATACGTCAGATCCTTTCTTCTCTTCCAGACGGACGCTGAGGGTGATGCCGTCCCCCACCGGCAGCACCGATGTGGAAAAGGCGCTGCTGTGCGTCAGTCTATACAGATATTCCCGCATCCGGGAATGGATGGTCCTGTTTCGCCGCGTGACCGCATAACGGGATTCCAGCACATCTCCCTCCTGCAGCACATTATCGGAGATCAAAAGTCCTCCCGGAGCCAGAAGCCGTTCTACATCAGGCAGGAAATGAATGTACTGCCCCTTTGCGGCGTCCATAAAAATAAAATCATAGGAGTCTTCCAGCTTTCCCAGAATCTCTCCGGCATCCCCCGCAAGCAGTGTGATATCCTTTTCCATGCCCGCAAGGCGGAAATTTTCCCGAGCCGCAGAAATCCGCTTTTCATCATTTTCGATGGTGGTAATGTGGCATGGCGCCGGATTGTACGTCCGCATCAGAAGCGCAGAAAAGCCGACGGCCGTGCCCACCTCCAGAATCTGTTCCGGCCGCTTTGCCGCCAGCATCGTCTTTAAAAAGCGCTGTGTCTCTTTTCGAATAACAGGCACATAAGTACTATGTGCCTGCTCTTCGATCCTGTTTAATAATTCTGTGTTTCCCATATCAAGGGAATTGATATAGGCGCTGATTCGTTCGTCTGCTAACATCCTTCTACCCCGCGATCAGCTTCCGCTCTCTTTTGGTCCTTCCATCAAAATCTGCATGATCTCGCTGGGCGGCATGGAAGTACTCAGGGTATACTTTCCGCCCTTTAACTTCTTGCTGTTTCCTGCCAGCAGAGACTGGATATAGAAAATATTGGCATCCTTGATCACACCAAGGGTCTCCAGCTGTCTGCCGATATCTCTGGCGCTGGAACCCTCCAGCAAAGTCACCTCCACGGTTCTTCCCTGGGCCTGTCCGGCGGCAGCCTCATCCATAAAAATATTATATCCGAAACTGTAGGCGAACATCGCGCCACGCAGCACAAAAAACAAGATCAGCGCCGCCACGATGAATCTTACGGCAATGGATATTATCGTCATGGTCACCTTATTTTTCTTCATCCTGTGATCTCCCTTACATGAAATCCATTTCCATCTCAATGGAACCCATTATCTCCATCAGTAACTCCTGTATCAGGCGGCAAAGCGCCAGCTCCGCCGCAAAAAATTCATCGATCACTCTGTCTTCCCGTATATTTTCAATTTTTACCGCCAGCTGATCCAGCACGTCGTGATAATTCTGCGTATACTGACTGCTGCGGAACTCATAATTCCGCCTGCGGAAATCGTTGACGATCCGCCTTTTTTCAGGATATCGGTCCAGTTCCTTTTTCTTTTCCAGATAATCGGTGTATATCTCACATTTCTGCAGCGCCTGCAGAAATCTGTCTTTACATGCTTTGTATTCTTCCACGGATCAGACCTCCATAATGATTACCAGCAGCATCGGACTCCTTTTCGTCTGCTTCCAGAGAAATTCTCCAAGGTCGTCCCGAATGGTGTTTTTGATCTTGTTCCACTCCGTAATGTTTTTATTCTGACAGCGTTCCAACGCCTCTATGGCCACCTGCCGGCACTGATCCATCAGATCCTCGGATTCCCGCACATACACAAATCCTCTGGATATGATATCCGGCCCGGACAGCAGCTGATTGCTGTACTTCTCCAGCGCAAGGACGACGGTCATGATCCCGTCCTCCGCAAGACGCTGCCTGTCACGCAGTACAATGTTGCCCACATCGCCCACGCCCAGTCCGTCAACCAGCACGGCGCCTGTATGAACCCTTCCCGTGACCTTTGCGCTTTCCTTATCCAGCTCCAGCACATCGCCTGAGGACAGGATAAAAATATTGTCCTTGGGGATCCCCAGATCCTCCGCCACAGAAGCCTGTGCCTTCAGGTGCCGGTATTCTCCGTGAACGGGGATGGCATATTTGGGCTGCACCAGCGTATAGATCAGCTTGATCTCCTCCTGACAGGCATGTCCGGAAACGTGAGTATCCTGAAAGATCACGTTGGCCCCCTGCCGGGACAGCTCATTGATCACCTTGGACACTGCCTTTTCATTGCCCGGTATGGGGTTGCTGCTGAAAATTACCGTATCTCCCGGCTTGATGGTCACCTTCTTGTGGATGCTGGCCGCCATCCGGGAAAGGGCCGCCATGGATTCTCCCTGACTGCCCGTGGTGATCAGCACCATCTGTTCGTCGGGATAGTTTTTCATCTGCTCAATCTCGATGAGCGTCTTGTTGGGAATATCCAGATAACCCAGCTCCGCCGCCGTGGTGATGATGTTCACCATGCTCCGGCCCTCCACCACTACCTTCCGGCCGTATTTGTAAGCGGAATTGATGATCTGCTGCACCCTGTCCACGTTGGAAGCAAAGGTGGCGATGATAATCCTTGTGTTTTTATGCTCCGCAAATATATTGTCAAAGGTTTTGCCCACCGTCCGCTCCGACATGGTAAAGCCTTTTCTCTCCGCGTTGGTGGAATCGCACATCAGCGCAAGCACGCCCTTTTTGCCAATCTCCGCGAAACGCTGCAGGTCGATGGCATCCCCAAACACCGGGGTATAATCCACCTTGAAATCGCCGGTATGGACGATAATGCCCGCCGGACTGTAGATCGCCAGCGCAGAAGCGTCCGCGATGCTGTGATTGGTCTTGATAAATTCCACGCGAAAAGCGCCCAGATTGATACTCTGTCCGTGCTTTACCACTTTGCGCTTGGTGGTGTTGATCAGATCATGCTCCGTCAGTTTATTCTCGATAATGCCGATCGTCAGCTTGGTGGCATAGACCGGCGCGTTAATCTCCTTTAAAACATAGGGCAGCGCCCCGATGTGATCTTCATGACCGTGGGTGATAAAAAATCCCTTTACCCGGTCGATATTCTCCTTCAGATAAGTAATATCTGGGATCACCAGATCGATTCCCAGCATGTCATCTTCCGGAAATGACAGCCCGCAGTCTACAACAATAATACTGTCTTCGTATTCAAAGGCAGTCATATTCATTCCGATCTGCTCCAAACCGCCTAACGGAATGATCTTTAATTTTGATTTATCTTTTTTCAAACTTTCACCTCATAAATTATGAATCTTTATTCTGTTTCCAATAGAGCGTCTTCACCCAGCTCTTCCGCAAAAATCTGCGCCACATAGTTTAACTCTTCCTCATTTTCCACCATCACATACAAAGCCTCGGCATCCTCCGGCTTAGACAGATCCTTCATGATCCAGGCGGTGGCTTCCTCCTCTTCCGAATCCGTCACCAGCAGATAATCAATGCCGTTAATCCGGGTTTGTTCCAGCACAAAAAATTCTACTGTTTCTCCGTCCTGAGAAAGAGTAAATTGAATTTTTTCCATATTCAGTTAATCTCCGTTCCTTCGTTGTTTCTATGATCCAGATATCCCTGCAATATGAAAACAGCCGCCAACATGTCCACATACTGACCCCGTTTTTCCCTGCGAACTCCCTCTTCCATCAGCGTGCGGTTCGCCATAACGCTTGTCAGTCTTTCATCCCACAACACCACTCTGCATCCCGTCCGTCTCTCCAGAGCTTCCACCAGTGCCTGGGATTTCTCCCCACGTTCACCGACTGTATTGTTCATATTTTTGGGGAATCCAAGTACGATCGTCCCTACCTGATATTCCTCCGCCAGTTCTTCGATCCGCGCCAGCGTACGGCGCAGCTTCGTTTCGGACTTCCTGTGTATGGTTTCCAGACCCTGCGCAGTCAGAAGCAAAGGATCGCTCACTGCCACGCCCATAGTCTTTGCGCCATAATCCAGTCCCAGTACTCTCCTTTTATCTCCACTCATTATTCTTGATATACGCTTCCAGCAGTTCCTCCACCAGTTCGTCGCGCTCTACCTTCATGATCAGACTGCGGGCATTGCTATAGCTGGTGATGTACGTCGGATCGCCGGACATAATATATCCCACGATCTGGTTTACCGGATTGTACCCCTTTTCAGACAACGCTGCATAAACCTGACTAAGAATGCGCTTAACCTCGGGCAGCGCATCACTGCCAATATCGATGATTTGTGTATCAGTCAAATTCTGCATAAATTTCACGTCCTTTTTTCGTATGTCCTTATTTTAATATAAATTTTCTGAAAATACAACCTTTACTTTGAAAAACTATTGTTTTTTCAGTATACAGATCAGAAATCCCTCCGGAGAAATTTCCTCCGCCATCACCGTTCTGATCTGATTTTCCAGACATGCTTCACACAGGAGGGCCGCCTTTACATATTCTCTTGTGTGTCCCGTCCAATACAGCTTCCCGCCGAGCATCACCTGCTCCTCAAACAACACACTGACCTCCCTGCCGATCCAGCTTCGGACATACTCTTTCGCAAGCTGCTCCGTCAGCTCCAGAAGCCTGCCGCTGCGGGCCGTTTTTACCGGCTCCGGCACCTGATCCGGCATCACGTCCGCACGGGTTCCCTCTCTGCGGGAATATTTAAAAATATGCGCCTCCGCAAACCGGATCCGCTTCAAAAAAGAAACGGTGGTCTCAAATTCCTCCTCTGTTTCTCCGGGAAATCCTGCGATGACATCCGCAGTGATCGCCGGATTGTCAAAATAATCCCGCAAAAGTTCACATGCTTTGGCATATTCCTCCGTCGTATAATGACGGTTCATCCGGGACAGAACTCCGTCGCATCCGCTCTGCAGAGACAGGTGAAAATGCGGACAGACCTTTGGAAGCCGCGACAGCTGCCCGGCAAAATTTTCCGTGATAATACGGGGTTCTAAGGAACTCAGGCGGATCCGTTCTATGCCCCGGATTTCATGAAGCTCCTCCATGAGCCGCAAAAGAGCGTCCTGTTCTCCCCGATCTGTTCCGTAAGAGCTTAAATGGATCCCGGTGAGAACAATCTCCTGATATCCTCCCGCCGCCAGACGGGCCGCTTCCTCCAGAACATCCTCGTTTTGCCGGCTCCGCACCCGGCCCCGCACATACGGGATCCTGCAGTAGCTGCAAAACTGGTTGCAGCCATCCTGTATCTTTACATAAGCCCGGGTATGCTCGGCAGTAGATGTGATGGAGAGCCCTTCGTATTCCTTTGCCTGACTGATATCGGTCACGGCGCTCTTTTCTTCCAGCTGCTCCACAAGGGCAACGATCTTTCCCTTCTGGTCATTTCCCACCACCAGATCCACCGTCAGATCCTGTAAGAGCCGTTGGTGATCCGCCTGGGCATAACACCCGGCCGCCACGACCACCGCCTTTGGATTCTGCTTTCTGGCCCGATGCAGCATCTGCCGGGATTTCCGGTCCGCAATATTCGTCACCGTGCAGGTGTTGATCACATAAATATCCGCCTGTTCGGTAAAAGGGACGATCTCATAACCGCTGCGGACAAACAGCTGCGTCATGGCATCCGTTTCATAAGAATTCACTTTACAGCCAAGGCTGTGCAGGGCTACTCTCTTCAAATTTCCGCTCCTGTTTTACATTTGTTTTCGCCATATTTTACCTGTTCCTTATTGACTTCTTTTCAGGAAACAGTTAAAATAATGCCATAGAAATAAGATTGATCGGAGGTCTATCCCATGAAAACAATAGAAATCACACTGAACTCCATTGATAAGGTAAAATCTTTCGTAAATGTCATTACCAAGTTTGATAACGACTTTGATCTGGTTTCCGGAAGATATGTGATCGACGCAAAATCGATCATGGGTATTTTCAGTCTGGATCTGTCCAAGCCCATCGAGCTGAACATTCATGCTGCGGAAAACATGGACGAGATTCTGAAAGTACTCGCGCCTTATATTTCAGAAGAATAACCGGTAATCTCACAGCTGCTGCCCTGCATACGCCATGCAGGGCAGCATTTTTTATATCACAGAGTTCCGATTTTCCTTTTGGATCACCCTACGATCAAAAGCTCCGTTGTCTCAACGGCGGTTTTTACCAGCTCGTCAATCTTTTCTTCCAGCCGCTTTTCCGATCTTCGGATCACATTGATATTGGGTTTCGTCACAGGATGCTTTGCCACAAAAATGGTACAGCAGTCCTCATAAGGCTGAATGGACGTCTCGTACGTACCAATCCGCTCGGAGACCTCCACGATCTCCTGCTTATCAAAACCGATCAACGGCCGGTACACCGGCATGGTACACACCTCGTTGGTAGCCGCAAGGCTCTGCATAGTCTGGCTTGCAACCTGTCCGATACTCTCTCCTGTCACCAGTCCCAGACATTCTGTCTCTCTGGCAAAATGCTCCGCAATCCGCATCATATAGCGGCGCATGATGATCGTCAGCTCGTCATGGGGGCACTGATCATAAATATACAGCTGAATATCCGTAAAATTCACCACATGAAGGTAGATGGGCCCTGTATATATTGCCACCTGCTTTGCCAGATCTATCACCTTCTGCTTTGCCCGCTCACTTGTATAAGGAGGCGCGTGAAAATAGACCGCGTCCAGCTTCACACCCCGCTTTGCCACCATCCAGCCCGCCACCGGGCTGTCTATTCCGCCGGAGAGCAGAAGCATGGCCTTCCCATTGGTTCCCACGGGCATGCCGCCCAGCCCCGGCAGCACCAGAGAATAAATATAGATGTTCTCCCGGATCTCTACGTTTACCCGGATCTGAGGCTGGTGAACATCCACACGCATCTGAGGAAACGCGTCCAGAACCGCGCCGCCCAGTTCCCTGTTCAGTTCCATGGAGTCCAAAGGGTAATTCCGATTGGCTCTCCTTGCCTGAATCTTGAATGTCTGGCTGTGTTCCTGATACATGTCTTTCAGAAAACCCACCACAGCTTCAGACAGCTCTTCGACCCCGCACAGGGGCACCTGCACTACCGGACAGATACCGGAAATGCCGAACACCTTCTGCAGCTGCGACAACAGCTCCTCCTGATCATACCGGCCCTGGCAATCCACATAAATGCGTCCCTGCTCCTTGGAGACCGTAAACTCGCCCTCCACCTTTTTCACTGCCAGCTTAATCTGCCGTACCAGCGCATTTTCAAACAAAAACCGGTTTTTTCCTTTAATGCCGATCTCCGCATACTTAATCAGAAATTTTTGATAATCCATCGATTCCTCCGTTTGAAGTCCTCTCTTAATTGAAGTATACCAGATCCTCCTCCGGCTTTTCGGCCCTGCCAATGTCCTCCACATAAAGAACGGCGCCTTCTCCCTGATAAAGAGGATGATATTCTCCTTTTACTCTTGCCGTAACGTTCACCCATTCCTTGATCTGAAGCCGATCGGCAAATTCATAGTGGGCGAGCATACCGATAAAAGCAATGTCGTCGGCGCAGCAGGTCATGGCAAACCGCCCCGCCACAAAGCATCCCTTTGGGATCTCCCGATTCTTGTACACAATCGCCCGGAACCTGATCTTTTTTCCGGCATATTTTTCCGGGTGATCCATGGCGTCCAGATACCAGATCCCAAAATCCTCGTCGCAGATCTCGACCTCCTCCCCGGACAGATCAAAGGGGAGCTGCTCCTCTGCAGGGCTCAGCACATGCCCGTCCACGGTCTCGTAAATGATCTGGGCCATCCGGTTCACCGCCTTGATATTCCGGCGGAACATAGTCTGGTCCGTCTCCTCCGTACACCGGTTGATGATGATCAGATCCGCATACGTTACCTGTTCCATCACAAGGGATTTCATATTGTTGATATACATATTGAACGTAGTGGAATCAATGGTACATAAGATCTGCCCCATCACCCATTTCCGGGGCAGCTGCGTTTCCATGAAGTTTTTCAGCCGCCACATACCGTTGAATTCCACAATCACACGGCGAGGCCGGTACTGCGCGTTACATTCCTTCAGAAATTCGGAGGTAAGGTCCTCTTCCTTTTCCACCCGGACAATATAAGTGTTGCTCTTTTCCAGCGCCTTCTCGTCGTACTCTATTTCTCCCTCTTCGCAAAGGATCAAAATGGTCTTTTCCCCTGTGGCAAATTCCTCATCCTGCAGTGTGTCATTGATAAAGGTGGATTTGCCGCTGTCCAGAAAACCGGTGAACAAAAATACAGGTACTTCCATATCCTTCTCCATTCCGGAGCGTTTGCACAACAGGACGGCAAGCGGCTCGCAAAAGCAATTTTCCGTCTGCCATCAGGCTATTTGAGACGCTCCGGCACAAATAGCCCTGTGAAAAATCAGCGCGCCAACGCGACTTTTACACCTATTTTCTTCTGCTTAAACATGAAACAGCTCTTTCAGCTGCTCTTCCTTCAACTCTGTTCCGATCACACAGATCCGGCCTGTATACTGGGGATCACCATCCCGCACCTCATACTCTTCGGGTACCATATCAAAATAGATCCAGCTGCCGTCCTGAGCGCCTACCATTCCTTTCGCCCGCAGCACAACGCCGCATTGCTCTGTCTCCGCAAGCGTTTTTACGATCTTTTCGATCTCTTCCTTTGTATATTTTACCGGCGTTTCTTTGCCCCAGCTTGTAAACACCTCGTCCGCATGATGATGGTCATGGTCATGATGATGCTCATGGTCGTGATGATGCTCATGCTCATGATGATGTTCATGTTCATGGTCGTGCTCATGATGAGGATGCTCGTGCTCATGCTCATGAGGATGCTCATGGTCGTGGTCGTGCTCATGATGAGGATGCTCGTGTTCATGCTCATGGTCGTGCTCATGATGAGGATGCTCGTGCTCGTGGTCGTGTTCATGAGGATGCTCATGCTCATGATGATGCTCATGCTCGTGGTCGTGTTCATGCGCCATGGTTTCCTCCATCAACGCTTTTTCCATGGCATTTGCCTCTTCCATCGCGCCAATGATCTGACTGCCGTTCAGCTCGTCCCATGGGGTGGTAATGATGGCCGCTTCCTTATTGTATTCCCGAAGCAGCGCCACACACTCCTCCAGCTTTTTCTGAGGTACGGACTGCGTACGGCTTAAAATAATCGTTTTTGCGGTTTTTACCTGATCTGTAAAAAATTCTCCGAAATTTTTGATATACACCTTTGCTTTATTTGCGTCCACCACTGCCACAGACGCCCCCAGCTTCAGCTGCGTATGATCCGCCGCGCGGACTACGGCCTTTTCCACGTCAGAGAGCTTTCCCACGCCGGACGGCTCGATCAGGATCCGATCCGGAGCATAAGTGGCAAGTACCTCCTGAAGCGCCCTGCCGAAATCTCCTACCAGCGAGCAGCAGATACATCCGCTGTTCATCTCTGATACCTGCACACCGGCATCCTGCAAAAAACCGCCGTCAATGCCGATCTCCCCAAACTCGTTCTCGATCAGTACAATCTTTTCTCCCTGATATGCCTCTTTCAGCAGCTTCTTGATCAGGGTGGTTTTGCCAGCACCCAGGAACCCGGAAATTACAGTTACGTTTGTCATTCTGACACGCCTCCGTTAATAAAATTCTATTTTTGTTCTCCAGTATCTCATCGCGGCTTCCACAGGATCCCGCCGCTTTAATTGACTATCATACTACAAATCCTTAAAATTGAAAAGCCATTTTTACGTATTTCTCTTCCATTCCTTCTCCATCAGATCACAGATCGCGGAAGCCGCATTCCCGGGAATGATCCTCTGCTGGCTGGCGCGCATGGACTTCCGAAGATCTTCATCCAATAACCGGTCGCAGGCATCCGTCAACTGCTTCTTCGGTGCCGTCACGGGAATACACATTCCGTTTTTTGCAAAGAACTGCATATTCAATGTTTCACATCCGGGAATGGGCGTAATGTGGATCAGCGCCGCGCCGGCGACAGCTGCCTCCGTAGAAGAAAGCCCGCCCGGCTTTGAGATAAATAAATCGCAGGCTTTTATATAATCCGCCATTCTGGACGTATACTTCAACACTGTACATTGCCGGCCGAAATTGCGCTCCAGATTTTCATAAAGGGGGCGGTTATTTCCGCACACCACGATCAGCGCCGCTTCTTCTCTCTCATAATGATCCAGCAGAACGGCAACCACCTGCTCGATCTGTCCTGCGCCGATGCTCCCGCCCGCAACAAAAATATATTTCCTGTCCGGTTCAAGGCCGAGTCTCTGTCTGATCACAAAAGGATCCTCTTTTTCGGAAAATTCATGCAGCACAGGAATCCCCAGCGGCAATATCCGCTCCCTTGGGATTCCCCGCCCCACAAAATCTTCCGTCAGCTCCTTTGCGGGAATGATGTAATAGTCACAGTCCGTCTCCTCGGTAAAAGGAATACAGACATAGTCCGTCGCAATAAAATAAGTTTTGGGTACGGCCTTTCCTACCCGCTTCATTCCGGTAAGTATTTCCGCCGGGAAAAGATGGGTGGTAACAACGGCGTCAAATCGGTTCTCTTCCAAATATTGCTCCAGAAAAGGCATCATCCGCTTGTTGATCCGGTATACCGGAGAGGAAACCGGCAGCCTGCGGTAGGCATTTCCAAGATGATAGGCCATACCAAAGGCAGAAGGTACTCTCTGGGCAAGCACATTGTAGGCGCTGTTTACCGTGGACGCAGTCAGATCGCTCTTTAATGTATACGGATTTAATGTCTTTGCCCCGTGACCTCTCCGGGACAGCTCCTGCGCTATCGCCGCGCAGGCGGAGTTATGCCCGCCTCCGGTGCCGCAGGACAAGATCAGCGCATCCATAATAATTTAACCTCAAATTGTTCTTTTTCTTCTTTGCTCAGATACATCCGCAAGCATACTGCCGCCGTGATGATCCCGAACCCCAAATACACTGCCGGATCCACTTTGCATACTGTCATAGCAGCAAAGGCGCCAAGATACGCCCAAATGATCCGGTAAAAATGCGGACTGATCCGCAGTCCCACAGACAAAAAGATAAAGGCGGCCGCGAATAACAGCACCGGCAGGCCGTAAGGATACAGACCCAGCAGGCATCCGAAAGTCGTAGCAATGCCTTTTCCTCCTTTGAACCTGCTGTGAGCCGGAAATATATGTCCGATCACCGGCGCGGAAAGCACCGCGGACAATTGCCACTTTCCTCTTACCGGCGCCCCGAGCAGATAGAAAAATACCGGGACAAAACCTTTCAGCAGGTCAAACAGGAGCGTCAGCAGGCCGCACCAAAAACCGCCGTACACAAAAGCGTTTGTGGTTCCCGGGTTTTGATCCGGGCTTCTTTGTAGTATATCTTCTTTTCCCAACAGGCTGCAAAATACCCTCGCATACAGAACACTTCCCGATATGTATCCGGCAATTACATAAAGAACCGTTCTAAGCATTCTGGTCAATCTCCTTTGTATATTGCAAAACTCGATGCTTTATATCTTAGCTTTGCGCTGTCTGCTACATCGTCCAGTATATCCCCATAATCGCAAATTGTCAATAAACCTGCAGGGCTCCCGCAGCCGAAAACAAACCGCCTGCAGGAGCCCCCGTTATCCGGTTTTTGCTCAGGGAACGTATTTCCGCAGCGCAGCCCGCACCGCGCCTGTACCGGCAGTCAGTTCCTGAAGATAGCCGCATACCTTTCCGGCCATTCCCACTTCATACAGATCAACGCCGAATATCTGTTTCATCTTCAATACCGGCTTTACCGCAGCTTCCACATCCTGACCCTCTTTCAGCTTCAGCCCGGCCACATAAGGGCAGACCGTGTCCAGCAAAGGATCAGGGCTCAGTTCAAAGGGCTTTCCCTCATCATCCACTGCCATCAGGTAACGAAGCCATCCTGCAAACACAAGAGGGATCAGGTTCAGGCTCTGCACATCCAGCTCTTTGGACGCCTGATATGCCTTAATGGTCTCTCCGAACCGGATCGCCAGCTTCTGGGAAGTATCCGTTGCGATCCGCTGTGGCGTATCCGGCATAAAGGGGTTGGGCACCCGCACCTGAAGCACTGTATCAATAAACTCTTTTGGATCCAAAACACCGGGATTCACCACTACCGGAAGCCCCTCCTGATAGCCGATGATCTCTACCATCTTCACCAGCTGGGGATCTTTCATCTCATCGGAGATCGTCCGGTAACCCAGCAGGCAGCCGTACACTGCCAGGGTAGTGTGCAGTGGATTCAGGCAGGTACACACCTTCATCTTCTCCACCTTGTCCACCGTTTCCCTGTCAGTAAACAGCAGACCGCCTTTTTCCAGCGGAGGCCTTCCGTTGGGAAAAGCGTCCTCCACTACCAGATACTCGCACTCCTCCGCATTGACAAAGGGCGCTACATACGTATTCTTAGAGGTGATCACCGGTTCCAGCCCTTCTACACCATCTTCGAGAAGGATCTTTTCAATGGACGCATCCGGCCTCGGCGTGATCTTATCGATCATCGTCCACGGGAAAGATACCTTGTCCCTGTCCTGAATATAAGAGAGAAATCCCGGATCCGCACTGCCATTTTCCGTCCACTTTTCGGCAAAAGCCAGAACCGCCGCCTGCAGCTTGTCTCCGTTGTGGGAGCAATTATCCGTACTCACCATGGCGATGGGCTTCGCTCCCGCCTGATATCGGGTATACAAAAGCGACGCCACCTTGCCCATGTAACTGGAGGGCTTTTCCGGGCCCGCGGCAAAATCCGCCTTCACTGCCTGCAGCAGCGCGCCTTTGCCGTCCACCAGACTATAGCCTTTTTCCGTGATGGTAAACGTACACATCTGCAGAGAATCCTGTTCAAAAATCTCCCGGAGCCGTGCAAACTGCTTCTCATTTTCGGAATCCAGCACAAGGGATTCCATAATGCTGCCGATCACTGTCTTTTCCACAGTGCCATCCGCTTTTAAAGTCACCAGTATATTATAGTCGTCGTGGGGCCGGTTCATCTTCTCAATGATCTCATAGTCAAAACCCTCCGCCACCACGAGGCCTCGATCCAAAACGCCTTCATTCAAAAGCCGCTGCACCACATTTGCCTGAAATGCCTTAAAAATATTTCCCGCGCCGAAATGCACCCAGAAGGGGGCTTCTTTTGTGGCCTTCTCCACCGCTTCTCTGTCAAACCGCGGCAGATCATATCCCTTTTCTTCCCATGCGTGCCGGTCGGCAAGTCCCTGTCTGTCTAATTTCATGACTTCGCCCCTTTCTCAATGGCTTCCCACAGACCGTTGAGATAGGTCGCCCCCAGCGCCCGGTCATACAGTCCATAGCCGGGCATGGCTACCTCGTCCCAGATCATCCGTCCGTGATCCGGGCGGATAGGGCCGTCAAAACCGATCTCATAAAGGGCCTTCATAATCTCATACATATCAAAGGTGCCGTCGGAGGACAGATGAGCCGCCTCCTCAAAATTGGTGGGCGTGATGAATTTCAGATTGCGCACATGGGCAAAATGGATCCTGCCCTTCAGGGAACGGATCATGTCCGGCAGATCGTTTTCCAGATTGGTGCCGTAAGAACCGGAGCAGAATGTCACACCGTTGTGAGGATCGTCCACCATCTTCATCATCCGCAGGATATTTTCTTTATTGATGATGATCCGGGGAAGCCCAAACACACTCCATGCGGGATCGTCCGGATGGATCGCCATTTTGATGTCATATTTGTTGCACACCGGCATGATCTTTTCCAGAAAATATTTCAGATTGGCAAACAGTTTTTCATCGTCCACATCCCGGTACATGGCAAACAGTTCTTTTACCTTTGCCATCCGCTCAGGCTCCCAGCCGGGCATCACAGTTCCGTTCATATCCCCGGAAATGGAATCGAACATCTTCTCCGGATCCAGCGCATCCACCGCCTCCTGCGTATAAGCAAGCACCGTGGAGCCGTCCGCGCGTTTTCTGGCAAGCTCTGTCCTTGTCCAATCAAACACGGGCATAAAATTATAGCAGACCAGATGGATATCCTCCTGTCCCAGATTTTCCAGCGTCTCGATATAATTAGCAATATACTGATCCCGGTTCCCGCTGCCGGTCTTAATATCATCGTGGACATTTACACTCTCGATCCCTGCCACGGTAAGTCCGGCTGCTTCCACTTCGTCCTTCATAGCACGGATCCGTTCCCGGCTCCATACTTCCCCCGGCTGGGTATCATACAGTGTGGTGATCACGCCTGTCACGCCGGGAATCTGGCGGATCTGTTTTAATGTGACGGTGTCAAACGCTGACCCATACCATCTTAATGTCATTTGCATTTCTCATCACGACCTTTCGTTTTGTTCGCTCTGCTCACAGCATATCCATAAAAATATCTGCCAATGCAGGTACGACTGGCATTTTTGCAGTCATCGGTACTTTCTTTGTGATTATACCATATTTTTCCTGTTGTTCTCAAGTATTTCTCATTTTTTGCACTTGCCGCGATGGAAATTCTGAAGATCCCGCCGTCCTTTCAGGACTGTTTCCGCCTGCGGGCCAGTTCCGCGCAGTTTTCTTCTACTTTTTTCTTGTTCAGCGGATAGATAAAAAACAGGGCCAGCGCCACCGCAAGAAGTCCCGCTGCGGGGATCACACAGGAAAGATTGAAAATGCCCCTTGTCACTTCCGGATCAAAAGCGGTGTCTTTGCTATAGCCGATCATCGTCAGCAGTCCCCCGATCATGCCGGAGGAAAATGCCTGTCCCAGCTTGCGTGCAAAGGAATATACGGAATAAATGGTGCCGTCCTCCCGGACGCCGTTTTTTACCTCCGCATCGTCGATCACATCGGTAATCATCGCCCAGATCACCGTATTAAAAAACCCCAGTCCGATATATGCCAGTGTATAAAACACCACATACACGGCGGCGCTTTGGGGCCGTATGAACAGGCAGATCAGATAGATAGCCGCCCCAAAAGCACAGGATACGACGGACAGTTCCTTTTTCCCGAATTTTGCCGCCAGCTTCCCGGCAAAGGGCGCGCAGATCAGCAGCATCGCAATACTTCCGGCCAGCGCCGAGACAGACTGGGCACCTGCAGATCTGTAAAAGTTGGGAAAAACATACCCTGCCATGCCCTGCATCCCCAGCATACCAAGAAGCAGCAGAATAGCCGCGGCGATGATGCCAAGGAGCGCCCGGTTTGTCACGAGATTTTTGATCATCATGCCGATATGCAGCTTCTGGGTATTGGCCGGCACCTCTACCCGCTCCCGCACCAGATAAAAACAGAGCAGATAACAGAGGATCGCCAGCACGCTGAACACCCCGGCTACCGTCATCATCCTGCCGCCGGTGAGGATTGGATTGCCGTTCACCGTCTTATAGGCTACAATCGGTGTTCCCACGCCGATCACCAGCCCCGCAAGAGTGGCGCCGATGGTACGCCAGACGGAAAGCTGCGCCCGGTCGTCCGGGTCCGGAGAAATGGCGGAAGCCATAGAGCCATAAGGGATATTGATGGAGGTATAAAAAATGGAGCCCCAGAGAATATAGGTAAAAGCCATCCAAAACACTTTGAATCCATAAGCCATATTTGCGAAACCCGCCTGATAGATCAAAAAGCTGGCAATGGCTACAGGCCCGCACATCCGCCTGATCCATGGGCGGAATTTTCCGTCCTTTGTAGGCTTTGACCGATCCACGATCTGTCCCATAGTCACGTCCGTCACCGCATCCACAAAGCGGGCCGCCATCATCAGCACCCCGACCACAGCGGCATTGATGTCCATCACATCCGTATAAAACTTCAGCATAAACGAGGAGGACAATATAAACGTAAAGTCATTTCCGAAATCTCCGAACATATAGCCCAGTTTATCTTTTATGCCAAATGGACTGACAGAAGTATTTGATTTCACATTTTCCATGCGCATCATTCCTCTTTCTCTTTCTTTTTCATATTGCATCCTTATAAAACTGCCCGTCTTCAACGCGGCAGCTTCCGCAGGCGGCCTTTTCCCGCGCAATCCGTTATCCCTTGGAGATCTTCGTCAGCTTTGCATTGAGACTTTCTGCAAACCCTTCCGGAAGCATGGAACCTGCCATGGAGACGATCCCCTCCATGCTCATGTTTTTCATCATGTCCCACATTCCTTCACCCAGCTTTACTTCCATATTCATAGCCAGCTTCACCGCTTCCGCAACAATCTGGAAGGCCTCCGGATTTTTTGCGATCTCTTCCATAGAGTCCCGGATACTGTACCGATCCTCCGGAAATTCCATCGGCGCTTTCAGATCCAGATCCCCAACGGTTTTGAACCAGTTGGCGACGCCTTCCGCCCGTTCGTTGAACTCAGGAAGCACATAAATGGACGGTTCCTCTTCCACCCTTTCCAGCGTCATCGTGTCTTTTGCATTTCCTGCAGATGCCAGAAGGATATTGGTTCCCGGGCTCAGCGACACATTGAACACAAACACCTTGTCACCCTCCTGCTCGCCAACCGGTTCTCCGTTTAAAAAAAGAGTCACAGCGGGCTGGTTAGAGTAAATGCGGATCTGGGTGGTGTCTCCCGCCCGTTTTGCGTACCGTTTGCCGCAGAGATGCACCATGGGCTCTTTTGTCCAATATGCCTGATAAATGTAATAGCTGTCTTTTTTTGTTTTCCGGTCCATGGTCACAAGGCCCTTATTGTTTCTTCCTGCCACACCGCCCTCATTTCTTGCGGCGCAGCCAAAATCAAACATATTCCACACATAGCTTCCCCATATCCATGGGCGCTCATTTAGCATCTTTGCCATATATTCGTGATATAATGCCTGATAAGCCTCACTGTAATCCTTACATGCGGGATTGGGGCCCTGATAGGTAATGATGCCCTCGCAGCCATACTCGGTTAGTCCAAGACACAATTCGGGATGATTTTTGTGAAAATTGTCCATCCATGGCCCATTATCCTCGATCTTGCCTCCGTACCATCCAAAATAATGATTGTAACCGATCACATCCGTAATGGTGTGCATGGGACTGTCCTCCGGCGTCATGGACACATGGGCAATGGCGGTAAGCCTTCCCGGATCCAGCTCTTTTGCAATATCATTCAGTTCTCTGTGATGATCGATGAGCTGCTGGGAGATCCCGCCAATCAAAATCTCGTTGGAAATCCCCCAAAAACAAATGGAAGGATGGTTGTAATTCTGAACGATCAGTTCCTTTAACTGGCTGATGCAGTTTTGGTGCGCATCCGGATCCGGATTCATTACACTGATGAACGGGATTTCCGCCCAGACCACAAAGCCAAGCTCATCACAGGCATCATAAAAATCCTGAGAATGTTGATAATGGGCAAGCCGTATTGTATTGGCCCCAAGCTCCTTGATGATCAGCGCATCCTCATAATGATCTTCCCATGTAAGCGCATTGCCCTGATAAAGCAGATCCTGATGCCTGCTGACGCCCCGAAGCGGCGTAGGTTTTCCGTTCAGAATAAAACCGTTTTCCGGATCGCAGGAAAAACTGCGGACGCCCACAGCGGCGCTCACTTCGTCATACGCTTCATTTCTCCTCTGAAGGTCTGCGATCACCGTATATAAAAAGGGATCCTCCGGGCTCCAGAGATGTGCGTCCGGCACATACACCTTCACTGCCGGATCCTCTGATGAACAGCAGGCATAGCCCACTTCTTTCCCTTCCGGATCCAAAATAGAATAAAGCACCGTAAAATTTTCATCGGGATTTTTCACATAGGTGACGATATCAAATTCCGCGCCCCCATCTTCACATGGCCGGGGTGTTACCGTAATACCGGGCCCGCCGTAATAGTCCAGATCAAAATGGGTGTCCGGCACGCTGACCAGATTCACGCCCCGGTAAAGTCCTCCGTAAAATGTGAAATCAGCGGACTGGGGATAAACGCTGTCCTTCTGTTCATTGCTGCAGGCGATTACCAGCAGATTTTTTCCTTCTTCCCTGCACTGCTCCGTGATATCCGCACGAAAGATAGAGTATCCGCCTTCATGGCTGGTCACCTCTGTCCCGTTTACATACACCGATGCCTGCTGTCCTGCCGCCAGTACCTCCACAAAAAGCCGTCCGCCGGGCAGGGGCTGCTTCGGCATCTCAAAGGATTTTGCATACCAGCACTTTCCCCTGTAATAGCCGTCCTTTCCGTCGTGGCCGTCCACCGCGTTCCATGTGTGGGGCAGGTCAACGGTCTCCCAACCCTCGGGCAGACGTTCCGGAAGGCCTGCGTCCTGCTGAATAAAACGCCAGTCTTTGTTTAATTCGATGATCTTACGCATAGTCTACCTCCTTTTATGGTGTATTATTGGTAATTTTGCAGGTTTTATCCAGAGAGAAGGGAATTTTTTGGGATATGAAAGTTTGTGATTGGCAATAGATATGATTGTTCTGAAGCCTGATAACAAATATGACTGTTCTCAGGTCTGGCAACAGACAGGTCTGCTTTGAGGCCTGCCCGTACAGATTCGCCGGTTTCACCGCAAACACGTGGATTTTTGCGTTTTGCTGCGCCATCAATTACCATGTCAAAATCAAAACTCGCCCTTACAGGGCTCAGACAGTTGATTTTGACATGGAATTATGCTCGCAAAATCTGCAAAAATCCGGCTATCGTTTGCTTGTGAAACCGGCGGATCTGTACTGCAGGCGCTTCATCCAGCGCATATTCTGCTGACCTTCTGATTGATTGAAGTCAGCGATCAGAGCTGGTTTTGAAACAGGTTTAGGGTATAAAAAGAGCGCCTACACGGGGTTTTCGTGCAGACGCTTTACATTATGCCATTCGTATCATTTCTTTTGTTTTGCCATGAGCGTATTGTTTACAAGATATTCAAGTCCCCTTCAAAGCGAAAAGCGCCTCTTTTAGAGACGCCTTTCAAAATCGTATTCGATATAACCAAGAAACACTAGCCGCCCAGCCAAGGGTTAGCGCCTCTTTCTAAAACTACCACTGTTGCATCGCATTTTCCGATAACAATATAACATTTGCCTCAAAAATATGCAAGTGTTATTTTGCTATATACTTGAAGTCGAATGACCGCCATAATATCCTGTTTTCCGTGTTTAATTCGCAAATGTAAGCACAACTATTTTGTACTTTTGATCCCCATTACGGATCAAGTCGATTTTTGCGGTTTAATTTCCTTTGAAATATTGTTTAAAATCAGCGCCGGATTTCTCCCCGTCTTTAGGATTTAGCACTATAATTCTTTCGGAGTAATCCCATATCCGATATTTCATGAGCCAGCTTATTTGCT
>CANQNE010000021.1 GCA_947625135.1 uncultured Lachnospiraceae bacterium
ATATATTTTTCCCTGTTTTCCGGGTCCCATTTGGAGAGATGATACGTCACATCCTCCTCCACGCCAAGTGTAGTCAGGCATTGCTTTGCCAGCGCAAGACAGCCCTTAAATTCCTCCACCATCTGGTCAGGGCGCACAATGAGATGTCCCTCAGAAATGGTAAACTGGCGCACCCGGGTAAGGCCGTGCATTTCTCCGGAATCCTCGTTTCTGAATAGCGTAGATGTCTCGCTGTAGCGGAGCGGCAGATCCCGGTAGGACTTTTGGCTTGCCTTATATACATAATACTGGAAAGGACAGGTCATGGGGCGCAGCGCCAGCACTTCTTTGTCCCTTTCTTCGTCGCCGAGCACAAACATCCCGTCCTTGTAGTGATCCCAGTGTCCGGAAATCTTGTACAGATCGCTCTTTGCCATCAGCGGCGTCTTCGTACGGATATACCCCCAGTTATTATCCTCCTCATCCTCGATCCAGCGCTGCAGCGTCTGAATGATCTTGGCGCCCTTGGGCATCAGAAGGGGAAGCCCCTGTCCGATCACGTCCACCGTGGTGAACAGTTCCATCTCCCGGCCCAGCTTATTGTGATCCCGTTTTTTGATATCCTCCAGATGCTGAAGGTACTCCGCCAGCTCCTCCTTTGTGGCAAAGGCGCTGCCGTAAATCCTCTGGAGCATGGCTTTATCAGAATCGCCCCGCCAGTATGCCCCTGAGGAGGAGGTCAGCTTAAACGCCCGGATGCCTTTGGTACTCATAAGGTGAGGGCCTGCGCAAAGGTCTACAAAGTCGCCCTGACTGTAGAAGGAGATCTCCGCATCCTCCGGCAGATCCCGGATCAGTTCCACCTTATAATCCTCGCCTTTTTCCTCCATAAAACGAATGGCTTCTTCTCTGGGCATGGTATATCTTTCCAGCTTTGCGCCCTTCTTGATGATCTGCTTCATCTCTTTTTCAATCCGATCCAGATCCTCTCTTGTAAAGGGCTCCGCGTCAAAATCATAGTAATATCCCGTGTCGATGGCCGGGCCGATCGCCAGCTTGACGTCGGGGTACAGGCGCTTCACCGCCTCCGCCAATACATGGGAACAGGTATGGCGCACCACCCGCAATCCTTCCGGATCTCTGGCTGTGAGAATATTCAGGGTACAGTCCTGATCCAGAACGGTTCTCAGATCCACCACTTTTCCGTCTACTTCTCCTGCACAGGCTGCTCTCGCCAGCCCTTCGCTGATGTCAGCCGCAATTTCGATCACGGATCTGCTCTGCTCATAGGTGATCACAGAACCGTCTTTCAATGTAATCTTCACGTTATTTCCTCCTTATCATGATTTCCTTTTTATTATCTTAAAACTGATCCTATCAGCCAAACCGGCTGTTTTCCTAATCATACTTGGGCATCCCCAGTATTTCCTTCACAAACGAGACCATACGATTGATGTCGCTGTTGTTGGGATGACCGACCTGCAAAAAGAGCAGCCTTGTGGGACATACCCGCTCGCCGATGAATTCAATGTTTTTCTCCAGCAGCAGCTTTTTCACAAAGGTCTGCTCCAGATCATAATTGTGGGCGGCAGTAATCAGGGCCGCGCGCTTTACCGAGCCTGCCTTGATCTCCTTCACATAAGAGAGCAGCGCCGGATTGCTGTTTCCGTCATACCACCCTCCTACAATGAATAGAAAGTCTACATTTTCCAACACCGGATTGTCGGCCACATCCAACGCCGTCAGTCCCAGCTTTTCCGCTACACCCTCGGCGATCTTTTTGGTGTACTTGGATTTGGTTTCATAAATAATCTGTACGTTCATCCCTTTCCTCCCGATCTCTTATGACATAAAAAAACCCTGAACAGTTTAAAAAACTGTTCAGGGACGATAAACAGATTACCGCGGTTCCACCCATATTGCAAGCGCCACTCATTTGGCGGTAACGGCGCCGGCCGGGCTTTATTAGAGCCGCTCCAGGGTGGTTTTCAAATGATGCCCCATAAAATGCTTCCACCAGACGCATTTCTCTCTGTATGGTTTCTCATCCTACTCTTCCTGTCATCACTTTGGCGATATTCATATCTGTCTTTCAGTATAACATTTAAAAACGGGTTGTCAAGGGAATTTCCGCAGATTTCTATTTTTCAAAGCTTCACAGGAACTTTTCGATCCGGTACCCATAACCGCCCGCGGGGCTTTTTCTGTTTGATCCTGTTTTTATCTGCTTCTTTATTCCACTGTAACAGATTTTGCCAGATTTCTGGGCTTATCCACATCGCAGCCCCTAAGAACCGCCGTATAATACGCGATCATCTGCAAGGGCACCACCGCCACCATGGGCATCAGAAGCTCCTCCGTCTCCGGCAGCTTCACCACATAGTCAGCGATATCCTTCGGCAGATCAAGAGACTGCCTGCAGATCGCCGTCACCTTTGCGCCTCTTGCCTTCACCTCTTTCATATTGCTGATGGTCTTCTCCTGCAGCGCCGTCTGGGTGATCACGGAAATCACCGGCATCTGCTCCGTGATCAGGCTGATGGTGCCATGCTTCAATTCTCCTGCCGCATAAGATTCAGAATGTATATAAGAAATTTCCTTCAGCTTCAGAGAGCCCTCCATGCTCAGCGCGTAATCCAGCCCCCGCCCGATATAGAGCAGGCTGTCCGCGTTCACCAGCTTGGACGCCACATACTGGCAGATATCCTCCTGCTTCAAGGTCTCTTCGATTTGTTCTGGAATCTGCTTCAGGGCTTCGGTCAGCTCCTGACATCGTTCCTTTGTAATAGCGCCCTTTTCATAAGCCAGGGAAAACGCCAGCAGATACATCACCGCAAGCTGCACGGAATAGGCTTTTGTAGAGGCAACGGAAATCTCGGGGCCCGCATGGGTATAGATCACCATATCCGCCTCTCTGGCGATAGAGGAGCCCTTTACATTAACCACAGCCAGTGTCTTTGCACCCCGCTGGGATGCCAGCCGCAAGGCAGCCAGCGTATCTGCCGTCTCTCCTGACTGGGTGATCAGCACCACCAGATCCCGCTCTGAGATCAGGGGGTCCCGGTAGCGAAATTCCGAGGCGATATCCACCGTCACTTCCACTCTGGCCAGCTTTTCGATCACATATTTGCCTACCATACCGGCGTGCATGGCGGTACCGCAGGCTACCACAAACAGCCGGCGAATCCCTTTCAGCATTTCGCTGTTGATACCGCACTCTTTCAGATCAGGCATATCGTCCGTGATCCTCGGGGTGATGGTGGTTTTCACCGCAGTGGGCTGCTCATAGATCTCTTTGCGCATAAAATGCTCATAGCCGCCCTTCTCCGCCGCGTCGATGTCCCATGTGGCCGTCTGCAGTTCCTTCTCCAGCGGCTGCCCGTGTACATCACGGACGATCACCTGATCCGCAGTGATCTCCGCGATCTCTTCCGGCTCAAGGAGATAGTAATGTCTCGTATATTTCAGGATCGCGGGCACATCGGAGGCAATGAAGTTTTCTCCCTCTCCCGCGCCGATGATCAGCGGGCTTTCCTTTCGCACCGCAAAAATCCTGTCCGGAAAATCCCGGAACAGGATCCCCAGCGCATAGGAGCCCTGGATTTCCTGAATGACGTTGATGATCGTCTTCACCGGATCTCCCTCATAGTAGTAATCCAGCAGCTTGGCAATGGTCTCCGTATCCGTCTCGCTCTCAAATTTATAACCCTGCCGATCCAGAAACTTTTTCAGCTCCTGATAATTTTCAATGATCCCGTTGTGTACGATGGTGATCCGTTTGTTTCCGTGGGGATGGGAATTGATATCGCTGGGCTCCCCGTGCGTAGCCCATCTTGTATGGCCGATCCCGCAATGTCCCACAGGTTTATGTCCTTGGGTCATCTTCTCATTCAGATCCGCCAGACGTCCCTTGGACTTCTCCACAACAATCCGATTTTTCTCAAATACCGCAATCCCTGCCGAATCATATCCTCTGTACTCCAGCTTGGACAATCCGTCGATCAACACATCCGTACAATTTTTTTCGCCCACATAACCAACAATTCCGCACATAGTACTCTCCATTCCGGAACGTTCACCCGGCGCAGCCATGCCAGATCTGAACATACGGTTTTTCATCCGCCGCGGACGCCGTCTGCAACGCTCCTGCACAAATCACTTCAAGTTTTTCGTTCTTTATCATACAACCTGACAGGGCACTTTGTCAAACCGATCTGTTCAATCCTGTTGATCCAGTTTCGGAAGATCTTCCAGATTCAGGGCGGCAGCTTCTTCTTTTCTATGGGGATAGATTTTGCCGTAAGTCTCCGGCTCATATTTTAAAAGCACCTGCCAGAGCGTATCGTGAAATTTCACCGCGATCTCTTCCCATTTCTGATGATTCTTTTTCTGCTGCTCCAGCTGCCTGCGAAGCCGCTGGTTTTCTTTTTTCAGCTGCCTGTTTTCCTCCGTCAGACGCTCCGACCGCTCATTCGTCCTGTTCATCCGGCTTTCCTCCCATTTCTGTATAATGTTCGGGATCATATTTTGCAAGCGCCTGCCGGAGCGCACGCTGGAACACCCCCGCCATTGCCTTCCATTTCTCATATATCCGGCGCTCTATCTCAATTTCCTTTTTCAGGTGAAGGTTTTCTTCCCGCAGGCACTCATTTTCCTTTTGAAGTCCTGATAAATCACACATGGCTTTTTCCCTCGTTTCAACCCTGTTCCCGACCCGTCTCCGGCTCACACATCATATCTGCGCAACAAATTTTTCTCCTCGTCGGTTTTTTCCAATATCCGCAGAAGCTCCTTGTTGCTCAGGTTCACAATCCGCAGGCGGATTCCCAGCTCCTTTTCAAACAGCTCCCGCACCGGCCCCGCCAGCTCCTGCAAAAACCGGGTTTCCCCTTTCATCTGTTCCTCCGCAGCCAAAATACGCTCCCGGTAATTTTCATAGCACCCGGGATCGCTGGCTTTCCAATACACAGTCGCCAGTATCAGTTCCTTCAGTCCGGCAGATCTCCTGTTATCCCCCACCGCTCCAAATCCGGCATACTCCGACGCCATCCGGATGCTGTTATACAATCCCAGAAGCTGCCGCATGATCAAAAGCCCGTCATAATTCTGAAAACAGCTGAAATGCTCCCATTCGTCCCGGTTCAAAAAGGGGATCAGCAGCTTGATCACATCCATAAACACCGGAGCGGTATCAGGATAATAATAATTTTCGGCTTTCATAAAGGTATCTTTGATGGGATTGATCTTAAAGACAAACCATTCCAGCATTTTCATCTCCAGACACAGGCAGACGCCCCCGTCCTCAGACCAGAGGCAGGCGTCCATATTCACAAAAGCATTTTTGCTTTTCAGTGCCCGGAACGTTTTGTTATAGGAGATCCGATAGTTCCCGTCCGGGATCTGATATGGATTCTTCAGAACTGTCAGTGTCTCATTGCCCAGCATATTAAACGCCATGGCATGGGAGGATGCAAGATAATGCAGGTTCGGCAGTATGCTTTTCCCTGCGGAAAACTCCTTATTATGTACAGGCGCCATTTTTCTGATCAGGTTGTCATCCATCCTCCGCAGCCAGTATATTTCCTGCACTGCGTTAATTTCATGTTTGTTGTAAAAGGCTTCCTCTGTAAGTCCGGTCACTTCCATAAAGCGGGTTTTGATATGTGCCAAGACCACCGTCCAGGCCCGGTAATACATCTTTCTTGCGCCTCTTTTCGTCGCTGCTATTCTATTTTCATACTATAACATGCCTGAAAGTCTTTGTCAGTCGGCGAAAACCGTTTTTTCCAAAAATCGTTCGACAGACTTTATCTGTACTAAAAAAGCGGCAACAGGATGGGCTTTCCGCGCCTTTTCCTCTGCCGCTTTTTCTTTGTCCTCATTTGTTGTTATTCGTTCATATTTGCCAGCTTTGCAGCCTGATCCGCCGCTGTGAGGCTGTCGATGATCTCCTGAATATCTCCGTCCATTACGCTGTCCAGACGATGCAGCGTCAGCTTGATCCGGTGGTCGGTGACCCGTCCCTGAGGATAGTTGTAGGTGCGGATCTTCTCCGACCGGTCCCCTGTTCCCACCTGGCTTTTTCTGGCTTCTGCCTCCGCGTCATGCTTCTTTTCCAGTTCCAGCTCATACAGCCGACTCCGAAGCACCTTCAACGCTTTATCCTTATTTTTCAGCTGGCTTTTTTCATCCTGGCAGGAAATGACGATTCCGGTGGGAATGTGGGTCAGCCGCACTGCGGAATCCGTGGTGTTGACGCACTGGCCGCCGTTTCCGCTGGCCCGGAACACGTCAAACTTGCAGTCGTTCAGATCCAGATCCACATCCACTTCCTCCGCCTCCGGCATAATGGCAACGGTAATGGTAGAGGTGTGAATACGCCCGCCGGACTCCGTAACCGGGATCCGCTGCACCCGATGCACGCCGCTTTCATACTTCAGGCGGCTGTAGGCACCCTGCCCGTCTATCATAAATATAATTTCTTTAAATCCGCCCAGACCGTTTTCATTGGAATTCATGGTGTCGATCTTCCAGTGATTGGCCTCTGCATAATGGCTGTACATCCGGAAAATATCTGCCGCAAACAGGGCCGCCTCATCTCCGCCTGCACCGGCGCGGATCTCCACAATCACGTTTTTGTCGTCGTTGGGATCCTTTGGCAGCAGCAAGATCTTCAGCTGATGCTCCAGCCGGGACACATCCTCCTTTGCCCCGGACAGCTCTTCCTTCAGCATTTCCCGCATTTCCGGATCAGATTCCTCCTCCAGCATGGAGAGACTGTCCTCGATCGTCTGATTTGCCTCTTTGTATTTCCTGTAGGTTTCCACAATGGGTGCCAGATCGCTCTGTTCCTTCATCAATTTTCGAAAGCGGGCCTGATCATTTGCCACGTCGGGTTCTCCCAGCTCGCTTAGCACTTCCTCAAAACGAATGACCAGATCCTCTAATCTATCAAACATACGCAAGTCACCTCTCTGACTTTCTTATCATTTATCATATCTGCCCTGTACCACCCGGTCAAGGCCTGCCAGATCTTTTTTACACTGCACGTCCGAAAAGCCTGACTCCAGAAGAAGCCTCGTGACGGCCTCCGCCTGCAGGCAGCCGATCTCCAGAAGCAGCGTCCCCTCCCTGTTCAAATAGCTGGGCGCCTCCCTGATGATCCTTCGGTAAAATTCCAGTCCGTCGGCTCCGCCGTCCAATGCCAACGCCGGCTCATAGTCCCTCACTTCCGGCATCAGCATACCGATCTCCGCTGTGGGGATATAGGGCGGATTGGAAACAATGATGTCAAAGACCCCATCGATTCCTGCAAACAGGTCGCTCTGTACAAAGGTGACCTGGGCATTGAGCAGCGCTGCATTTTTTTTCGCCACTGCCAGCGCCTCTCCCGAAACATCTCCGGCAGTCACCTGCGCCTGCTCTGCCAGCAGCTTCAAACTGACGGCCACGCAGCCGGATCCTGTACAGAGATCCAGTATCCTTGCCGGCCTTTTCAAAAGCTTTGCCGCCTGCAGCGCTTCCTCCACAAGGATTTCCGTATCCTGTCTGGGGATCAGCACCTGGGGCGTCACCACAAATTCAAATCCCATAAATTCCTGGGTACCGGTGAGATGCTGCAGGGGAATACGCTGTGCCCTGCGCCTGACAAGCTCCAGATAGGCTTTTGTCCATTCTCTGTCATTTTCTCCCAGCTCCTCCCGGCACCGGAGCAGATATTGGGCTCTGGAAAGATCCGCCGCAGCGGATAACAGATACCATGCGTCTGTCTTCGTCTCCCCGATTCCGGCATCTCTCAGGATCCCTTCTCCCTGAGAGAGCAGCGCTGCAAGGGTCAAGGCTGTTCCTCCTTCTCCTGCTCATCCCCTTCATTGCTGTCGTCTGAAAAGGGAATCTGGTTTTCCCGGAAGTATTCGCGCCAGTCAAATACTGCTTCCACACTTTTGATGCCTACCTGGATCATATCGTCGTCCGGCTCCTTTGTGGTAAGCCTCTGGAGCCACAGGCCGGGCTTGCTGACAAATCCCACAACTGGATTGTCGCTGTTTCCCGCCAGCTTGATCAATTCATACGCGATCCCCGCAACCACGGGAATCATCAGCAGCCGCAGCACCAGTCTCAGCCATGGATTGCCGCAGCGGATCAAAAAGCCGATAATGATGCTGATAAGCATGACAAACAGCAGAAAACTTGTGCCGCAGCGTTTATGCTGTCTGGAGCTTTTGCGCACATTCTCCACGTTCAGCTCCAGCCCGTTTTCAATACAATTGATACATTTATGCTCCGCCCCGTGATACATATAGACTCGCTTGATCTCTTTCATCTGTGAGATCAGCGCCACATAGCCGATGAACAGGCCCAGACGAATCAAACCCTCGCAGGTCACAACGATCCATTCATTTTTCGTGACAAATCTCCGCAGAAATTCCGATGCCAGAAACGGCAGACCCACAAACAGGCCCAGCGCTAAAACTACTGCCACCACCATCGTTACCGCCATGATGGTATCATTTTTCTTTTTTTCATTTTCTTTATTCTTATTCTCCGCCTTTTCCTGTTTTTCCCCGGAAGTTTTTTTGGGATCTGTCTCCTCTTCTTCATCCAGATAGAACTCTGCGGAATAAGATATGGCTTTCATTCCCAGTACAAGGGAATCGATAAAGTTAAAAATCCCTCTCACGAAAGGCGTTTCCGTGAGTTTTTTGTTGCTGACGATACTTTTGCAGGTATCTGTCATAACTTCAATCTCATGATCCGGCTTTCTCACGGCAATGGCATAACGATCCTTGTTTTTCATCATCACGCCCTCCATGACCGCCTGACCGCCGATATTGGAAGATTTTGTATGAAGCACGCTGTCGCCTTCTCTCTTTCTTATGCTGCAGGGGCTTATCCCCATTGTTTTTTACAGATTAAAAAGGGTTGGTCCGCAGTGCGTACCAACCCTTTCAAAAATTCAGCCTAGTTATTGCCAATGCCATACTTACGATTGAACTTATCAATACGTCCGCGTGCAGCCGCCGCTTTCTGCTGGCCTGTATAGAAAGAATGGCACTTGGAGCAAATCTCAACGTGGATATCTTCCTTTGTAGAACCGGTCACAAATGTATTGCCGCAGTTGCAGGTGACTGTAGCCTGATAGTATGCGGGATGGATTCCTTCCTTCATGATTTTCACCTCACTACTCATAATTCTGTCTATTCAAATCCGGCATCGCCAAATCCGCCGAATCGTTTATCTAAAACAGCTTTGTCATTATAGCACAAGAAATCGCGTAATGCAACCCCAACTTTCACAATTTTTCAGATTTGTCGATTTGCCTGCAGCTACAAGATTCTGTCAGATAAATTTCATTTTCCTTACCCGGTACACAAGCTCCTGATTGTCCTGCGTCTTTACAAACAGGTCCAGTATCTTTTCCGCTGCTTCCTCCGCTTTCAGACCATTCAAAGCCCGACGCATGATATAAACGGCCTCCTGCTCTTCTCTTGTCAGCAGCAGATCTTCTCTTCTCGTTCCGGATTTTGCAATATCCACCGCCGGAAACACTCTTCTCTCAGAAAGTCTCCGGTCAAGCACCAGCTCCATGTTGCCGGTTCCTTTAAATTCCTCATAAACTACATCGTCCATCTTGCTGCCGGTATCCACCAGCGCGGTGGCAAGAATTGTCAGGCTTCCCCCGTCCCTGATATTTCTGGCTGCGCCAAAAAACCGCTTGGGCATGTGCAGGGCAGCCGGATCAAGGCCGCCGGAGAGGGTACGCCCGCTGGGAGGGACCGTCAGGTTATAGGCCCTGGCAAGGCGGGTGATGCTGTCCAACAGGATCACTACATCCTGCTTATCCTCCACAAGTCGTTTTGCCCGTTCCAGCACCATTTCTGATACCCGTTTGTGCCGTTCCGGGAGCTCGTCAAATGTGGAATAGATCACTTCCACATTGTCGCCTTCAATGGATTCTTTGATGTCCGTCACTTCCTCCGGCCGCTCGTCGATCAGCAAAATGATCAGATAGATTTCCGGATTGTTGCGGGTAATGGCCTTTGCCGCCTCCTTTAAAAGGGTGGTTTTTCCTGCCTTAGGAGGCGATACGATCATCCCGCGCTGTCCCTTTCCCACAGGAGAAATCAGATCCACGATCCGCATGGCTATATTTCTGGAGCCATGAGAGAGATGTATACATTCGTCCGGGAAAACAGGGGTAGCGTCTTCAAATTTCGGCCGTCTGGAAGCATCCACCGGATTTTTCCCGTTGACGCTCCTTACATACAGCAGCGCTGAAAATTTTTCTGCAGACGTCTTTACACGGGTATTCCCGGCAACAATATCGCCCGTTCGCAGCTGGAATCTGCGGATCTGGGAGGGCGCTACATAAACATCGTTCTCTCCGGGAAGAAAATTTTCACAGCGTATGAAACCGAAACCGTCGGGCATCACTTCCAGAATACCTTCCGCCATGATCCCGCTGTCCAGCTCCGGCCGAGGCGAGATATGCTGCAGACGGGACTGTTCCTGAGACTGTTCCAGAACCACAGGCTGCTCCTCCGCTCCGGGCTGCTGTGCTGCAGACTGTTTCTCTGTCTCGGGCTGCTGCCCCGCAGGCTGCTCCTGTGCCGGATGCCCTTTCTGTCCCGCAGGCTGTTCCTGCGCCGGATGCCCTTTCTGTGCTGCAGGCTGCTCCTGCGCCGGATGCCCTTTCTGTGCTGCAGGCTGCTCCTGCGCCGGATGCCCTTTCTGTCCTGCAGGCTGTTCCTGCGCCGCACGCGATCTCTGTGCCCCGGTCTTTTTCAATGCCGGGCGAAGCCTGCCTGCCGCAGGTTTTTTCTGGCCAGACTGCCGCCCCTGTGCCGAAGCCTGTCCTTTTGTCCCAGACTGCTGCCCCTGTGCCGCAACCGGTTCTTTTGTACCAGACTGCTGCCCCTGTGCCGCAACCGGTTCTTTTGTACCAGACTGCTGCCCCTGTGCCGCAACCGGTTCTTTTGTACCAGACTGCTGTACTGCAGGCTGTCCCTCTATGCCGGACTGTCTTTTTTCCTGTTCCCGAATCTTGTCTTTCTCATCCTCTTCCAGCATCCGTTCCACAAGCGCGGCTTTTTTTAATGTAGAAATTTTATGTAATCCCCGTGCCTTTGCAATTTCCCGCAGCTGTACCAGCGGAAGGGATTCATATTTTTCTTTCATGCTCATGATTTTTCTCCATTCTACTTGATTTCACATATTTTCCATAAATACTTCAAATTCTAAACACAGTTTTTTCACAATTCCCAGTTAAATTATAAGAGTACTAGTTAAACAGCTATTACAAATTTTCATAACTCATGCTCCGCCGGCCGACCACCGGCGGGGCGCTCCCTCTCAAAATATGCAAAGTTGTTCCCTCTTTTCAGGGGGAACAATTTTTTTATGCTTTTTCCAAGTATTTTTTAATGTAAATTCCCGTGTAAGACTGCGGCATTTCGGCCACTTCCTCCGGTGTTCCGCAGGCAATGATCTCTCCGCCGCGATCTCCGCCCTCCGGCCCGATATCGATAATATAATCCGATGTCTTAATGACATCAAGGTTATGCTCGATCACCAGTACCGTGTTGCCGGACTGAGCAAGCTTATGCAGAATATCCACCAACTTGTGAACGTCTGCGAAATGCAGTCCCGTGGTGGGCTCATCCAACACATAGATGGTTTTGCCGGTGCTTCTTCTGCTCAGCTCAGCGGCAAGCTTGATCCGCTGCGCTTCCCCGCCTGATAAGGTAGTGGACGGCTGCCCCAGCTTCACATAGGACAATCCCACATCGTTCAGCGTCTCAATCTTTCGCCGGATGCTGGGCAAATTGGAAAAGAAAGGAACCGCCTCCGCCACGGTCATATCCAGCACGTCAAAAATACTCTTTCCCTTGTACTTCACCTCCAGCGTTTCCCGGTTGTACCGCTTTCCTCCGCAAACTTCACAGGGAACATAGACATCGGGAAGGAAGTGCATTTCGATCTTAATGATACCGTCACCGCTGCAGGCTTCACACCGTCCGCCCTTGACATTGAAGCTGAACCTGCCTTTCTTATAGCCTCTTGCCTTTGCGTCGGCTGTAGCCGCAAACAGTTCACGAATCTGATCGAACACCCCGGTATAAGTGGCCGGATTGGACCGGGGCGTTCTGCCGATAGGCGACTGGTCGATATTGATAATCTTATCCAGCTGTTCAATGCCCTCTATTTTCTTATGTTTTCCCGGAATGAGACGCGCCCGGTTCAGATCTCTTGCAAGCCGCTTATAGACGATCTCATTCACCAGAGAGCTTTTCCCGGAGCCGGAAACGCCAGTGACACAGGTCATCACGCCAAGCGGGATGTCTACGTTGATATTTTTCAGATTATTCTGGGCCGCGCCGATCACCTTCAGCCAGCCGGAAGGCTTGCGTCTCTGCTTTGGCACGGGGATCCGCAGCTTGCCGCTCAGATAAGCCCCTGTAACGGACTCCTTGCATTTCATGATGTCCGCTGCCGTTCCCTGGGCCACCACCGTGCCGCCCTCTTCGCCGGCGCCGGGTCCGATATCCACAATGTGATCCGCTGCCAGCATTGTATCTTCGTCGTGTTCCACGACGATCAGCGTATTGCCCAGATCCCGCAGATGCCGCAGGGTGTTCAGCAGCTTATCGTTATCCCGCTGATGCAGACCGATGCTGGGTTCGTCCAGAATATACGCAACCCCTACCAATCCGGAACCGATCTGGGTGGCCAGGCGGATGCGCTGTGCCTCTCCGCCGGACAGAGTTGCGGTTGCTCTCGCCAACGTAAGATATTCCAACCCCACATCTACCAAAAAACCGATCCTGGAACGGATCTCTTTTAGAATCTCACTTCCAATACGGATTTGCTGGTCAGAAAGAACCATAGACGCCAAAAACTTCTGCAGTGTTCCGATGGACATAGACGTAATTTCATGAATATTTTTACCGCAAACAGTCACCGCCAGACTTTCTTTCTTCAGACGCTGTCCCTTGCATGCTTCACAGGGAGTGATGTTCATAAAGGTTTCATATTCCTCTTTCGCGCTCTGAGAAAATGTCTCCCGGTAACGGCGCTGCACGTTGCGGATCAGCCCCTCGAAGGCCACATCATACACGCCCTCGCCTCGCTGTCCTTTGTAATGCACCTTTACCGAATGATTGTTTGTACCATATATTATAATGTCTTGAATCTGTTCAGGCAAGTCCTGAAATGGCATATTCATACTAAATTTATATTCCTTCGCCAGCGCCTCCAGAATGGCATGGGTAAAACTGGCAGGATCTGTGCTGGAAACCCAGCCCGGCGCAACGATGGCGCCTTCATTCAAACTCAGACTGCGATCCGGGATCATCAGCTCCGGGGCAAACTCCATCTTGTACCCCAGCCCGAAGCACACAGGGCAGGCCCCGAACGGATTGTTAAAGGAAAAGCTGCGGGGCTCTATCTCATCAATGCTGATCTCACAGTCCGGACAGGAAAAGCTCTGACTGAAGGTAAGCGGCGCTTCCCCATCTACGTCCACTGTCAGCAGGCCGTCTGCCAGCTGCAGCACAGTTTCAATGGAATCTGTCAGCCGCTGCCGGATCCCTTCCTTTATAATCAGTCTGTCCACAACAATCTCTACTGTATGCTTGATATTTTTGTCCAATGTGATTTCCTCGGACAAGTCATACAGGCTGCCGTCTATCCGTACCCGAACATAACCGCTTTTGCGGGCCCGTTCCAGTACCTTTTCGTGACGGCCCTTCCGTCCTCTGACAACCGGCGCCAGCAGCTGGATCCTTGTGCGCTCCGGCAATTCCATGATCCGGTCAGCCATCTGATCTACCGACTGCCGGCTGATCTCTCTGCCGCAATTGGGGCAATGCGGAATCCCGATGCGGGCATAGAGCAGCCGGAAATAATCATAGATCTCCGTCACCGTCCCTACTGTGGAGCGGGGATTCTTGTTGGTGGATTTTTGGTCGATCGAAATAGCAGGGCTCAGGCCCTCGATGCTTTCCACCTCCGGCTTTTCCATCTGTCCCAAAAACTGCCTTGCATAGCTTGACAGGGATTCCATATACCGGCGCTGTCCCTCTGCATAAATGGTGTCAAAGGCAAGGGATGATTTTCCTGATCCGCTCAGCCCGGTCAGCACCACAAATTCATTTCTCGGAATATCCACATCCAAATGCTTCAGGTTATGTTCTGCCGCTCCTCTGATCTTAATGTATTCTTTCATCTGTTTATTCATTTCAGGCCAATCCTCTCGGGGCATTTCAAAAATCAGCACGCCGGCTTGATTCCTTCAATCTGCCCTCATTAAATTTGCTGTAATGTTTTCTTTAGTTCTGCCATCTTATCACGCAGCTCCGCAGCCGCCTCAAAATTCAGCTCCGCAGCCGCCTTTCTCATCTGCTTCTCCACCTTCTGGATCAGCTTGGTCAGTTCCTTCTCAGACATCGACTCAGGGTCTTTCTCTATATTCATTTCTTCTTTCGCGATATCCCTGGAGATACGGATCAGATCCCGCACAGATTTCTGTATGGTGGCGGGCGTAATCCCATGTGCCTGATTGTAGGCTTCCTGTATCTCCCGCCGACGGTTCGTCTCTTCAATGGCATTCTTCATGGAATCCGTCATCATGTCCGCATACATCAGCACCCGGCCTTCCGCGTTGCGGGCGGCTCGTCCGATAGTCTGGATCAGCGAAGTCTCCGAACGGAGGAACCCCTCTTTATCCGCATCCAGAATCGCTACCATGGCAATCTCCGGGATATCCAGACCTTCCCGCAGCAGATTGATCCCCACGAGCACATCAAACACATCCAGCCGCATATCCCGGATAATCTCGCTGCGCTCCAGCGTATCGATATCTGAATGGAGATACCGCACCCGGATTCCCGCTTCCTTCATATAATCGGTGAGATCCTCCGCCATTCGCTTCGTCAGTGTGGTGACCATCACCTTATGCTTCTTTTGGATCTCTGTATGGATCTCCCCGATGAGGCTGTCGATCTGTCCCTCCACCGGAAGTACCGTCACCTTAGGATCCAAAAGGCCGGTAGGCCGAATCAGCTGCTCCGCCCGCAGCATCTCATGGGCTTCCTCATACACAGAGGGCGTCGCGGACACAAACAGGATCTGATCGATCTTACTCTCAAATTCCTCAAAATTCAAGGGACGGTTGTCCAGCGCCGAAGGCAGACGGAATCCATAATCCACAAGGGTGGTTTTGCGGGAGCGGTCCCCCGCATACATGCCTCGCACCTGAGGGATCGTCATGTGGGACTCGTCAATAATCATCAAAAAATCATCGGGAAAATAATCGATCAGCGTATAAGGCGGCTGCCCCGGAGCAAGTCCTGCCAGATGCCGGGAATAATTCTCGATCCCGCTGCAAAACCCGGTCTCCTTGAGCATTTCCAGATCAAAATTGGTGCGCTCCGCAATGCGCTGCGCTTCCAACAGTTTATCATTTTTTTTGAAAAATTTCACTTGTTCTTCTAATTCTTTTTCGATCTCACCCGCCGCACGCATGATCTGCTCCATGGGCACCACATAATGGGATGCGGGAAAGATCGCTATATGCTCCAACCGGGATTTGATCTCGCCGGTCAGCACGTCGATCTCCGTGATCCGGTCGATTTCGTCCCCGAAAAATTCTACCCGCACCGCCGTGTCCGTATAGTCCGCAGGATAAATGTCCAGTACATCCCCGTGCATACGGAACGTGCCTCTGTGAAAGTCCATCTCATTACGGCTGTATTGAATATCAACCAGTTTACGGGCGATATCGTCCCGTTCCCGTATCATGCCGGGCCGCAGGGAGATCACCATATTCTGATAATCTACAGGACTGCCCAGTCCATAAATACAGGACACACTGGAAATAATAATCACATCCTTCCGCTCCGTCAAGGCGGTTGTTGCGGAAAGGCGCAGCTTGTCGATCTCGTCATTGATGGAAGAATCCTTGGCAATATAGGTGTCCGTGGACGGCACATAAGCCTCCGGCTGGTAATAATCGTAATAAGACACAAAATATTCCACGGCATTTTCCGGGAAAAATTCCTTGAACTCGCCGTACAGCTGGGCAGCCAGCGTCTTGTTGTGGGCGATGATCAGCGTGGGTTTATTCAGTTGTTGGATCACGTTTGCCATTGTGAAGGTCTTGCCGGAACCGGTAACGCCTAATAAAGTCTGGCACTGGTTGCCCGCTTTGAACCCTCGGACCAGCTTTTCGATGGCCTGAGGCTGGTCACCGGTGGGGGCAAAGGGGGCGTGTAACTTGAACTGACTCATATAAAAACCTTTCTTTTAAATATTTGCTTTCCAATATCCACTTCTCTGAGAGCCCATATACTTAACAACCTTTCTATCTGACATACCTTCCATAGAACAAATCACCAGTCAGTCATCAAAATATCTATATGGATTTTGCTTCTATTCACAAGATAATCACGACAAACCAATTTTATCATTGTTAGAAAATATCCAAATAGTAATTTTTAATTCTTATTTCAAAAAATATTTTCGGCTTTTGTTTTTTCCAGACTCAGATAAAATTTTCTTTTCCACCATCTTCTTTAACACTTTCCTCACTCCTGCTGCTGACAAACCAGTTATTTCTCTTGCCCCATGATTTGATACCTCTTTTTTCTCTTTCAAATATTCTATTATTTTTTTCTCATGCTCTGTAAGTATTCCATCAATACTTATCGCTACTTTATCGCTACTTATCGCTACTTCTTTTTGTAGCGATAATGTCAATATCGTCCGATCTGGTCCATACTGTTCTTCAATTTTCATAATGGTATTATACCACAATAAAGCCAAAAAGTACAGAACAAATGTTTATGTTCTGTACTTTTCTTTCACATCTATTATGACAATCTTCTTCCTGACGATTGTGACGGCTGTTCAAAAACACGCCCTCATATCTGTTTCGTCAGCTTCATTAAAGTTTTTTTACATGGTGCAAACAGAACCGCGGCGGCCACGAAATTTCCCGCACAGTGCATGAGATCAAAAGGAATCCCCATTGTCCACCAACTAAGGGCAGCGGCCCAGCCGCCTGTAACCAAATACACTAAGGAGCAGAGCGCCCCAAAACTAAGTCCGAAGGCGCCGGACAACACCGCCCATCCAAGGGGTGATTTCATCCGCCGGAACACCATAGTCAACACCGCCAGCAGGGGCCATACATACAGATAGCAGGCAGACCACAGGCCAAAGCCCCACACCATGTATTCCAGTCCCACGTACACAAATACACAGAAGAGTCCCTTCCATCCGAATACCACCATATACACCATAATCAGCAGGGAAACCGGCTCGATATTGGGCAGCCAGGCCAACGCCATTTTCAGCACGAACATCAGCGCCCCCAGCATACCCAGCAGGACGCTGTCCCGTACCCCCAGACCACGGCGGCCTTTAGTAGTCATATCCCACCGTCAGCGTCAGTTCATAGTGGGCGCCGTCCACAACGGGCGTGGAATCCGCGCCGGTATCAACGGACTGACCGTCCTGTGTAATACACCACCATTCCTGATTACCCTCGTCAGCCTTCTCGCCGTCAGCGGTAAGGATAAAGAGACCATACTCAGTCTGGTTGTCCTCCACGATTCCCTTATCTACCAGCACTTTGCCGAGAAACTCTTCATCCGTATCCACCTGAAACTCCTTACTGGATCCGTCGCCGTGGACCACCTCCACCACGATATGTTTGCCGCCTTCTGTACCCTTGGGCGCCACAGCCCGCCAAATAAAAAACAGCGCCGCCACCGCTATTGCCAAACATACAACGGCAATCATTACTTTTCTGCTGCCGGTATTTTTCTTTTCGTTTTCCATTTGAGAAGCTCCTCCTTTGTCACCGTTCCCCTTCAGTGTACCACATCTGCTTTGGCCTTGGCAACTGTATTCCGAGCTTTTATTTCTGTCGTTTTGCAGGCATCACGCTCGATCACACTTTTTACAAGCTGCCACGCAATGCTCCCTTCACGCAGCAAAGACAATGCGTCTTCATATTTCACCCACTCCGCGCAGTCCACTTCTTTTGACAGCGCGAGTTTCTGTTTTTTTACGGCAGCTTTATAGCCCAACATCAGCATTTCCTTTTTTTCATAGGGATAGCTTTTGATAAATTCCAATGTCTCCACCTGTTGCCCGATTTCTTCCTTTACTTCCCGTCTTACCGCATCCTCTGCGGATTCGCCGATTTTCATGATCCCCGCCACGCAGACAAATTTTGTTTTTGAAACATAATTCTGTCTCAGCAGTGCGACTTCTCTGTTTTCATTGACAACAGCAGCGATAATGCTTGCTGTGAACATATCCCACAGCGGCACCTGACACCTCTCGCAAAACGGAATCATTCCCTCGTCGCCGATTTCCTTTTTTGTCAGCTTTGCGCCACAGTGGGGGCAATATATAAAACGCATTTTCTTCCTCCTTGTGTACGGATGTGTTATCACAAACCCGCAGTTTTCTGAACTGGAAAAACCAGAAGGGATCTCACGGCACCGCAATGCCGCCCTTTCTGTATTTATCCGCCTGCATCCGGAACATCTCCGCATATTTTCCTCCGAGGGCCATCAGTTCGTCATGGGAGCCCTCCTCCAAAATGCGGCCGTCTCCAAGCATAATGATACGATCCGCCATTCGTGTGGTAGACAGCCGGTGAGAAATGTACACGATGGTTTTGTCCTTCGCCGCCCGCAGCATACTCTCATTGACATAATACTCTGTCACAGGATCAAGGGCGCTGGAAGGCTCATCCAGTATCACGATCCGGCTGTTACGGGGGAAAATCCGGGCAATGGCAACCTTCTGCGCTTCCCCGCCCGACAGCTCGATCCCATCCTCATCATACATTCTTGTCAGCATCGTATCAGCGCCTTTGGGAAGCGCTGCAAGCTTTTCTGTAAAATCACTCTCTGCAAGCGCCTGTTCGATCACCGGCCGGTCTTTTTGCTCTACTTCGTCCATCATCACATTTTCTGCAATGGTCGCCGCAAACAGACGGTAATCCTGAAACACAACGCCAAACGCGTCTCTGTACGACTTTTGCGCAAAACTGCGGATATCCCTTCCATTGACGCAGACGCTGCCGCCGCTCACATCATACAACCGCATCAGCAGCTTGACCAGGGTTGATTTGCCCGCGCCGTTATAGCCCACAAGCGCCACTTTTTCCCGGGGATGAATCGTCAGATTGATGTGCTGCAGCGCAGGCCGATCTCCGCCTTCATACTGAAATGACACATCGTTGAGACTCAGCGTCAGATCCCCCTCCGGAAGCAACGCAGCTCCCTCCTCCATTTTAGGCTCATACTCAAGGAATCTGCGAAAACGGTCAATGTACATACTGTTGTTCTGGAACGATGTCAGCACGCTCACAAGGGAGGACATACTGCCCCGAAATTCCCGGCAGCCCATAAACAGCGCCATAAAACTGCCATACGTCACTGTCTTTGCCACAAGCACCCGCCAGATCAGATAAACACTGTACACGCCGATCATCACAAGGTCATCAAACAGCCTGTATAAAAGACGCAGCACACACATCTGCATACCGTACTGTCTCATCTTTTTGATCAACAGCCGATTCGTTTCGCTGAAGTTTGCGATCAGCTTTTTTTTCACATTACTCAGCCGGATTTCCTTTGCATACTGAGGCCGGTACAGTACCCGGCTGGTATAATCCCGCTTTCTCTGTAACGGGCGTGTCGCCTTATTTAAGGCATACCGCTTTTTATTCACTGCAAGGGCAATGCCAAAATTCGCAAGCCCCAGCAGCGCCACAATGGCAATGCCCACAAAGTCAATGCTTGCAATGATCGCCAGAATCCCCGCCGCCTGCGCCAATACTTTTAAAAACAGACCGGTATGGTTCAAAACCTCCAGCGCCCTGCTGTCAGCCTCCGCACCGGCCCAGACAAAATCGTTGTAAAACTCCGGATTGTCATAGCAGGACAACTCGATCGCCGCCGCCTTTTCATACAGCTGCATACTCATTTTCCGGCGCAAAATCTGCACACGCTTCGCATAAAACATCTCTGTATAGTACGCCTCCAGCACGGAAGAACCCACATTTGCCGACACAATCAGCACCAGAAACACCACCACCTGATTCATTGGGCGGTTCATCTGCAGAGAATCAAGAATAAATTTTGCCACATAGGTGCCGGTAAGGGCAGACACAAGACCGGAAAAAATATTCAGCAGCACGCTGAAGACGATCAGGCCGGGCACATACTTTACAATATAACGCAGCATAAATAAAATATTTTTAACGATATGTACGATATTTTTCAATTTTTACACGGCCCTCCTTCTACTGATAATTCTTCGCCTGCAGCCGGAACATCCGGGCATATTTCCCGTTCTTTTCAAGCAGCTCCTTATGACTGCCCTCCTCGATGATACGCCCGTCCTCCAGCATATACACATAATCCGCAAGTACCGCCGAGGAAAGCCGGTGGGAGATAAACACCATTGATCTATCCCTGCAGGCGCGCAGCATACTCTCGTACATTTTGTACTCCGCAATGGGATCAAGGGCGCTGGACGGTTCGTCCAGTATCACGATATCGCTGTCCTTTGCAAACACGCGGGCAAGGGCGATCTTCTGAAATTCTCCTCCGGAAAGCACTGCGCCCTCATCGTCAAATTCGCGGGTAAGCATAGTATCCATGCCATGTTTCAAATTCTCTACCCGCTGATCGGCCCCGCTGTTTTTAAGCGCCTGAGAAATCTTTTCCCGGTCCTCCTCCTTCACCTCGTCCATCATAATATTTTCCGCCACAGAAAGAGCAAAGATCTGAAAATCCTGAAAGATCGTGCCGAACAGATCCCGGTATGCACGCACATTGTACTCCCGGATGTCTCGCCCGTTCAGTGTGATCGTGCCCTTCTGGGGATCATACAGACGCATCAGCAGCTTGACCAGCGTGGTCTTGCCTGCGCCGTTATGTCCCACAAGCGCAATTTTCTGCCCCTGCTCAATCTTGATGGAAATATCCTTCAGTACCGGCTCCTTTTGCCCGAAATAAGTAAAACTCACATGTTCCAGCGCAAGAGCCCCGGTGTGGCGCTCCGGCCGGACGCCGTCCTGAGATTCCGAAATTTTAGGCTCATATCCCTGAAACTCTCTGACCGTATCAATGTACTGGCTGTACTCCTGAAAGCGGCTCAGCGTCTTGGAAATGTTGACGATTTCATTGGAAAAATTGATAATGACGCTGACCAGCACAACAAACTCTCCCGCGGTGATGCTTTTGCACAAAAGCAGACGCAGCGCGGCGTAGGCGATCGTGCAGCCGACGGTCAGCGTATAATTAAAGGCGCTCTCCGACGCATTTAATACGACCACCTTCCTGCCGTATTTTTTGATCAGCCGCAAGCTTCCCCCGATCGCCTCGTCCATCTGCCTTTTCAGCACGGCAAAAATATTGGAGAGCCGGATTTCCTTTGCAAACTGGCTGTCAAAAACCGTCCACCTCACATAATCTTCCCTCTGCTCATACTTGACGCCCTCTTTATACCGTTCGTAAGAGGCCTTGTTCTTTTTTACCTCGATCACATAAGTTGAAAGAAAGGGGAGAACGGCAAAAATCAGGACAAAGGGATCGATCCGGACTGACTTATACGTCAGATACAAAAGACTGCACCCGCTGGCCAGAAAAGTGGAACTGATATTAAGCACGCCCAGCACGTTGCCCTTGATCTGGGAACTTGCCTTTGTATAGCTCTCATAAAACTCCGGATTTTCAAAACATTCCAGCTCCACATCCGTCGCCTTTTCAAACAGCTTTAAATGCAGCTTTTCGTACATTGCCTGATTCCCTGTTTCCCATGTGATCTCATGGTAATAGGTAGAAAAAATATCGGACGCGCCAAACAGCAAAATCGAAAAGATCACAAACTGTACCGCTTCTGAAAAGGGCGCGCCCACCTCCAGATATCCGACGATCTTTTCCAGAAATACGATGGAAAAAAACAATCCGGTAGCCGCAGAAAGTATTGTGTCGATAAACTGGCTCACCACTCGCCACGGCGCAGCCTGATACGCCAGACGCACCATATAAAACGTATTTTTTATAATTATCCCGAGACTGTTGGGATGTTCATTCTTCACAGCAAAATATCTGCCGTGAGCATCCTGCTTATAAATTGTCCTGCTCTTGCCCTTCTTCATCACTGATCCGCCTCATCTGATATCATCTAATAAAGTAATAATCATCATAAACCTGCTTATCATCTATAGTATATCACCAAACGCCTTTCGCTTCAATCAACCCTTCATTGACAGCACCATACCCTATATTGATAAAACTATGCCGCAATTTTATCCATCCTGTCTGACCTCATCACACAATCAATCACAAAAATTTCCTATAACAAAAAAAGCAGCTGTCAAAGCTGCTTTTCCATCCAGATATGAGGACATCCCTCTTCCTCCTCCACATTGCCATATTCAGAAAACCCCTGTTTTTTATAAAAATCTTTGACCCTGCACTGCGCATGCAGCAAAATCTTTCGACCCTTTTTGGCAAGCACCAGCTTCTCCGCTTCCCGGATCATGGAAGCGCCGATGTTCCTTCCTCTGTATTCCCTGATCACTGCCAACCGTCCCATCAAAAAAGTATCCTCTTCTCCCGGGAAAACCCTGCAGGTAGCAATCGGTTCGCCATTATCATTATACATCACAATATGGAATGAAGCGGAATCTATCTGATCCAATTCATTTTGAAACCCCTGTTCTTCTATAAATACCTTTTTTCGTATCATTTTTGCCTCTTCCGGCAATGTATCATAGATTTCTGTTGTCATCTCCGTCATCCTCTCTTTAAAATTTTCGTTTCTCCTTCCGCAAGTCCGGAAGAAGGGATATCAACTATGCTATAAAAAAAACTGTTCTACAATAAATACGACCCCGCAGGAACCTGCTGCCACAGTAACCAGTCCTCTGCCCCGAAAGGCAAGCAGCACTGCCGCCGCCACCCCTGCCGCCGCGCTGGCCAGATGTCCCGTGGCGGAAAAGACCGCCGGTATCGTCATTGCCGTCAGGCAGGAATAGGGTACATAATACAGGAAAGACCTGGCGAACCGATTCTCTATTTTTTTATGAAATACAGCCAATGGGATCATACGGATCAGATATGTCACCAGCGCCATAATCAAAATATCAATGTAGATCATAACATGTTCCATCCTATCGCTCTTCAAATATTCACTTCTCTTCCTTTACAGGGAAGAGAAATGCCCCTGCCGCCGAAGCGGCAACCGTGCAGATGATAATGGACATTCCGTCGGAAATTCCTTCAAACACCGGGACGTAAGCGATCACACAGCTAAGCAGCGCCGTCAGAATCACGATCCACAATACCGGGAAGCGCTTCTTTGCCGCCGGCACCACCACCGCAATGAACATTCCGTACAGCGCCACGCTCAGCGCATTGGCAACTGCGTCCGGAAGCAGCTGCCCAGCAAGCCCGCCAAGAGCCGTTCCCAAAGTCCAGCCCAGAATGGGCAGGGTCTGCAGCCCCAGCATATAGGGAAACGTCAGACTCTTTGCATGACTCATAGCCACCGCAAAGATTTCGTCAGTGTTGGCAAACGCGATCAAAAGGCGCTGCCGGATAGTCACCTTCTCCGACAATTTCTGGGAAAGAGACAGGCTCATCAGCGCATAGCGCAGATTGATGATCAGCTGCGTCAGAATCAGCTCCAGAATGGCGCCCCCTGCGGCGATGACCCGGATTCCCGCAAACTGGCCTGCGCTGGTCACATTGCACAGACTCATCAGCGCGCTCTGAAACACCGTAAATCCTGACGATACTGCCAGAATCCCCACACTGAAGCTGACGGAGAGATACCCCAACGCTATTGGTATCCCATCCTTAAACCCGGTTCCGTATTCCTTTTTCCAAAACTGTCTTTCCCTTGTGCCCATAAGCGCCTCATTCCTGCCCGTCTTTTTCCTATATCCGGTTTTAGGTCAAATACAATGTCCCTCCCCGGAAGCCTGCTTTCCGGAAAGGGACTTTTTTTATTTCCCGTTGTTATCGTTGTTCTTGTTCTTCTGATACAGATAATGGTTGCCGAACAGGATATCCTGCTGAAGGAAGTAATATTCCGCCAGATCCGGATTATCTTCTACATTGACAAATTCCTTGTGGAGAATCGGATAAGTTTCTCTCAGGGAATAAATATAATCATAGTAGCTGCTGTGTGCAATGCCGGAATCCTCCATCATCTGCGCCGCGATCTGATTGGGCGTAATATACTTTACCCCGGCAGAAAGCTTTTTATAATTGGAATACATCAAAAAGCTGGTGGTATACTGGTTATACAGATCCTGCGTATAGCCCAGCGTGCCCAGTGCACTCATAGGGGGAAGATGATCCCCGAATACATATAACAGGGTGGGCCGCTCTCTGGAATCGATATACTGGATCAGCTTGGCGATCAGCTGATCCGCCTCATAATACGCGGTGGCCTGCTGCTCTACCTCATTGATCTGCTCTGGAGAAAGCTGTTCCGATACCGCCTTTACCAAGGGGTCGTCATACTTGTCTACATTAAAATAATGTCCTTCCACGGTAATGGCAAACAAAAACTGTGGTTTATCCGTACTCTCCATCTGCTGGATGACCCTGTCGCCAAAGGCAGAATCCAGCATCCATCCGTTTTTGGTCGTATTCTGCTCATTCAGATCAAAAGAGGTGATCGACTGATAGCTGTCAAAGCCAAATTGTCGAAAAGCCGCCGCCCTGTTGTAAAAATCGGGCAGATTAGGGTGCATCCCCGTGGTAACGTAACCATTATCCTTAAACTCCTGCACCACAGACGGGAACATGCCGCTGGTCCCGTCAAAGTAGCTTACATAAGGAATCACGCCATCCGGCATAAAGGCCAGCGTAAGTCCTGTCAGCGCTTCAAACTCCACTGCCGCAGTGTAGCCCCCGAACCGGGAAGAAATCAGCCTGGTGTCCGCATATTTATCCATCGTACTGTCAATATCCTGGCTGAGCGTGATCCCCGGCACACCATCCAGATCAAACAGGGATTCCGACAGCACCAATAGTACATCGGGCTTTACATGATCGGTAGAAAAGCTGCCGATCCGGTCAAAAGCCTCTTCTATTTCCTTTGCTGTCTCTTCTGAATAATTCTCCACCTCAATGGCGGAAGCGCCGCTCATATTGTTCAGATTATACAAAAGGCCGACGAGCAGCCCGTTATTCTCCACATTTACCTGCTCATTTGCCAAAGCGCGGTAATAAACGCCGTCCTCCTTAAATGTCTCTCCATAGACCATCCAGATCAGCATCGCAAGCAGGCATGCCGCAGCAGCCGCCGGGATCACCCGAAAACGGGGTTTTAAAAATCTTCCGATCTGCCTGCGCCATTTTACGATTGCGGCCACCAGCAACGCCAGTCCTATCAGGATCAGCATGATCGTCCGGACTGTCAGGAAATCCTTTGAGATCAAAAACATTTCCTTTATCTGCTGCAGATCCATCCATGAAAAGAACGTGCCGTGAAATTTCAGTTTGATCAGTTCGGCGATAAAAAGGATCAACGTCAGCAGACCGTCGATCAGGATGCCGATCCCCTTCCCGAACAGATAATAAAAGCAAAAGCAGAACAGCAGCGCAAGATACAGATTCAGAATATGTACCGGTTCCGTAAAATACCGATAAAAAACAGACCAGATAGAAGCGCCGGACTGCAGTCCCATGCGCTCAATGATCATTCCGAATACAACCATCACAGCCATTGCGGCAAGCATCCCGATCAGCAGCGGCCATCTGCCCTGGCGGTCCGGCCGGTTCTTTTTCTTCTTCATGCCCCGGATCACCAGCCAGAGATCAATGATAAAGTAGCAGAGAACCCATGACAGCAGCATCAGAAAACTGTACTGCAGCAGATTCACGCCCGCCTTCTCCGCATAAAAATAAAAGCTCAGCCGGTGCCGGGTGCAAAACATTCCCAGCAGCAACAGTCCTGCCGCGATACCCACGCCGTCGGCGATCAGCGCACTTTTCTTTGCCGCCAGCCGCCTTTTGTCTTCCAGCGCGCCAAACATCAGATACGGAACCTGCCACAAAACGGGCACTACAAAAAAGACCCCCCGGGCCATACATGCGATCTCCACTCCGAAACAGACTGCCGCCGTCAGCAGCAGCGTGGTTTCTTTTGGGAATTTCTGCAGTTTATCCAAAAACCTTGTTTTATCCAGAAATTTGTATCTCAGCCATAATACCGCCGCATACATGCCGATTGGCAGAAATACAAAAAACAAATCTTTTATCAGCTGCATTTTCTGGTTTCATCTCCGATTCAACCTTATTATCCGGCAGCCCTCCGCTGCTTGTCTCTTTGCCGATCTGCCGGATTTTCCACATGAAAAATCCTACCACAACAGGCTTCCTGATTGCAATGAAAAATTTCAAAAAAATCAATTTTTTTATTGTGATCTGCCGTTTTCTTCCTTTACAAGATCCCGGACCACTTCCCCGGCCATGATCAGTCCCGCCACAGCCGGCACAAAAGCATTGGAACCGGGTACCTGCCGTTTCTCCTTGTACATCGGCTGGTCCGGCACAGGCCGGCTCTCTTTTTCTTCCTTCATGCCCTCATTTTTTCTGGGCCGCAGCGGCGCTTCTCTGGAGTAAACGACTTTCAGACTTTTTACATTTCTTTTTTTCAGCTCCCGGCGCATGACTTTTGCCAGCGGACAGACGGACGTCTTATAAATATCCGCCACTTCAAACGCCGTGGGATCCATCTTATTCCCTGCTCCCATACTGCTGATCACGGGAACGCCCGCCTCTTTGGCCGCCATGACAATGGCGATCTTTGCCGTCACCGTATCTACCGCATCCACCACATAGGAGTAAGCGGAAAAATCAAACCGGCCGCAGGTTTCCGGCAGAAAAAAGCAATTGTGTATCTGCACCGACGCCTCCGGATTGATCTCCAGAATCCGTTCCCGCATTACTTCCGTCTTCAGCCGGCCCAGCGTCTTTGTGGTGGCGATGATCTGCCGATTTAAATTCGACAGCGATATTCTGTCGTCATCTATCAGATCGATGGCGCCCACGCCGCTGCGCGCAAGGGCCTCTGCCGCATAGCCGCCCACACCGCCTACGCCGAATACCGCCACCCGGGCCGCATATAACCGCTCCATGGCTTCTCTTCCGAGCAGCAGCTCTGTTCTTGTAAATTGATCTAGCATTTGACGCCTCTTTTTCCCGAATTTTTTCGCAGCCAGTCTGCACGTTGTTTCCTCCGGCAAAAGGCTTTGGCTTCCCCCAACTCCCTTGCCGGAAAAGAACAGGACCGTGCCGTCACTGCCAGTACGCGGTCACCCGTGCATCCTGAGCCGCCTTCAGCAAAAAGACAGGATCCACTCCGCTGGAAAAAGCAATGACAACACAGTCCATCTCTCTTAATATTTTTTGCAGTTTTTGATAGTTCTCCTGCACTTCCATGCAACCGTCTCCTTACGGGTGGTGATGTCTGTTTCTCATAGGCATTATACCCCCGGAGCCCGTCTCTGTCAATGCTGGTAGTTCTGTGCCTGCGCCCGGAACATGGCTGCATAGATGCCATCCGGCTTTGCCGCAAGCTCTTTGTGGGTACCGCTTTCCGCGATGCCCTGACCGGCAAAAACGATCACCCGGTCGCAGAACTGGCAGGAAGACAGACGATGGGAGATAAAAATCGCCGTCTTTCCTATAGACATCTGCTGGAAATGCTCATAAATCTCCGCCTCTGCCAGCGGATCCAGCGCCGCAGTAGGTTCGTCCAGAACAACCACCGGCGCTTCCTTGCAAAGGGCTCTGGCAATGGCGATCTTCTGGGCTTCTCCGCCTGACGGCTCGATGCCGTCCTCATAAAAGTGCTTGTACAGACCGGTGTCCAGCCCCTTCGACAAGCTGTCCAGACGCTCCCCGAAGCCGGCCATGCGGCAGACCTCCTGAAGACGCTGATCGGACAGATCCCTGCCGCCGGAGAGCATCAGATTTTCCCGCAGCGTAAAGGCAAACAGCCTGAAATCCTGAAATACCACCGACAACAGCTTCAGATATTCTTCATACTCATACCGGTAAATACTGACGCCGTTGATCAGAATATCTCCCTCCGTCACCGGGTACAGACGGCACAACAGCTTGATAAAGGTGGTTTTTCCCGCGCCGTTCTCCCCCACCAGACAGATATGCTCCTTTGCCCGGATCTTCAGGTTTACATTTTTTAAAACATCCTTCTCCGTGTTTGGATAACGGAAGGTGACGTTTCGAAACTCGATCACAGGCGGCCGTGCAGCATCCAGATACGGCGTTCCTTCCCCGCCGCCATACTGGCCGTCCTGCCCTTTTGCCGCAGCTTTACCCGGCTCCTTCGCTCCGCTGTTTTTGCTTTCCTGTCCCGTTTCCTCCGAAAGCTCCATAAAGATCCGGTACTCATTCATCAGCTCCAGATCGTTTCCAAGCTCCTGCATGTTGTTGATCAGGTTCAGCATACAGTCTCTGGTAAAGGTATCCGCTGCGTTCATCAGCATGGTAAAATCACCGATGGTAATGCGCCCAAGCAGTGTAAGGATCCCTAAATAGCCATAAGTAAACGCATTTTTCGCCGTATTGACGATGCCCGTAATGATATCGTACCGCTGGCGCCGATCCGCGCTGCCCTGCTCATTTTCGTACAGTTTGTCAACCGTTTCGTCCGCCATTTCCCGGATCATCCCATGGCCCTGATACAACCGCAGATCCTTGCCGTAAGCAAAATCACTCAGATCATGGAACACATAGCTGTATATCCGATCCAGCTTCGGGCGCAGATTGTAAAAATGAATACGCACATTGATCTCCTTTGCCTTCAGGATCAGGCTGGAGATCACCACCAGCACAGACAGCAGCAGCAAAAGGGGAGAAGCGGTGGTGATGATGCCCACCACGCCGATCATGGTGAACAGGGCGGAGATCACCGTCACGATCTCCTGCAGCAGCATACTGATGCCTCCGCTGTAATTAAATCCGTTGATCGCTTTCTGATACTGATCCATCGCCTTTGGATCTTCCGTATAAGCAAATTTCATCCTCATGGCCTTTTTGCTCAACTGCAGATCGATATACTGCGTGAACCATTCGCTGCCCATTTCCGTCTGATAATTGACATAATGGCCCAGAAACCGGAGCAGGGTATCCGAGGTGATCATGGCAAGTACCCACAGGGCAAGATAAGGTATTCTTCCTGGGCCTGTCAGCTCATCCAGGATCAGCTTTGGAAATACGATCGCCACAAAAGGACGAAGGGTGCTGGGAACAGTGGAAAAGAAAAACCAGAACACTGCCTTTGGATTTGTCTTGATTCCCATTTTTACAAAAAAGCACAGTGTTTCCCATCGTTTTCGGAAACTCATTTTCTGTTTCTTTTCTTTTTTCCTGCTCATGATGCAGCCCCTCCTTCCTCCTGATAATATTGCGCCTGCATCTGATAAAACCGGGCATACTCTCCGTTCTTCTCCATCAGTTCCCAATGGGTGCCATACTCCAGAATCTGCCCTTTCTCAAAGAGCGCCACCCTGTGACAGAACCGGGTACTGGACAGCCGATGGGATATGTACACTGCCGTCCGGTTTCCGATGAGCCTGTCAAAGCCCTCATACATCTTCTGCTCAGCAAGCGCATCCAGCGCCGCTGTGGGTTCGTCCAGTATAAATACATTTGCATCCTTATATAAAGCTCTGGCAAAGGAGAGCTTCTGCTTCTCCCCGCCGGACAGGTCGATGCCGTCCTCATAAAGGAACCGCAGCAGCTGCGTATCCACACCCTTTTCCAGGGAATCCAGCTTGTTCTCCAGACCCGCCGCCCGGATGCACGAGTTTGCCCGCTCCCTGTCCGTATTTGCTTTTGTCTGCAGCGATACATTCTGGGCCAGAGAGCAGGCATAGCTTTCCACGTTCTGGAATACCGGCGCCAGCAGCCGGAAATATTCTTCCTGTTCCACTTCCCATATATTTACGCCGTTGACGGTAATAGTCCCCTTCTCCGGCTTGTACAGCCGACACAGCAGCTTGATAAAAGTAGATTTTCCCGCGCCGTTTGGTCCCACCACTGCCAGACGCTGCCCGCCTTCTATCGTCAGGCAGATATCCTTCAGTACATATTCCTCCCGTCCGGGATAACGGAACCAGACGTGGTCAAATACGAAGGAAGCCTGTTCCTTTTTGGGCAGAGGCAAAACGACCTCCTGCCTTGTGTCCGGATATTCCATAAAATTCCGATAATCATCAATCCTGCGGCTCACATCCCGCAGCTGCACGTAATCGGAAAACAGCTGGGCCACCACGCCGCCGAAACGGCTGATACTGCCCAGATACAGGGTGAAATTGCCAATACTCATGTGTTCAAACAATACCTTGTAAATGGTCCAGGCATACATAATGCCCGTCTGGGAAAACTGATCCAGCAGGATGATCCCATTGTTGCTGTGCATCCATTTCTTCCGTCCCAGCCGGAAACGCTCCTGAAATTCCGTCTGCGCCTGCATCTGCCCTTCCTCTAACACCTCCGCCATCTGAAACAGCCGGATTTCTTTTCCGTACTTGAAATCCTTTGTTACGTCGCTGTAATACTGCAGCTTACGGGAAGCGGGGATATTTTTATCGTCTACATTTTTCTTGACCCACTTTCCCGTCCGATCCGAGATCAGATACCGGAATACGGAAAATATCACCGTCACCAGTATCATCAGCGGGCTGGCGGTAAAGATGATTACCAGCGCAAAAAACATCTTAAAAAAATGGTGGCCGGATCTGATCAGGCTTGTCAGCATCCTCTGCATGCCATAGACGCCATTTTGTGACCGGGCGATCATATCCTGCATCTGCTGGCCTTCCAGCAGTTCAAAATCCATGCTGTGGATCTTTAAGATCCGCTGGATCTGCCACTGCTGCGATACGTAAGATAACTTCGGATCCGTCTGATAGTTCCCGATGGATTTCATCACATACATAAACAGCTGCACCGCCGCCGCAATGGCAATGATCAGAAGCAGCTGCCAAATACTGACGCCCTTTCCGATCCCATCGATCACAAATTTTGTGATCAGAAGCGGTACATAGCAGTCCGCGGCTTCCGCAAGCATGATAATCAGCATCAGGACAGGCAGTGATTTTCTGATCTTCCATGCGCCGCTGATGACATACCGAATGTTACTGATCAGGGAATATTCCTTTTTATCCGTTTCTCTTTGAGAATCATGCAACCTTTATCCTCTCCTTTATCTATATACGACCTGCCACACCGTCTCTTAGAGGCCGGTGTAGACACATGACAATAATCTTTTTCCATTATACCCCCCCCCTGAAAAATCAAGTGCTGTCCGATCATTACTTCGGAAACTCCATGGTTTCTGCCTCTGTCACTTCAGATAAGGCCGGGTTCTTCTGTTGCTGAAAAAGGCATAAGTATTTGGCTGGGTAATCATTTCCCTTGCAAAGGTCAACAGCGCGCAAAAAGACGGATCAGGCTGAAAACTGTACACCTCCTGAGCCGAATCGTCCATCTCGATCACAATTGTGCGGATCAGGCCGTATTTTTTTATGATCTCAATCACGTCCTGCGCCTTTTCAAAGGTGATCCCAAGATTTTTCACAAGCAGGTTCGGCGTAAAGGCCTTGTCCTGCTCCCGCTGGTTCAACAGCACCAGCGAGTCAAACACCGCTTTGTCGGAAAGATCCCGAAACATCCCCACATAATCAACATCCTCCAGCAATGCCTGCTGCTTGTCCTCTATCTCCTGTGTAAGGAAAAAATAAGTCATCTGATTGCCCACGCCCATTAAAGAGTAACCGGCATCGTCCCGCACACTGGAGTAGCGCTGCCCTTCCTTTCCAAAACTCCTGCAGTATTCCTCCAGACTGCTTACCGGCCGGATCCCGAATACACTCTGCTGGAGGATCCAGCAAAATTCCATGGCGGCAGCAAACCGCTGATCCGCCGGCAGCTTCAGCATTTTTTTCACCACTGCGTTCTCGATCCCGTCGTCATCCTCTATGTTCCTTCCGAACAGGGCGTCCACGGACGTTTCAAAATAATCCGCAATCTTTCCAAGCAGTTCGGTATCCGGCACGCCGCCGTTCTCCCATTTGGACACTGCCTGGGGGGAAATGCCCACATATTTTGCCAGCTGCTCCTGGGTCGCCCCCTTTTCCTTTCGCAGCATGGCTATGTTTTTTCCAATGGCTTCCATTCCCATAAAAAAACACCTCCATTTACAACTTTTATTTGTGAAACCCAGTCTGGTTGTATCTTATCACAAATATTAGTTGTATACAATGGAGGTGTATTTTTTCCGCCGCAACCGACAGTTGAGCAGGAAAACACTGCTTGTTATCCCTCGATGGCGATATACTTATTTTGTTCTACCTTTTCAGGCGCTTCCTTTGGGATCGCCAGATTGAGGATGCCGTCCTCATATTTCGCATGGATATCTTCCTGTGTCAGGCCGCTGCCCACATAAAAGCTCCTGCTCATGCTGCCTACATAGCGCTCTCTGCGGATATACTTGCCGTCTTCGTTCTTCTCTTCCTTGTTCTCGTTCTTTACTGCGCTGACAGTCAGATAGCCGTTTTCCAGCTTGGCGCTGATCTCGTCCTTTTTATATCCGGGCAAATCAATGGCCACTGCATATCCATTCTCTGTTTCCCTGACATCCGTCTTCATCACCGTCTGCTGCTTTGTGTAAGGCGCGTTCTTCTTTCCCCAGAACAGGTCATCGAACGGAGAGTCCATCCAATCGTCAAATAAACGTTCTCCAAATATACTCGGCATCATCATAGTTCATTTCCCCTTCCAAATAAAATTCTTTGCAGAACAATCGCCGCAGATATTGTCTGCTGCAGCTAGCATGTGTAATATTTCCTTTTCTATTCATGCTGTTCCTTTTGTTCTAGCTGTAATATAACACGCATTATTAGCACTGTCAAGAGGTGAGTGCTAATTTTTTTGTGAACATTTTGTGAAGCCAAGTGTCCAATACGGGACAAGCATTGTCCGCCTCTCTTTTTTGCCTATGATCTGCCGGTTCTTCTGCCCAGCTGCCAGAAGGCGACCGCGCTTGCAGCTGCCACATTCAACGAATCTACCCCGTGTTCCATGGGAATCTTCACCGTGTAATCGCAGGCGCTGATTGTGGCGTCCTGCAGGCCGTCCCCCTCTGTTCCCAGGATCACCGCCAGTCTTTCCTCCGCCATCAGCGCCGGATCATCAATCCTCAGGGCATGATCCCGCAGCGCCATAGCCGCGGCTGCAAAGCCCATTTCTTGCAGCTTCTGTATAGAAGCCGGGCCTGCGCAGTCCAGATATGTCCACGGAACCTGAAAAACCGTTCCGGTGCTTACACGGGCGGAACGGCGGTACAGCGGATCGCTGCAGCCCTTTGTCAGCAGCACTCCGTCAAAATTCAGCGCAGCGGCGGATCGGAAGATCGCGCCCACATTGGTGGGGTTTACAATGTCTTCCAGCACGGCGATCCGGGCTGCGCCGCCGCAGATTTCCGCCGCGTCCGACAGCCTGCGCCTTCTCATGGCGCAGAGGACCCCATGGGTCAGATTGTACCCTGTCAGCTGAAACAAAACGTCCTCCTCCGCAGTATAAACAGGGATTTGGCCGCACCGACGGATGATCTCCCCGGCCCGGCCTTCCAGCTGCTTTTTTTCTACCAAAAGAGAAAGGGGTTCATACCCGGCGTCCAGCGCCCGGATGATCACCTTTTGACTTTCTGCAATAAAAATTCCCGGCTCTGGCTCAAAATACCGCAGCAGCTGCACTTCTGATCTGCAGGTATAAGGAGCCAACGCTGGGGATGATAGATCTTGAATCTCAATTATATTTTTCATCACATTTTTTCGGCATTACATTATTTTTCTCTGTTCTCTGCCTCTCTGAACATTGTTTAGTCCTGAGCAACAAGCTCTTTATAAAACTCCGTGTAATCCGTCCGCTTTTCCTTCGTAAACTGGATGGCTGTGCGGGGATGCTGGTTCAAAAGTCCTGTCATCAGATACTGCAGGTCATAGCCCCATGTGGTCTCCTCTTTCATTTTCACCATATAATTCTCAATAAACTGGAAAACCGGATACACTCTGTATTTCGGATTTTTCAAAAACCCCAGGAGAAGTTCCATGGCGCAGTTACCGGCGCCTCTGCCCATGTTGGCGTAAGTGGCGTCCAGCCAGTCCGCGCCGTCTCCTACCGCCTCTATGGTGTTGGCAAAAGCAAGCTGCTGGTTGTTGTGGGCATGGATCCCCACCTTTTTACCATACTTTGCCGCCGCGTCCATAAAACAATCCACCACCCGGGCCAGCTGCTCCGGATACAGCGCTCCATAGCTGTCCACAATATAGAAACAGTTCACCGGCGTTTTGCCGAGGATATCCAAGGCCGCCTTTACATCGCTCTCCTGCGCGTTGGAAATCGCCATGATGTTGCAGGTCGTTTCATATCCTTTCGCCGCCGCGTCCTCGATCATGTCCGCCGCCGCAGGAATGGTATTAATGTAAGTGGCTACCCGAATCAGGTCGATGACACTGTCGCTGCGGTTGATGATATCGTGATTATAATCGCATCTTCCCACATCCGCCATAACGGCAATTTTCAGATCCGTATCATTGTCTCCTGTCACTGCCCGGATATCATCCTCCTTACAGAATTTCCATTTGCCAAATTTATCTTCATCGAAAAGCTCTGTGGAAGCTTTGTAACCAAACTCCATATAATCCACGCCTGCCTTCAGGTTGGTTTCATACAAAGCCTTCACAAACTCATCTGAAAAATAAAAATCATTGACAAGTCCGCCGTCACGCAGTGTTGCGTCTACCACGCGGATATCAGAACGGTAATCCATCAGCTTTGATAATTCTTTCATAAGTCTCCTCTTTTCTCTACGCATTTGCCGTTTACTTTATCGCTTTAAACCGATAGTATTTTTCAGTATAAAACAAGATTACGGATTTGTCAATTTTTCTATTTCTCTGCGAATCTCTTCCAGACTGCAGCGCCCGGTGAGCATGTCCCCGGCAGCACCCTTTCCACCGGCAGGCTGTATTTATCATTCCACTTTTATCATGCGGTATCCCACACCGATATGCGTCTGAATATATTGGGGCGCGTCGGGCTCCGCCTCAATCTTTTTCCGGAGAGCTGCCATAAATACCCGCAGGGAAGCAACATCATTTTCCCAATTACTGCCCCACACTTTCTGCGTGATATAGGTATGGGTCAGCACCTTCCCCACATTTTTCGCCATCAGGCAGAGAAGTTTATACTCAATAGGCGTCAAATGCAACTCATTCTCCCCATAATAGGCGCATCCGGCTGCATAATCGATCTTTAACTTTCCATTGACAAACACTGACGAGCCTTTGTCTGTCTGCATCATCACAAGACGCCGGGTGGTAACCCGCAGTCTCGCCAGCAATTCTTCCACAGAAAAAGGCTTGGTCAGATAATCATCCGCGCCATTATCCAACGCTTCGATCTTATCACTGTCCTCACTGCGGGCGCTGATCACGATGATCGGCATATTCGACCAACTGCGAATACGCCTGATCACCTCCACGCCATCCATATCTGGCAGTCCCAGATCCAGCAGGACGATATCCGGCTGATGGGTGGACGCCTGCAGGATCGCCTGTTCTCCAGTAGGCGCGGCAATATATTTATAATCGTGTGTTTTCAGCGTGGTGGCGATCAGGTTGCGGACGGGCGCGTCATCCTCCACCACAAGAATAAACGGTTTATACATGCAGATTCACCTCCTCCCAAGGTAATGTAAACGTAAATACGCATCCATGTGGCTTGTTGTCCGTAAGAACAATCTCCCCTCCATGGGCATTGATGATCGATCTGCACAGCGCCAGACCGAGGCCAAGGCTCCTGCGGCCGTCGGCGATCTGTTTTTCGCCGGTAAAGAACATTTCAAAGACATGGTCTTTCTCACTGTCGGGAATCCCGGGCCCATCGTCGGCAATACTGACCGATACCATCTCCTCTTTCTTTTGTGCGGTAATCACAATAGAAGATCCGGAGGGCGTATACTTAATGGCATTGTCCACAAGATTGATGATCACCTGCACGATCAGCCTGGCATCCATCCGCGCAAACAACAGCTCATCCTTCAGCTTCACCTGAATATGGTATTCGCTGCTTTTGCGGTCAATATGCTTCAACGCCTCTTCAATGACTTCCTCCACCAATTCACTGGAAGTATGCAGCTCCACACTGCCGTCTTCGATTCTGGTCAGGGAAAGCAGATTTTCCATCAGACGTATGAGCCACAGCGCGTCCTCCTGAATATCTGTGAACACCTGCATGCGCATTTCATCATCCAGCTTATCATAGCTGGATACCAGATACCCCGCATTACCGGAAATAGATGTCAGGGGCGTGCGCAGGTCGTGGGAGATCGCCCGCAGAAGATTTGCACGAAGCTGTTCATTTTTCGCAAGTACCGCCGCCTGCTCTTTTTCCTTTGCATTATGATTATTCTCGATGGCCAAAGCACATTCGCCCAAGATCGACAGCAGCACGCTTTTTTCAAATGAATCCAGCGGCCGGCCGGCAATATGGATCCCCACAACGCCATAAACCTTTTGATTGATGCGGATCGCGAGATAAAGGCATTTTGCATCCTTCCAGGTGTCCGTTGTAGCGCCGGCATGTTTTTTATTTTGAAGCACCCACTCCGCCGTCATCTTCTCTCGCTGCGTAAAAAAGCTCTCATCGCTTATCCCCTGCACCGTATTAAACAGGTAACCTTTTCCCAGCTTTCCCTTTTGCTCAGGATATGCGATCACGTCCCGTTCAAGCAATTTCATCAGCTGGCTTGCCGTGATCTGGATCATGGCGTCGTCATCCTGCGCTTTCTGTAAAAGTTGATTGGTGTCAAATAAAACCTGTGTGCGAAAAGCAGCCTGCGCCGACTGCTTCGCATGATTTTTCAGCCGGTTGGCAAGACTGCCCGTGATCAGCGACGCAAACAGCATGATCGCAAAAGTAACCGGGTATCCGGGCTCATACGCGTGAAGTGTCAGCCGTGGTTCCGTAAAAAAGAAATTGAACACCAGCACGCTGGCAAGAGACGCGATGACGCTGCAGGCATGGCTCTTTGTAAACAGGGCGGTCAGCAGCACTCCGAGGATATAGACCGTTATAATATTTGCTTCCGTAAACCCAAAGATCCAAAAAACATTTCCGATCCCGGTAGTTACTGCAAGGATCAGAAGCATGATCAGCAGATCTCTGCAGGAGGGCAAAATATATTGAGAAAAAATTTCTTTTTTTTCAGGATATTGATTTCTTTCAGCAGGATCCGGAATAATGTGGATTTCAAGATTCGGGGCAATCGCAGCCAGCTTTTCGGCCAGTGTGGGCTTGTTCCAGAAATGTCTGCGCGTCACGTTGCTCCGGCCAATCACAAGAATACCGGCGCCGGACAGGTGGGCAAATTCCGCGATCTGATAAGAAATATCATCTCCGTAGACGGTGGCCATCGTTGCTCCCGACTGCTCGGCAAAGCGGATATTTTCCTGCAGCCGTTTTTTATCCGCTTCCGACATCTTATCCGCATCGGATGTCTGAACATACAACGCGGTAAACGCTCCCCCAAAAGCATCGGCCATTTGTGCGGCAGTATGTATGATCCGCGCGTTTGTGGGAGAAGCGGACACCCCCACAAGAATATGCCTGTGCCCTGTCTCCTGTTCTGTTTTTTTTCGATCCATTCCTTCACCACCTATATGCTGATCTTCGATCATTCTATTATAAATCAAAATCTCAGAATAATCTACTTCCGTTTGCCTCATGATTTTCATACAGAAGGATCTTCGCATGCCTGTGCGTCTTTCTGTAACAGCGGATCTCGGCGGACACTTCCTCATCTGTCATATCCTCCGTAAGTAAAATACATGAGGGTTCGCACGTCTGCTCCTTCTGCCCGGAGATCCTGTTGTTCTTCTCCAAAAAACGATCCAGAAACTTCATGGGCCAGAAACCAAGCGCCAAAAAACAAAGTATGAATAACAACAGCAGAATATCCTGTACCATATTTATCCCCCCTCAGAAGCCTTCGTATATCAGACACGAAAACACTTTTGCAGCGTATGGTATTCTCCCAGCACCAGCAGGATCATATCTTCCGTCAATATCGTATCCGGGAGCAGCGCGACACGCATTTTCCCGTCCTTTTTGATCGCAATAATATTGACGTTATATTTTTTCCGGATATCAATCTGGCCAATACTTTTTCCGGCCCAGCTTTTTGGAACAGAAACCTCAAAGATCGCATTCGATTCGTCCAGCTCGATATAGTCAAGAATGTGATCGGAGCTGTATTTTTTCGCCGCCCATTTCGCGATCTGCTTTTCCGGATACAGCACCTCGTCCGCGCCGTTGCGCAGCAAAAATTTTGCCTGAACATCTCTTGCCGCCCGGGAAACTACCTTTGCGGCGCCCAGTTCTTTCAGATTTGAAGTCGTTTCAAGGGAGCTCTGAAAATCATTGCCAATGGCAACGATACAGACATCAAAATTCCTTACACCCAGCGATTCCAGAAAATCTGTGTTTGTGCTGTCTCCAATCTGCGCGTTTGTCACAAACGGCAGGATATCATTTACGCGCTCCTCTCTGTGATCCACCGCCAGTACCTGATGTCCCAACTGATTAAGCTGCATGGCGATATGGGTTCCAAATCTTCCAAGTCCGATCAATAAAAATGATTTCATTTCAATCCCACTCCTTATCCTACAATAATCTTCTCCTGCGGCAGCTTGGAGAAATTTTTACTCGTTCCCGCAAGGGTGGCATAGATAAAAGTCAGGCCGCCCACTCTTCCAAGGAACATCAGCAAAATCAAAATACAACGGGAGAACAAACCGAGACCTTGCGTGATGCCGAGGCTTAATCCGACCGTTCCCACCGCTGACGCCGTTTCAAACAGACAGATCCCCACAGGCAGATCTTCCACGAGGCTGATGATCAGTGCGCCGCCAAAAAAAAGCACAAGATACATCAGCAGCACAGTCGCCGCATTATGGATCGCTTCACTTTCAATGCGCCTTCCAAAACACTGGGCTTCTTTTCTTCGCCGAAATACCGCCATGACATTTGCAAACAATACCGCGATCGTAGTAGTTTTCATACCGCCTGCCGTCGAACCGGGAGAACCGCCAATCAGCATCAATACGATCAGCACACTCTGTCCCGTGCTTTTCAGCATTGTCAGATCGGCAGTGTTAAATCCGGCCGTTCTCGCGGTAACAGACTGAAAAACCGACTGATATATACGATCCGCAAGGGGCAGTGAATCAAATTCAAAAACGAAAAAATATAAAGCCGGAAAAACAAGCAAAAAACCGGTGGTGATCAGGATCACTTTACTCTGCATCCGATAACGCGAAAAATGCCATTTGTTCGTACAGACATCATCCCATGTAAGAAACCCGATGCCCCCGATCACAATCAGCAGCATGATCGTTATATTGATAAACGGATCAATCTGATAAGCTGTCAGAGAAACAAACGGCGCTTCTTTGGTTCCCATGATGTCAAAACCTGCGTTGCAAAAAGCCGAAACAGAATGAAACACCGACATCCAGATACCCCGCACGCCATAATCTCTACAAAAAACCGGCATCATAAAGGCGGCTCCCAGCAATTCGATCACAAACGTGGCTCTGATGATAAATCCAGTCAACCGCACAATGCCGCCCACCTTTGGCGCGGCGATCGCTTCTCGCATAGTATTGCGCTGCATCAGCGAGATCTTCCTTTTCGCAAGCAAGGCAAAGAAAGCGGCAACCGTGATCACGCCTAAGCCTCCCATCTGTATCAGGAGCAGGATCACCGCCTGTCCAAAGCCCGACCAATAACTGGCTGTATCCTGTACCACAAGCCCCGTGACACAGACAGCGGAGGTGGCGGTAAACAGCGCTTCATGAAACGGCGTCCCTGTTCCGTTTCTGGCGGCGAAAGGCAGCATTAAGAGAATCGCTCCCGCCAGAATAACGCCTGCAAAACCAAGTATAATGGCCTGAAACGAGCTTAAATGCTTCTTCTGAAGGATAGACCCTTCCATATTGCTTCCCCCATTACTTTCATATTGTAGAATCATTATATCTCACGAGATTTTAAGACAGTGTAAAGCTATCCCTGTGTTGTATTAAGATTTCATAAAGTTTTCTCATTCCCACCGCCTTCTTTCCAAAAAAAAGCACCAGCCATTTGACTGATGCTTATCCCTGATTATTTAAAAATCATCGAACCTATATTCCATTGTTTTCTCCTCTGAATCTTCCGGTTCCTGCTCCATATTAAAATAGCGTTTTAACGACCGCTCTTCTGTCTGCTCAGAATCTCATTCAGCGTAGCGTACACAGTGGTAATCTCCAGGGGCTTGGAAATGTGGGCGTCCATGCCGGCCTGCAGGCTCCTTTCCGCATCTTCGGCAAAAGCGTTGGCAGTCATGGCCAAAATGGGGACGGTCTTCGCGTCCGGCCGCTCCATGGCCCGGATTGCCTTAGTGGCTTCGCAGCCGTCCATACGGGGCATTTGAATATCCATGAGGATCAGGTCAAAATGACCCGGTTCGGACTGTTGGAACAGCTCCACCGCCTGCTGGCCGTCCTCCGCCTCCACGATCTGGGCTCCCGTTTCCGACCCAAGCAGTTCCACCGCGATCTCCCGGTTGAGTTCGTTGTCCTCCGCCAGAAGGATGCGTTTTCCGCGAAAATCGTATTTCGTCTCCGAAGCTGCCAGATTGGATGCTGTCAGATCCTTCTTCCAGACTATAGGCCGGGCTCCCTCCACCGTAGAGAAGGGAATGTGGACGGAAAAAGTGCTTCCCTCCCCAAAGACGCTCTGCAGCTTCACGCTGCCGCCCATCATCTCGGCGAACCGTTTCACGATAGACAGACCGAGGCCGGTTCCGCCAAACTCGTGGGCAACGCCGGCGTGTTCCTGCTCAAAAGGCTCAAAAAGCTTGTCAAAATTCTCCTCCCTGATGCCGACGCCGGTGTCCGATACTTCAAACAACAGCCAAAGGCGGTTGTCCTCCCGTTTTTCCCCGGTAATGTGAAGTCCGATCTTTCCGGAGGAAGTAAACTTTATAGCATTAGACAGAAGGTTTGACAGGATCTGGTTCAGCCTCAGGGAATCCCCCACCAGCATCTCGTCTACCTGCCCGGTGAGAACGGTTTCAAAACACAGGCCTTTGGATTCTGCCTGCGTCCCGTACACGCTGACCAGACTTTCCAAAAAGAGGCGCAGATCAAAAGGTTCATATCTCATCTCCATTTTGCCGCTCTCGATCTTAGACATATCCAGCACATCGTTGATCAGCGCCAGCAGATGCTTCGAGGACAGAGACACTTTTCTCAGGCAGTCCTCCACCTTGACCGGATTGTCAAGGTTTTGCCGGGCAATGGTACTCATACCAATGATACCGTTCATCGGCGTGCGGATCTCATGGCTCATTCGGCTCAAGAATTCGCTTTTTGCCCGGTTGGCGCTTTCCGCCCGCTCCTGTGCGGCCACGGCAGCCTCGTTGGCATGAGCCAGCGCACGAGTGTGGTGCCGCAGATTGATATAGTAAGCCAGAAACAGGACAGAAATGGATATGAGGATGAGTATCAGCACGATTATCGCGTTCCCGTTCAGCCGGTTAGTCTGAGCGGTCACCATTTCATCGATCACATCATAAGGAATCTCCAGAAGCATGAACCAGTCTGTTCCTTCTATCGGGGCGTAGTACATACATTGAAGATAGCTGCCGGCTTGAAAGATCGTCATGCCCGGTGACCGTGCGGCAAAATCGTCGCGCACCTGCTTCAGAGAATAGCCCTCGCTAAAGGAGGCATAAGATTCCAGCTTGGAAAGAATGTTGGTGCCCGCCGAGAGGTCGTTGTTGAACGTGTTGTGGACAACAAAACTGCCCTCCTGGGTAACGATGCTGGCATAGGTCTGCGCCTCAGGGTTCTGGAGGGCCAGACGGGAACTGAAGGACTCACTGGTCAGTCCGGCCAGTATGGCAACAAAAGTCTTGTCCCCAAAAATGATCGGGTCAATGGTGACGCCCATGGTGATCATGTTTTCATTGAGCAGCGCCTCACTGTACGAAATCTGATTGCTCTTTCCCTGAAGCAGATCAGCTAGGAAGCTGAGCCGGGAAGCCGCGGGCCGGATGCCCTCAGCACAATAATAGAACCCTTCCTCATCCAGAAAGGCCAGAAACTGGAAGTCATTGTTTTCCTCCTCCTCCGTGAGAAAGGAAAACAGTGCGTCCTGATCTGCCAGATCCTCGTCATTCACGCTGCCGGCTATGGTATGCAGGGCAGCAAACCGAGCGTTTAAACCGGTATCGAAATGGCTGCCGATCTGGGCGGTCATCTCCCGAAGATACATCCGATTCATTTCCTCCCCGGAAGTCAGGGTAATCTTGGCGGAGGATTGGATCAGCCAGAGAAAGCCTCCTGCGCAAATGGCAAAAACAAACGCAGTAAGCAACAGATAGGGCAGTCGGGATCCCTTTTTATCAGTCATCTCCGATTACCTCCTTGATACGTCCCTCCGGCTTGGCCAGTATAGCCTCGCCGTTGTGGGACTGAAAATAAAGCTGAAGGGCGTCCCCAAAGGTCTTGCCTGTCTCCTTTACCAGCGTGACTCCCTCCGCCATGGGGGCGGTATTGCTGTAAACATTGAGCATGGTAAAACCGTCGCCATTGTTGTCCAGATAACCGTTCGCTCCGCACATATAGGAGGTGACCGCAATCGTGTAAGTTCCGGACTCGTCAAAGGAAGCGCCGTCCGGTAAAGTAATCTTCAACAGCTTTGCCGGGCTGTCCCCCGCAGGGGCGCGGTAAGAATAACACAATCCGGACACATTCAGGAACCGGCCGCCTGGAATACCATTCTCCTGAACAATATGAGTCAGGCCATTTTCCAGCATCTCCCGGATCACGGAACCCTTAACTTCCAGCACTACAATGGTATTATCGTATGGACATATCACATCCAGATCGCCGCCAAAAACATTGCCTTTGTATAAGCTGCCCCGGATAGAACCGCCATTGACGAAAGCAACATCCACCTCTGTCATTTCCCTGATCGCATCGGCAACCAGATTGCCGATGGCCGTCTCCTCCCGGCGGACATTGTAATTCTCATAGATCATATCTTCTGCCACTACGCCAATAAGCGTCTGATCGTACTCTATTTCCTCGTCGCCTTCCAGAAAATAATGATCCACATTGGCCAGGGCATCCTTCAGGACGATTTCTCCGTTGAGTACAGACACCATACTGCGGCCAAAGTACTGGAGCAGCTTGGCAGGGAACTGAATGTTGTACACATACCCCTCCGCTACACAATCCACCAGCCCTTCTGAAATTTCGTTGGGGGTGGGAACTTCTGCAGCCAAATAGGACTGGGCGGCGCCGCTGTCCTGAATGAAGGCGGCCTGCCCCTCCGGAGTAGACAACAGATCCAGAACCCGTTTGGCAGCGTTCAAAACATCCTCCTTGCCCGATTCAGCCAAAGCAGCGTTCAAACCCAGAAACGCGGCCGGAGCGGCGATGGTCCATGGATGATTGTTCCCTTCGCTGAGGAAGGGGAACATGGCAAATTCATATTGATCACTTTCGGCATTCAGCATGTCCAAAAAGTGAACCGAGCCGTAGGAAAGCAGCAGTGTGCCATTTTGCATCCGTTCCATGGCAGGAGTCATATTGCCCTCTTTATTGTTCAGTCTGGCAGGATCAAGATAGCCCTTTTCCACCATGGCGGAAGACAGGCTGAGACAGTCAGTCATGCCGTCGGAAAAAGTATCTTCACGCCTGGTAAGGTTCTCCCGCCAGATGACTCCTTCAGACTGGCCCAGAAAATCGGGAACCTGAGTGCCAATAAAATAGGAGGATACGTTCGTCATGTCATTAGACTCTAAGGCGAACATGACATCGTCACTTCCTATACCCAGTCCATGGGCCGACGCCGCGTCCAGCATAGACAGCAGCGCGCCGGTGGAAGTGGGCGCTTCGGTCACGCCGGCCTGCGCGGCCAGTGTGGCATTGTATATGTAACCGTAATACTGCCCGGGCAGGGGCAGGAACAAGGTCTTTCCGTCAATGAGCAGGCTCTGGGATATACCGGCCTGATAGGCGGAAGCAAACTTCTGCGCGCTCAGATCCAGCGCATATTGTTTCACGTCCCCGGTAGGCATAGTGGTAGTAATGATATCAGAGCCGTGCCCGGTACGCAGACGGCGCTCGCTCTCCCCGTCAATAGTGGCCTCGGCGTTGCGTTCGATCTGGAGGTCGATATCGGGATAGGTCTTCTCCACCAACGCCTCAAAGTTTGGCAGATCAAGGAAATACAGCATCGTCACCGGGGTTTTTGCACCGGAAGAGCCTTCGGTCTCTGCCGGGCCGGACTCCTCTGCCGGGCCGCAGCCTGCCAGTAAAAAGGCCAGCAGACAAGTCAGTATCAGACTGACAGATCTTTTTTTCATATTCCATATATCCTTAAAATGCAAAATCACAGAGGACACAAAAGATTTTGTATCTCTGATCATACAACTCATCAACTTTTCCTGAACCATGCCAGTCCTCCCTTACAATGAATGCCGGTTTGTCATGTGGCTGTCCCGTCCAATATATGTTATTATATACCTGAATCATGAAGAAATCTACTGCTGATTAGGTTATTGTAATTTATCGTTACTGTCAAGCATTCGTTGGCAACTTTTTTCACACACGTTTTTTCATGCCTACGATTCGGTCTTAGTATCCTG
>CANQNE010000022.1 GCA_947625135.1 uncultured Lachnospiraceae bacterium
AAAACAGGGGGTCTAAGCGGAACTGTTTTCAAAAAAATTTTGAAAAATTTTCGGCAACCTCGAAACCGCCTTTGACTGTCTTTTTTCATTTAGAAAAGTACGATTTCATCATCCTCAAAAATTATACCCCTCAGGTAACGGTTGACACCCTCCAAGATGTGATCCACTTTATCCCCGGTCATGGCGATCCGGTCCGTGAGCGCCTTTTTATAGGTCTCTGTATTGATATGCGGCTCTTTCAAAAAAACCAGCTCAACGCCTTTCTTATACAATTCCTCATATAACCGGAACCCCTCCCTGGCATTACGGCTCATGCGGCTGACGGAATCAAAGATGATCCTGTCTCCGCGCTGTACCTTCCCCAGCAGCTTATCCAGTTCCCTCCGGCCCTGAAACTTTGTTCCGGTATATACTTCTTTTATGATGACAGCCTCTGGGAACACAGTCTTTATGTTCCTGACCTGCCTTTCCATGTTCTGTCTGCCTGTGGAGATACGGCAGTACCCATATTGTTTCATAAGCTGTTTTCCTTCTTTCCTATGCTTTCCGTGGCAGATCTGATGACCGTCAGAACTGCCACTGCCGTATTGATATTTTATGGTCCCATGATCAAAACTTCTGCTACTTTTCCTTGATACGTCAGATTTACTACTGTCAGGTGATTCATCGGCAGAACAGCCGGGCAGATGCCCGGCCATCCCGCCGGCCTGTCAGACGGCTATCCGCAGGCCGCCCTTATCCCTGTCGTAAACATACACATGGTCGGAAAGCAGGTCCTCCGGACGGAGCACATTTTTGTTGACCTCTCTTACAAGCTCCGCCATTTTTTCCTGTTCCCGACTCCCGGTATCACGGATGATAAGTACCTCATGTACGGAGCTTGGCAGCACGGCAAACGCGCCTACCATGTCCTGTATCCTTGAAAGCAGTTCTTCATCAATGATCGCCGCTGCGCCCTGATGTTTATCCCCATTTGTCAGGATATACACGCTTTCCGGCAGTTTCTTTGTCTTGCCAGAGGACAGCAGGTTACGCGTGAAAAACAGCTTTTCCATATCAAGCAGCGCGGTTTCTTTTGCGGTCCTCATGTTTTCCAGCGCCGTCCTGTAAAGGGTCTCCTCGTCTGTCTGCCAGCATTCCAGATGCGCGTTCCTTACCCAGACATTCCCGTTTCCAAGATCCGTATCTTTCATTTTCATATAATACACGATTGAAAGATCAAGGAACGGCCTGTTTGGCTGTCCCGACAGTCTTTCCTCATTCAGGCCGGTGTTGATCAGGGCCGCCCTGATATTCGGCCTGACATTTTCCCACCGGAACAGGGTTTCCATATCTATATCCGGCAGATTCTCCTTCGCCTCCATAATGATCTTGTAAATGCTGTCAGACGCTTCTTCAAACCCAAGCTTCCCGTTTTTGTACCCTTCATACACCTCCTCCAGATACAAGCAGGGTGCTGCGCCCTGCACGACAGGGGCTGTTATGGCAAGCTTCCTTACCCCGTTATTCTTTAAGTTGTTGACAAGCCGGGCGGTGAAAACCCCGTCCGCCTTTTTGTTTACTGATCTTAAAAGTTCTTCTGCAAATCCCTGCAGGTTTTCCTCTGTATTCATTCTAAAATTCCTCCTGTTCTATGCGGCAGTTCTCGCAGACTTTGTTTTCCGCAGGCTGTTCAGCGCGTTCTGGTACGCCGCGGGCGAAAGCTCCTGTACACTGGCTGCCCCATAACGCTTCAGCACGGTATCCAGCGCAACGCCTGTCCTTTCAAGCTCCCTGTTCAGTTCCTCCGTCCCTTTCCGCCGTTCCGCCTGCTTCTGTGCCGGATCTCCGCTGTCAGCTGCTTTCATGACGTACACCTGCGTCCCGTTCTGATTCAGGATGGTCAGCCCGCTGATCTCACGGTTCTCATTATAGGAGATCTCACATACGGAAAACTTATCATAGGTATAACACTTATCACCGCGCTTCTGGATATTTGCCTTTGATACGGGGATCCAGATAAAAGGCGCCGTATAAAGTTCCCGTCCGATCCCAAGGGAAACACAGGCCCTCTTGAAGCTGTCGGAAGCCTGCCCTTTCTCCTTTTCCGTGTAGCTTTCCGTTCCCACGTCCATCTTGGAGATCCACTGTTTCTTGTCCTCATCCCAGACGGACACCGTGCAGTACAGATTCCCGCCTATCACCTCATGGGTGCGCTGCCAGTTCATGGGCCCGTAGGTCTCATCCAGAATCTTCATGTCCGCCCTTGCGTCCTTATAGAGCAGCAGCGTAAGCCCCTTTTCACTGATTGTTCCTACCCGGCATTCGATCTCGTCATTTGTCAGTAACCTTGGTATGTTCATCTATTCCCCAGCCTTTCTTTTTTCGTTAGTTTTATCCTGCCTTTTAGCAGCGGCAAAAACGACAGGGTTTATTGAACAAAAGGCCATATTTCCTCATGTCCTTTTATCCTGTCCTGCCGTTTGCACATTCCTGTCAGTCAAAGGGAAGTTCCGCGTCGATCCCCTCCGGAACGCTTAAGTATCCGTCCTCATCTTCCCGGATTCCCCATTTTCCCTCTTTTTTAACGTTTTTATATGCGTCCTTACTTTCCGCAAATTCCTGTTCCTCCACCACTACCTGAAAGAAGGGGATGCTCACGCCGTCCTTCTCATAGCGGCCTGTCTGCACCCTGCCGGCAAACAGCATCTTCATCCCCTTATGGAGATATTTCTCCGCAAACTCGGCAGCCTTCCCGAAAGACACCATCTGAAAGAAATCGGCCGTGATGCCGTCCTCCCGTTTCTGCTTCTTATCCACCGCAATGGAGAACCGCGCTATGGCTGTGGGTGCGTCCCCCTGACTGTAATAGATCTCCGGGTCTTTCGTAAGCCTCCCCATTAAAATGATCCTGTTCATGCGTCATTCCTCCTTATGCCACGTTCAGCCTCCGGTAGCTGCTCTGTGTCAGGTAGCTGTCATAAACCTGCGGCTGTTCTTCCTTCAGGCGTTTGGTATCAATGCTGCTCCTTGACACCTGCTTCCATGTGACCACACGCTCCCCGACTGTTCCGGTTTCTGCTTCTCCAAGATAGCTTTTCAGACGGTTTGCCGCCGCGTTCTTTGCCTCTTCCAGCTCCTTCATCTGTTTTGAGAGCCTTTCAAACTCGTCACAGACGGACAACGCTTCTTCCGGGAGCGCGATGGTTCTTCCGTTTGACCTTCCAAACCGGCGGTTAAAATACGCCGTGGTCGCTTCCGAACCGTCCGGCACAGGCTCCACGCCGCCAAGGACATGTACCTCCCAGAAGTATTTCTCCATGGTGATGATCTTTGCGATCATCTCCTCGTCACGCTCAACGGTATGGCAGAAGAAGCGGCTGCCGCCTACCAGCGCGGCCACATATGCCTTCTTTGCGCCTGTCACCGCCATATAGTGCTGCACCTGCAGGATATAGGCTGCCGGGACGCCTTCCTCCCATACATCCTGTTTATACGCGGACGCGGTCTTTGCCTCGAAGATGGACAGGTCCCCGTTCTCCTCCCGGACCATTCCGTCAACATTAGAAAGCATAAAGGGGTATTCCTCGCTCTGCAGGAGCATATGTTTCTGCCTTACCCTGATCCCGGTGCGGGCAATAAACTCTTTCCTCACCACCGGTTCCAGAAGCGTCCCGAAATGGGCATACTCACTGTCCGTCTGCTCCGGTTCGGTCTGTCCTGTTTTCTCCAGCCAGAGCTGATGGGCGGATTTAAACGGATTGAGGCCCGCTATGATGCCGGCATCCGATCCGCCTATCCCCATTGTCCTGTATTTCAGCCATTCCTCACGGCTTAAACCAGCTGTTTTTACAACGATCTTCATCAGATTCCCTCCACTAAGTAAGGGCGGGCCTCACGGCCTGCCCCCTTCATCTCTTTTCCTGTTCCTTATCATGCCGCAAGCACCATCTGGTATGCCCGGTCGATCAGCGGATTGCCGTCAACCGTCCTTGCGAACAGGCTCTCCCTGTAATTGGCACGTTCCCGTAACGGCCTTGTATGGGTGGCGAAATCGGACACCGCATTTATAAAACGGTAGCCGTTCTTCCCCATGCCAGCAAGGTCGGGGGCGTCAAAGTACCGGTGTTTCATGTCCTCACGGAGCCTCTGGATGTTACGCTGCTGCTGGCGGCTTGCATCCTTCCCTTCCGGGAGCAGCCCGTTGACCAGCTCCGTTACCTTGTCGTCCGACAGCCGGATCCTTTCAAGCCTGCCAAAGCTTTTTCCTAACTCCGCCATATACTTCCCGGCATACAGAAGCGTGTCCTTTGCCTCGTCCAGCTTCCCGCTGATGTCACCGGTATGGTGGCAGCTCCAGCACCGCTTCGCCGTTGAGAGCGCCAGATTCAGCGTGTTGCTGCAGACCACGCGCACCGGCGTCATGGCGGCCTTGATGGAACCACTCCCGTCATGGCTGTTCATGAACACCATGTAGGGCGTGATCTCTTCCCCGTTGATGATATACTGCTGGGGGAGCCTTGCGAGTATCCATGTCCGCCTGCCTCCCTGCAGGCTTCCGGCGGTCTCATAACGGACGCCCTCGCCCAGCAGTTTATCCGTAAAGGCGAACGCCTCGCTGTTCTGTACCACCCTGTACCGGTCCGTCACGATGCCGAGGACGCTTCCGTCCCTGTCCCTTACATTGGCCTTGAAGCCTTGAATGACGTTTCCGCCGCCCGCCGTTACGATATCCTTCTGGACCACCTTCCAGTCCAGTCCTGCCAGTTCCAGCGCGCTTTCCGAATCGGGCGCATACGACACGACCGTCCCAAGCCCGTGCCACGGCTTCTTCCTTACGCTGAACATGGTTTCCACTAATGCTGCCATAGATCATTCCTCCTTTTTGATAAATTTAGACAGTATTCCGGAACATCGGCTGTTCCTTCGTGACTATAATATCTGCCTGAAACCGGAGAAATTTACAGGATTCCCTTACAAAAAAACAGCCGCAGGCAATAAAGCCCGCGGCAATCCATCAATTTATGTTCTACGCTCCTTTATGTTCCTGCATGCAGCGGATCTAGTCCGGCTATATGCAGGATTATAATATACAATTTAATCTGTCTGTTTAAACAATCACTATTCGAGATATGGGCCATACCTTAAATCATCTTTCAATGCCTCATATCAGTCCTGCATTGCTTCCTCTAAGGCTTCTTCGTATTCTTCCTCTGTTTCAAAATCTTCAGGAAATACGCCTACGTCAAAGCCATCTTCGCAAAACTGCCGCCAGCTGTAATCCTTTGAATCAGAGCCATAACTTCCACCTGAATTACTGTGGTTATTGTGATTGGGATCATTCTGTCTGGTGTCTTCCACAAATTCCTGATGTCCTAACCACTGTTCCCCCATATCTTCCCTGCCGTCACCATTAAGGTCCATTTTTCCGCCAAATGGCTGATTTAAAAAATCATCCCAAAATCCGCCGTTTCCATCTCCCATAGCCATAAATCCTACCTCCTGTTTTTTTTGTTCCTATAATAATCTCAACTGTAAATCAATCAAAGCAGGCATCCACTTATAAAGTTTTCATTACATTAAGCAAACTTTGATAACTATCTACATCGTGATATTTCACTTTGCCTGTTGACATCTCATTAAACAATTTTTTAGCGCAGGAAATCTTTGCCTGTTCAATGGGACGAAGATTCAGGCTCTCCATTGTGCCCTTAGTTTCCGCAACAAAAAAGATGTGCTTTACCGTCCCCTCATAGAAAGCGATCGCCCAGTCAGGAGAATAATTTCCTACCGGCGTAGGAATCTGAAACGATCTTGGCAATTTCGCATAGACACAGACTTCTTCTGCAGTATCCAGATCCTCCACAAAAGTTCTCTCAATACTCTTGTCAGCAGAACCGTCTGTAAACACATAATCCTGAATCGCTTTCTTTGCCAGAAAAGCCTTTTCAAAACTTTGTGTACTCTTATCTGCTGTAAATATAGTGCTGTCGTATGCCCCTTCAATCTGATTGTAGGAGATATGTTCAACTATCATCGTCGCTTTTTGTTCCCGGATAAGCCGGATTACTTTTGAAATAAATTCCTCCGGGTTATATTTAAACATATATAGTTTTGCAGGATTTAACCCCTTAAGTATCCGTACTACTGTTTTCCGTGTAAGAACCGTACCTTCAGCGACTTTTCCAACAAGATCATATGAAACCTGACTTGCCTCAGAGTGTTTCAACGTATATGTTCCAGACTGCTCTCGAACAAAAGAATCGCCATTTCCCAGCTCATAAACATTCATGTTGTCCTTCTGTCTTCCAATGGTCGTCGTGTACTGGAGTTCAGATACAAACAGTTTTTCATTGATATGGTCGATTGCCTTTTTTATCAATTCTTCACTGTCAAATTCGACAGTATAAGCATACTTGCGATTGATTTCTTTCCAAAGAGCCTGAAATTCTTTCTTAGCAAAGTTCTCGTTGAGAGGATTCCCCTTAACCTTTGATTCATGGCCGTCCTGAAACATACCTGCAAGAATACTGTCGTCATATATGGACTGAACAAGCATGTGAATACCCTCTGCCATAGGCAAAAGCTTCTCCGGCAAAGATGCAACTGTACCGTTTGCAACATCACTCCGATACTTATCCGTGACCTTTCTCTCCATATCCACATAGCCATTGGAAATAAGATAAAACTCTATGGCATGAGCGGCATCAGCATCAATGCGCATAGGCACATCGTTTACCTTGACATATTTACCGGTGAAATACTCGCTGGTGGCAGCGGTAGGCCGGTCATACAATACCGTCTTAATATCACTCTGCAGATCAGAAACAAAAGTCTTGTAACTTTCACTTGCGATAACCGTCAGCATATTGACATCATGAACCATCTCACCACAAGTTTCCACATCCATCCTGTTACCGGCCTGATTGACACATAGCCGCAGCCCGCGCCCGACTTCCTGACGCTTCGCCGTATTGCTATCAGAATGCTTCAGGGTACAGATCTGAAATACATTCGGATTATCCCAACCTTCACGCAGTGCGGAGTGGGAAAAAATAAATCTTGTAGGTTCTTCAAAAGATAATAGACGTTCCTTTTTTTTGAGTATCAGGTCATATGCGGAAATATCATCTGAAAACTCACTTCCTCGCTTGATCTGGCTGTCAATGCTCCTTCCAGTCTTCTTATCAATACTAAAATATCCTTTATGCACAGCAGAAACGTCACTGCAGGTAGAACGAAGATACTTTTGATACGGAGTATCAAAAAGCGTGATATACTCATTCAGGACATTGATATATTCCTGCTCGAATATCTGTCCATATTCTCCAAGCATCTCGTTCCCATCTGCGTCATACTGGCGGTACTTTGCCACCTCGTCAATAAAGAACAGCGAAAGATTCTTTATACCCATATTAAAAAGCTTTTCCTCTTTTTCAAAATGGGAAAGAATCGTCTCTCGGATTTGGATACGACGCATAGCCTCTTCCGAAACATCACCAACGACTTCACCTGTCTTAATAACTTCGCCGTTTGTGAAAGTAACAGTTGCCCGCAGCGGATCTATTTCGGATATTGTATAACCTTTGTACTGTTCCATCTCCTGTGAAACATAGTAAAGGTCATCCCCAACTCCCAAAATTCTGGTTTCCCTGTTGATAGATCTGCTATATCCGATTTCAAGCTCTATCTTGGCCATAGGCGGTTTCTTAGAAGAAAGGACAATCTGCTCCAGATACAGATAACTGTCCGCACCTCTAAAGTTCTTGACTTCAAATCCCTTGACCTCAATTTTCTTAACCAGACGTTTATTATAAGCGTCAAGAGCGTCCAACACATAGACCGTATTATGCTGTATAGCGTGGGTAGCTGAATAATTCAGGCTAAAGAGGGGATTAAAATTCTTCAAAGCCCTTTGCGTAACCGCTCCACCCATTTTTTGCGGCTCATCCAGAATGATGATCGGTCTGTTGGCCTTGATAACATCAATCGGCCTGCGTGAACCAAACTCATCACGCTTGGAATAGATAATACGGGCCTCCTTGCTTCTCCCGTCCTCTTTCAACGAAGAAGCAAACGCCTGTGTATTGATTATCATTACATTGATGCCGGAGCTTTGTGAAAAATTATCCAGTTGATTGAGATTCCCGCTGTTATAAATGAAAAAGCGTGCCTTTTTCCCGTAATGCTCCATAAAATGATCGGACGTAATTTCAAAAGATCTCTTTACACCCTCCCGAATAGCGATAGAAGGAACCACAACAATAAACTTACTCCAGCCGTATCGCTTATTCAGCTCGAACATTGTCTTAATATATACATAGGTCTTGCCGGTTCCAGTCTCCATTTCTATATCGAGTGAGCAGCGTCCCAATTCCCGGCTCAGAGAAGCAGACTGCTTGATATTATTCTCGCTTTGCAGCTTTTGAATGTTATGCAAAAGCTGTTCATCGGAAAGCTCCACCAAAGCATTCTTATATCCGGTATCACTCAACGGATCATATAGTTCTATCGTTTCCGCGCTATCAAAGGCAATCTGCATCTGCTGGAAAGCATCAGGCGATGTCCTGCCCAAATCACGGATGTAACTTGTTTTCTCACTGTACCCCTGACCGGCAAACACCTTCACAACAGCGTCAACAGCGTCAGTCTGGTACTGCTGTATTTTAAAATTAAATTTCACTTTTGCTCTCCTTTGCCGTTTTTCTGTGCAAGTTTTTTGACAGTTTTTTCCGTGTCTTTAATCGTTTCCAAATACGCTTCTTCCACGGGAGACAACGTCTGCACTTGATATTTCCTATATTCATCCGTTGCCTTTTCAAGTGCTTCCTGGTGGCTTATCTTCCCAGCCCCAAGCAAAAGATTTTCGCCGGTCGCCGAGAGAATTGAATCCAAGTGCTCTATGTAATCTTTCATATACATCGGATTCTTTCGCATAGCCTGCACTTCCGCAAAGTCAAAATATCCCGAAACAAGGTTGCCGAGCACTTTCAGTTCTTCCTCGTCAAGATAGTTTTTGGCAATTTTTGCATCGGCCAAAGTCAGAAAATCTCCCTTAAAGCTTTTCATTCCCATAAACGGTTTGTTGGCGTCAGCTCGCTCATAGATGATCTCCGCAGCGGTATGTCCGTGAGCGGCATAGTGTAATTTATTCTGTACTATTTTAAAAAACTGAACAGACATCTCACTCTTTGGATCGTAATCAATGCTTGTGGCGTATAGATCAAGCACCTGACGATACAGCATCTTTTCAGAAGAACGAATATCCCGAATGCGGTCGAGCAATTCTTTCCAATAACGACCGCCTCCGCTATCTTTTAAGCGTTCATCGTCCATTGTGAAGCCTTTAATCATATATTCTTTCAGGCGCTCGGTCGCCCATTTTCTGAAATGGGTTGCCGTTATACTGCGGATACGATAACCCAGTGATATAATCATATCCAAATTGTAGTATTTTGTATTATACGTTTTTCCGTCCGCAGCAGTTGTTCGGAATTTCCGAACAACTGAATTTTCATCCAGTTCGCCGTCTTCAAAAATATGCTTGATATGCTCACTTACATTAGACTTTGTAGTTTGATAAAGCTCAACGAGCTGTGCCTGTGTAAGCCAAACAGTCTCATCTTCCATATGTACATCGAGCTTTGTGTCACCGTTTTCAGTCTGATAAATGATAACCTCACTTTGCGGGATCATGTCTTTATTATCCATTTATTCTCCCTCCTTGGGCCACTGAATGCTATAAAGCGATATCATGTTTCTTCTTCCGAAATTACCGATTTTTTTATTTTATTTCTATCAACAATGCTTCTTTGAAATTGTGAAACGCTTTCAAACTCATGGTTAAAATGCTTAAGCCCATATTCTGATAAAATAACTCTTTTACAAATACTTCCGATTGCTGTATTAAGAATTATTTTTGCTTTTACCTTGCCCTTAAGATTTTTCGGGTTTGAATTAAAAACCGAAGATACCATAGTAGAATCGTAAGGTTCTATCCTCATAGGCAATCTGATACAAGAACTTTTAAGATCTCTATATATTTCATCACTCTCAAAGTGTCCATCTTTCATTTTTTCAAAAAAGTTAATCGAATTCCAGCAATTTTTATCATTACTTGACAACAAATAAAATTCATTTTTAATTTTTAAAAGCACATTGTTAATGGTAATTTTTACCGGGGAATTATTGATAATATTAAAATAAATTATCGAGACATATCGGTACACCTCATCTTTTTCTGAACCGGCAAGCGTATAAAAACAATCCAGTTTTTTATTGTTAATTTTAATCTTCAGATGTGGTCGCCTGTTAAAATAATTTACGATTGATAAAACCAATGAGGAAACAGAAACCACAGCTGTGATGATCATCGTAATAGTTTGTGCAAGTTCATTCATCACAACACCTTCCTTACCGTATCAGGACTATATGTAGCAAAAATCTGTTCAAAATTGGTTGCAACACTGTCATTTGCCATTGAGCTGTCTCGCATGACAAAATAGTACGGTTTCTGCTTGGCAATTTCTTTGATGGTCTCATCAGCTACATCGTTATCAAAGCAGGCAATCAAAAACCCATCGGCAACATTAAATACCTTTTTGCCAGCTATAATCGATTCCTCGATTTTAGATGAAAGAAGCACCCCCAGATCAAGCATCACCTGAAACAACAGATCCTCTGGCGTTCTATCCTCTTTGATGTTATCGGCTGCGGTATCGAACATCGAAATTTCAAACTCAGCAGGGTTATAATACACATCTTTCATATTGGAAGTATCACATTTAAGAACACGGAAGCCAGTGTCAATGTCAGCACCGGATTCATCCTTAATTTTCCCTCCAGCCCGTCGAATACGTTCCTTGCCTATTTCGCAAATGGCATGTGGACGGCCAATTTCATCAAGAAACTTTATTGCATTTTTCATAGTTTTCTGTGCCCTAGAATCAGATTTCAAAATAGATTCATCAAGGTTTTCAGGAATTTGTACCATAATATAATGAATATCTTTGTTACATCTTGCATTCAAACGCAAAACAGCTTCTGCCGTAGTACCACTTCCAGAGAAAAAGTCTAAAACTATATCCCCATTATCAACTACAAAATTTATGAGGCGACCAAGAATCATAGGAGACTTTGGATTTTGAAAAATATCTCGTGATAATAATGCCTCAAATTGTTTTGTAGATGCTCTGCCATCTTCATAAATCACAGAACGAAGTACATCTTTAGCATTCTCAAGCCTTTTCTTTGGCTTGATAAGTGTTGATTCATCAGCCCCAAACATAATATCTCCATTTGCAATCATTTCGCGCATTGTAGATTCTGAAAATCTGAAACCTTTTTCAGGTATTTTACAAGGTTTACATGTCACAGGATGAATAACTTCATACCTATATCCACCAAAGACTGTATTTGCAATATCACCGTCATGAAAGACCCCTTTTTCATCGACATTATCATAGTGAGATACGCCTTGAAGAGCAGTCCCCTGTTTCTTTATCCATATTCTCAATTCTTCTTGTATATTTACAATATCCTGTTTGAACTTTGCCTTCAATTCCAAATATTTGTCTTGAATTAATTGAGCTTTTTCACTCTCTGCAAACCAAGGCTGTTGAGTTGTTTTATTCCTCGCATAACAAAGCATATATTCGTGTTCAGTATTTATCTGTCGTGGGTTATTGTCTGTTGCTGTCTGTATAATGAGACACCCCAAGAAGTTCTGGCATCCGAAAATCTCATCACAAATCTTTTTTAAGTTATCTTGTTCGTTATCATCAATAGAAATAAATATCACCCCATCGTCGGAGAGTAAATCTTTTGATAGACGCAATCGTGGGAAAAGCATATTCAACCAATCAGTATGAAAACGACCGTTACTTTCTGTATTCTGGGTAAGTCGATTTCCTTCATCATCATATTGACCGCTACCCGCAAGATAATCATCCATATTTTGAACAAAATTATCGCTATATACAAAATCGCTGCCAGTATTGTAAGGAGGGTCGATGTAAATCATTTTAATTTTGCCAATATACGTCTCTTGCAACAGCTTCAAAACTTCAAGATTGTCGCCTTCAATATAGAGATTTTCTGTATTGTCAAAGTCAACACTTTCTTCACGACACGGGCGGAGGGTTTTATTGATGGGAGCATTTGCAAGTAATACCGATTTCTTTTTATCTGGCCATGTGAACTGATAGCGTTCCTCACGGTCATCTACTACCTTACAGGAAATCTCCTGCATCAGCACGTCTTTGTCAATCGCACGAACAACCTCACCATTTTCGTCAATCGTTTCTGTAACTGCATTTGGAAACATCTCTGCCAGTTTCTTAAAGTTTTCGTCTGCCTTATTCGCAGTCTGCATTTTAAGCTTGTCCATCTTCTTTCTCCTCCGTTGCTTTATAATATCTAAATATGGGATAATTTTTAAAATCGTTTTGTGTTGCTTCCGGCAGTTTTTCAAAATAACGCTTAGCAGGCACTTGCTGATCTAACAACAAGTAAACCCCTAACTTACATTCGTCAGTCACAGTATTATCTTCTGCTATACTCCATAGCTTTGCCACTTCATCTATATTAAATTCTCGTTCTCTTTTAATAACCTGAAAACGATTAAGGCATTTAATATTACAATCCAAATATTGTTCCGGTGCTTCAAACAACCATTTAGAAAAATCATTTGCTGCTTTAAGCAAATCTTTTCTTTTATCTCCCGAATTATCATAGGCCATCAGCAATTCGAGCAGAAACTCATTTGCTCTTGCATATTTATCCTCTGCTTTCACTTCCTGAAACGAGGGCAAAAATAATTCAGGCTGTAAATTCTGTATTTTCAGCAAATCGGCAGCATGAAAAAGTGCATATTGCGATGTTGGTATCATTTCTCCATCAGTTCCTTCATAAGCAACACTCAGTTTGCTTTTGAAAAAATCGAAAATAGAATACTCTCCTTTTCTTTCACCTTTAACAAATAAAAGTGCAAATTTCAATCCCCCTATTGTCATCAAAAGCACTGGTGGCAAATCTGGTTTAAGGCCAAATACCGGTTCTTTATCAATCAAAGCAACCGCAAGCCTATCCAAATTGCGAATATCTTCTCCAGTCAACTTCATAACATCCAAATCCTTTTTACAGCCAAGCATATCAAGGACTTTTACTGACCGCTGTGCAAACAACAATCGTCTTCTCTCTTTTTCTATGTCAAAGTTATTAAAATTTGCTCCAACTTTATCAAACGGATATTTAACACCTCCTACTTGAAAATAACCTTTCTCAATATAATCAAGAAGAAAATGAAGATCTATTGCAAGACTACGAAGCTTGGACGGATTTTTGTAATTGATCTTGCATAATGCCTTTTCTTCTTCAAAGGTTATACTAAAACTTTCCCCGAATTGAACTATTGTACTTTGAGCGCTCTTTATGACATTATATTTTTTGTAATAAATGTAATCATCAATCACAACATCCTTTAAGACTTCTTCTCGTGTTACTATACCTTTTGGGAGAAGTTTAATCGGTTGAGGTATAGAACTTCCTTTTACATTGGCATACAAATAAGCTTCACTTGTCATCAAAAGCGTCTTAGGGTCAATACCTGCTCCAGCTAAAGGAATAGTAAGACCCTCCAGCAGTCCTGTTTTTTCAAGTTCTTCTATTGAATAAAGTTTTGCATCAGTAAAACTCGCCTGTTTCTTACAATTCTGAAAACAATTCAAAAAAATGGTTGCTTTCTTATTTCCATCATCGGGGAATTTTTTCAGTTTTACAGTTTTTGATTTTTGTGTTTTAGCGTTATTAAGTTCAAAACGCAATTTTATCGGAGTAAGCTCAGCGTAATAAATTTGTGTCGCCGTACCGCAGGCATTCATATAAACCACAAATAAGACAACACCACCATCATACAAATAGTTTTTAAGGTCAGAAACAGCCATAGAATAAGAAATCTCATCTGCTGAAAAATCAGCACAAACCTTACCTTTGACCTGAACCGGCATCCTTCCCTTTTGCTTACTTTTCTTTTTTCTAGTATCTTCATAAATATAGACATTGCCGTCCCAAGAAGGTTCCTTGTCATTATCTGCTATAAATTGATCTAGGAAAGGAGATGTAACAATACTATTACGAACTGCATTAACCGAAATTGTCTCTATTGCTTTTTTATCTAATGCCACATTTACACCTTCTTTTCAACTTTTGTAATGTTCATCTGTAAAAAGGAAATGTATCTCTAAAACATGTATGTATCCTTTTCAATGCTATAACTGTACAAATTTTTCGTTTAGTTTCTTAATATAAGATACAATTTCAAATTTCTTCTTAGGCTGCTTCTCTGCCCTCGCAAGTTTTTCCAACCTGTCAATTTCCTTTTGAAGTTTCGCCCTCTGTTCATCTATGCTGATTTGTTCATCAAGTGTCCTGCCTTGTTCAATAGTTATGCCACCGATCTGTATAATAATATTCTCCCACACCGCATCAAGATCCAGACCTTTTAATTCAATAGACATCTCCTCTTCCGGCTGCCACGCAGTCTGCATCAGCTTGTTGCGATAAACGGCAAGTTTCGCCTCACCTTCATATTCCAATACCATCACCATATTTTGTGGTATCAGCTTGGATAAAGTAATGATATTTCTCTCATCAAAATCTTTCCGCTTCAGTAACACGGACATTACGAAAAAAGACTTTACTTCTGCGCCTTCTTTCAGATTGACTTTTGCGGCAGAGATTTCATTGACGATATAGATACGGGAAATATCCCTGTCAATCCGTTCCTTTGCGACTGTATTCATCTGAAAATTTGCATATATCGCACTTTTCGGGAGCTGCTTATTCAGTTCCGTTGTTTTTGGCAAGCCCAGCATCGTTTTACCTCTCCTTCACAACCAAGAAACATATAAGCTCAAAATCATCCAGCCCCTTAATGGACGTATCAATAAAACTGACCTGTTTTCCTCCGAGAAAAGAATTTATATCACTTTCCTCTTTAACTTCGATAATGGAAGCGATGGCCTGACCGAGAAGCGTTGACAACTCATGCATATCCCGTCCATCCTTCGTCTCTCTGTTAAACTGGCGGCACAAATCAGCAATAGGTTCTTTTTCCCCTTTGCAGAGATACCGCATCTTATCAAGCATTTCTTTCGGAGAAAGATGATCGCAGATAACTTTACCTTCATTTGAAAGATAAACCATATAAAACGGATGCAGACGGTTTTGATTGTTGATGTTCACACTGCCCTCGCGGTTTTTCAAAACAAAGATAACACCCGCTGGCATTTCCTCATTTGCAGGAACAACCGCATGAAGCCCAAACGGCGTTTTATCAAGCCCGTCATTGTGTTTAATATATTCAAGCAGATCTAACCTGAACTCATTTAAGCCCAAGTCCATAATAGAAATCCCACTTGTCATATCCTCAATATCGACTACCTCATCCTGCAGCCGTTTGAGCTGCGCCTTACGGTATTCCAAATCTGTTTTTTCTTCGTCGCTCAAAAGGTTGTCATCACCGGTCGCCGTCATATCAACGATTTTCATGCGGGTTTCAACCTTTGCCTTCAGGTTGATATAATCGTCAAGAGAAACATCCGGCCAAAAATTCACAAGCTGGATATACTGATTGTAGCTGCCGATACGATCTATCCGCCCAAACCTCTGTATGATACGGACCGGATTCCAGTGAATATCATAGTTGATAAGATAATCACAATCCTGCAAATTCTGTCCTTCAGAAATACAGTCAGTAGCGATCAGGAAATCTATCTCTGTGTTGTCATTCGGCATCAGAAGCTTCTTGTCCTTTGAAATCGGAGAAAAGCAGGTCAATACTGTATTCAAATCACAGCGCAGCTTCGGCACGGTAGTTCTGCCATCAACCGTACCTGAGATCATTGCTGTATGTAATCCATAATTTGCACTCACAAAAGCACTGACATTGTCATAGAGATACTTTGCTGTATCCGCAAAGGCCGTGAAAATAATAATCTTCTTGTTGTCCTCATTTATCGGATGGGCAAGCTTATTCCGTATTACCTCGAACAATTTTTGCAGCTTTGAATCATGTTCTGGCGTAATATCCGCTACCATCAGCGTGAGCAGTTCAAGGACTTCCTCGTCTTTGGCCAGATAATCCCGCCATGATTTGTAATCCATATCAGCAAGTTCGATTTTAATTTTTCTGCCAAAAGAGGCCAAATCTTCACTATTCTGATCCTCTCCGTCAAATTCGTCAATATCTGAAATATCATTCAGATCAAGGCTCACATTGGAAGAACGATCATAATTATCTATTGTCTTAATCGTAGATTGAATCAAATCTCTTATTCTTGTCAAAGTGAGATTAAATGAATATACCGAGCTTTCCATACGCTTCATTAAGTTAATAGCCGTCAATCGCCGAATGCCTTGCTCACGATTCGCCTGAGTAAAACCGACATTGACCCTGTTATCCTTAAAAAGCTCTGAATACTTATCCATCTTACTCGGAAGGATAAAATGAGACGGTGTATAAATCGCAAGATTCAAAAGCATAAGCTGCTCAAAAATCTCGTTGTAATTGATTGCAGATTTTAAGTCCGTCAAATTTGGGCGAAGGGAAATCGGCTTCAGCCTTGTGGGGAAGGTTCCAATTTCTGATGTGTCATAATACTTCTGAATGTGCTTACGGGAACGGGCTATTGTCACGCTGTCAAGCACTTCAAAGAAATCAAAATCCAGCATCCGGAGCAGATTCTCCGTCGTCCTGTCCTCCGGTTCCCATTTACTCCATGTGGTGAAAGCCCTCTGCGCATTTTTGAATATCTCGTCAATAGATCGGGTAGTATTCAGTTTTTCATTTATCAGGTCAGCATTCCCTTCATATGCAAGCGCCAACTGATTTTTCAAATCAAGGAACTTATTATTTACCGGCGTCGCGGAAAGCATCAGGACCTTCGTCCTGACACCCGCGCGAACAACTTTTTTCAGAAGTCTCACATACCGGTTTTCTTTTTCATCTTCGTCAGGGTTTTCCACCACTTTACCGCCATTGCGGAAATTGTGGGACTCATCAATGACCACAAGATCATAATTTCCCCAATTCAATCTGCCCAGATCAAGACCGTTCGATGTGCCATGCGTCCGATTTAGGTCTGTATGATAAAGCACATCGTACCGGAGCCTGTCTACAGCAATAGGGTTATTTACATAGTTATCTTTATATGTATTCCAGTTATTTGTCAGCTTTTTCGGGCACAGAACAAGAACTGACTTATTTCTGTTCTCATAATACTTGATGACCGCAAGCGCAGTAAATGTTTTTCCAAGACCAACACTATCGGCAAGAATACAACCGTTATACTTCTCCAGTTTATTGATAATCGCAAGCGCAGCATCCTTTTGGAAATTATAGAGCATATTCCAAATTTTACTGTTTTTAAATCCCGTGGCCTCGTTAGGCAGCACATCTTCAGATATATCTTCCAGAAACTCATTAAAGATATTATACAATGTGACAAAGTAAATAAAATCAGGAGCATTCTCGTTATAGGCCACAGTAATGCTATCTATTACTTCATCCGTCACTTCCTGAAGCTTTCGCTGATCGTTCCACAGGCTTTCAAAAATATCAATATATGCTTTTGCAAAAGGTGCTTCCGTTTTTTGCACTATATTGTAAGCATTATTTCCGCGTTCACAGCCTAAATCTATTGTTGTAAACCCATTGATCGGCATATAATTTTTGTCATCAAGATTGATGAAACCCATCATATTTTCAGAAGTAATGTTGGATTTGAATGTAACTTTCTTCCGTATCCAGTCGGAGCATTCCTTTGCTATCGCTTTCTGTGTCAGCTCATTCCGCAGTTTAACCTCAAATTCCGTACCGTACAGACTACGTTCACGATTAAGACGGGGAATATAAAACTCTCGCTTTTCCTTTTTTGCCTTTTCTGTTATAAAAGTAGGAGATGTGAATATAAAACGAAGCTCATCAATATCCTGCAATTCTTTTTTCAATTCCTGAAAGGCGTAGATGGAGAAGCAAGCTGCCGCAATAGACAGCTTACTTCCCTTCTTTATCTCAACTGCTAAATCGTCCCTCAATGTTTTTGAAGTATTATCTATTAACTCCATATCGTTACCCACATTCTCCTAAGTCTTTCTCAAATGATTTTCATTTCTGAAAATACTACGGCTTTTGCCCATATCGTTTTTCTTTCATGTCGAATAAGTGAACATATCACATATATTATACACATTTAAAGACAAGGAAGCAATATGTCAATTAGGGAAAGCTTATTTCTTTTACGCCATAATTAGTACTTAATTTTTTTAAAATAAACTACTTTTTTGAGAGAAAGAAGCAGACACAGCCAATAAAATAAAAGGATTTACCTCCTTTCTTCCATGATCTCCGATAACTCACCGCAGCCCACAGCATTACAGATGCGTTTCATCCGGTCATAGGAGAGCATATAACCCTTTTTTAGTCTGGCAAGGGATGATACGGAAATATCTGCCCGGTTTGCCAGTTCTTTCTTTGTCATATTTAAGTCCATCAAAATATGCCACAATTTTTGAAAATCATAAGTTGTATCAGTTTTTCCCTTCATTCAACAAACCTCCTACATTGTTTTCCTGACAAAGCGACATACGGATTCGTTCTTCATACCGGGCACACTCCATGAATCCACATTGTTTATATACATTGATTGCCCTGCTGTTTTCTGGATAAACTTCTAAATACAGGCTATGTAAACCCAGTTCATTGAACCCGTATTCTATTGCCCTCATCATTGCTTCTTTCCCATATCCCTTATTCTGCTCTCCTGCAGTAATGACAATCCCTATTCCCGCAGAGTCCGCATCTATATTCGCTAATTCAATGCTGCCGATAAATTCCCTGTTTTCTTTTCCTATCATCAGGAAGATCAGTGATCTTTCTTCAAGACTGCGCTGTATGAATTGTTTTGCTTCATCCATGGTATATGGATCGGCTCGCGCTCCGATATATCTTCCTACATTTTCCATATCATTCATCATAATAAGGAAATCGTTAAGAAACTTATCTGCAAACTCAATAAAAAACATTCTTACTGATGCAAAAGCCGTTTTCATCGTTTCTCTCCTGAAAAGAATGTATTTTCCGTAACTTTGAACTTTTTCGTATTTGGACACAGGCTTTGAATAAACTGAAAAAGCTCCAGATTATGCACATTATTGTCATGGAATGTCTTTCTACCGGTATATGATATTGCATTAACGATAATCTTAACAATATAACCCCCATATGTTTCTATTACTGATACAATATTTTGAAACTCCTCGTTAAAAAATAAGTAACTTCCGATCTGTTGTGCATAATAGATCACTTCATCTACACTTTCTCCTTCATCAAAAATAAGTTCCATGTGATGTACTCTGATAAGAAGAAGCTTAGGATAGACATTATGTACTGCACGAAAGCTGTCTATAATACTTTCCGAAGATATAGCTGGGGCTCCATATACTCTCTTGAATACCGTCTGGCTCTCCAAGTTCCAAATATGTGCGATCAGTTGCTCCATATATCCTTCTTCCTGTCTGTTAGATCTGATTATTTTATAAATTGCCATAGTTTTTCATCCCTCCAGTTTAAAATGATTGTCTACTAATTGAAGCAGATATGCATAATCTTCTTCTGAAATTTGGTCTTTTAGCTCCTGAAGTTTCTGTGATAATAAAACTTGATTCATGACTTTTATCCCGTCATTAACCCCATCCTCCATGAAGTTTTTGATAGCCCTGCGGACCAGCAAAGCACGCGTCAAACCACTTTCTTTAGAGATCGCTTCTAGTTGCTCCGCCATGTCAAAATCAATATTTGTGACGATTGTCTTATGCCTGCATTTTTTGTCAAGTGAATTTTTTTTCAAATTACACATCTCCTTTCAGCAGGATTTAGCCTGCGTTTTTTATCTCAATGTTAGTAACATTTTATTTTTAAATTCACTTTTTTGTCACAAACTAAAAGATTTTGTCAGAAACTGCACTTAAATCACTGCCATTACCATGATGTTTTAACAAGTAAAAAAATATTTTAATACAGGATATATAACATACAGATAAAACGGCAGAAAATGATACCGATTAACCTGATCTGGTCTTATCAAAGAACAAAAAGTTCCGAACTTTTGTAGACATGATATAAAAATACCGGATTTAAATATGCATGGAACGAAACGTAGTGGAGTGCATATTTAAATCCGGATCTTATTGAAAGAAATAAGTTAGGTAATCTATATTCGTTCTTATTCTTCCCTAATTTGGTTTAGAATTGATATTTGTAGCTCTATATGTATCATCTCTTTTTACAGTTAATAAACTATTTAATCAATATATGTATATACAATACATTTAATCTACTATAATAATTTAAATTATAATTACAAGGAGACATATACATGAATAAATCCTATCAAAAAAATAACAATGAAAAGAAAACAGAAAAAATTACTTTTTTAACTACACCAACGGGAAGACAAAAAATTGAAGAAGCAGCAAAAAAATTCAATATGTCAATATCTTCCTATGTAGAAAGCAAAGTATTAAAGCCTCAAAAATTTAATAGTTATCTCAAAAGCAATATGTATGTAACCTTAGTAGAAGTTAGCGCCGCTATTGACGAAGCTATAAATCAATGCGAAAAAGGAAGACCTAGTTTTTTTACAGATACAGAAGTTCTTTCATTTCTTGAAAAATGCAAAAAAGGAGTTGATAAATTATGGCATTAAATATTTCAGACTATTACGACTATGCAAGGCCTATACAACATCATAGAGGCGAATATAAAACATCTGATTCTCCCGAAAACCTAATCAGATATATCACGAGAACTCGATCATACGAAACAGAAGAAACAAAAAAAGAGGTCGCATTATGGGGAACTCACCATGGTTATTTTTATCATAAAAGCCCGGAAGATATTATTTCTGAATTTAAATGTATTCAAAAATTATATAAAGCAAAAGGTTCCCTAATGTGTCATTATACATTTTCAATATCTTTTAAATTATTTTCAAATATGCGTCATAATATGTTGACCCTTGGAAATTATGCAGTAGACTGTTGCCGATATCTCTTTGAGTTAGGGTATCAGTCTTGTTTTGCTATCCACTCTTCTGAAAAAACTCAATTACATATTCATTTTGTAATTAACACCATAAATTTTCGTACTGGCAAAAAACTTAGACAGTACCCTGTGGAAATCTATCACAATCTTGAGGTCCCAATGCTTAAACTTTTAGATCCATATATCATATAAAGAAAACAGTCGGTTCTTTTGACTTCATAAAAATATAAATAAGTTGATTTGATTGCAAATGATACAACAGGTTGCTACCTGTGGTAAAATATTCTTTGATTTTCCCAAATCATATTATATAAAATCAATTTATATCTGTCTCTTACGATCAGCAATATGCTTCACCACCACTTCCTGTTTGATGTTTATGTAAAAATGTATTGATATATGATACACCAAACATATTGATAAAGCACAAACAATAGTTAGGAGGTATCACGTATGTTTAATATGTTTTCAAATACATCAACAGCCAATAGTGTTAATCAGGATGATTCATCAGTATTGATGACTCCCCCGGAGTTAGCAGCCTATCTCGGTATCGGAAGGAATCTGGCATACCAGCTTCTGAATGAAGGTGCCATCAAAGGATTTAAGATTGGCAATCAATGGAAAGTGTCCCGGCAGGCAGTTAATCTCTGGATTTCAAAAAACTCTGGGTTGTCATGATTCTGCAGAGGGTTTATAACGCCTAGTTAGAGCCTACAAAAATTTTCTGCAAAAAACAGCGGTATAAGACAAGCATAAGGCAGCGCCTCCCTTCAGACGCTGCCCTATGCTCTAATTCGCTGTTTTTTCGATATGGGAGGCGGTGGCTTATGCTTGTCTTATACCGCTGACCAAAGAAAATTTTTCTGAAACGGAGTTACACCGCTAATCCCACATGCTCCATCACAATATGATATAGTTTCTTATCAATTCTGATCCCACTGAGCAGCATTGCATCCAGACATTGTTTCACCTCTGCGGGTTGAATGTAGCCATTATCAAATGCAAGCATCAAAATCCCCACCGTTCCGATATATCTGACATTCAACTGCTTTGCAACGCTGCGTCCCTTATGCTCATCCATAAGCAGTAAGTCAGCCTTTTGTTCATCATACATGATAAGTGCTTCACTCTCTCCTGCATCAAGCCCGGAGATCGAACGCAACACATTAACAGACTTTGTATTTTTTACAGGAACCATTTTCAAAAATTTCAACGTCTTAATGATATTCGCTTCCTCTGCGTACACCGGATTTTCTGTAAGTTCCCTGTAAACTGCTTCTGGAATCAACACATTGCCATATAATTTTTCCAGCAGCTCCAACTGATTGGCTTTCATAAGTGAAATAACAGGTGTTGTATCGGACACTACAATCATGGCCTCACTCCCCTCAGCTGCCGAACAGTCTCCAACTCCTCATCTATTTCTTCATCTGTCATTTCAATATAAGGAAGGCCAAGCCTGCCATACAATGTGATCAGATCCATTTTAAAAATTCCCAGTATTTCAGCCGCCTTTCCATGTGAGATCACGCCCTTACGGATATATGGATACAAGATCATGGCATTTCTTTCAAGCTGATCCTCTTTCTCGCTCGGCATTGCAAATGCAGCCAGTTTTTCCGGCATTTCCAGACTGACAACCGCCATACTAACACCTCCTGCACATAATTAAACTAATTCAATTCTATCATTATCATTCTTTTTTTTCAACTGAATATATTGTCAGATTTGTGTTTTAAGCTTACTTTTATTACAGTATCCTTATTTATTATACCTTTTTTATAGTATTTTTGGCGGACCACAAACCGGCAGCTGCCTATAAAGGCAGGCTGCCAGTCTGTAACTTCTTATTTTATATTATTCTTAAACATCTATCAGCTTATCTAATGATTCCAACGCTCTTACTTTCCCATGCTTTGTAATATGCGTATATATATCCATGGTTGTGGATATGTTGGTATGCCCCAGCAATTCCTGTATTACCTTTGGGGGTTCCCCGGACTCTAACAGCAAAGAAGCAAATGTATGTCTAAGATCATGAAACCGTACATCTGTCACACCATATTTTTTCAGGAAGGCATGGTATCTGTCCATGAAAGCCCTCTGCTTTAAAAAGTTTCCGTCACACTCAGCAAAGACCAGCCCCTTATCATCGTATATCTCAGAATATATTCTCTTTTCCTGCTCCTGACGTTGTTTTTGAATATACAGGGCTTCTTCTGCTTTTTTAATCAAGGGTATCGTGCGTTTACTTTTTGCTGTTTTTGGTTCCATAATTTTATATTCACATGGTATTCTTCCTTTTTCATCCGGCTCACCATAAACCCGGCAGAGGCTTCCTGTCACATATAACTCATGATCTGCAAAATTCACATTATTCCATGTAAGCCCCATAACCTCACCTTTACGCAGACCGGTACACATTGTAAGCGCAATAATAGGATATAACTCATCATTTTTTGCGTCTCTGAAGATTTTAGCTGCCTCCTGCGCAGACAAAACAGTTGCATTATATGTGGTCTTTTTGGGTAATGCTACTAACCTATTTACATTTTCCCGGACATACCTTAATTGTTCTGCTTTGTTCAAAGCGCTGTTAATTAGGACATGCATATGCCTTACTGTTTTTGCATTATATCCTTTGTCTATTTTGTTATTGTAAAACTTCTGTAAATGATTACTGGTAAGCTGATCCAGCTTGATTTTTCCTATGAAAGAACCCTTTATGTGTTTTCGATATGTAAGCATATAAAAGTCATAAGTTGTTTGCTTCACCTCGTTTCTCTTATAGTTTTCAAGGTAAAACAGCACCCACCCATCCAAAGTATAAGAATGTTCCTTTTCAATATTTAACAAAGGATTGTTTCTCATTTTTTTCAGTCTCTTTTTAACCTCAGCCTGTGTTTTTCCATACACAAAATGGCGGCTAGGCATTTCATCTTCATCATAAAACGCGCCGCACCATCTTCCATCTTTCCGCTTGTAAATGGTGCCTTCTCCATTGCTTCTTTTCATAATAATCTACCTCCACAATGAAAAAAGCTGTTGATCACTCAACAGCTTTTCCTATAATATCTGATTTTTTTTGTAGCCAGTCCTCAAGACTTTTTTTAGGGATTATCTTTCTTCTCCCCAGATCATATACAGGCAGACGCTTTAGCTTCACCAACTCATAAGCATAACTTTTGCTTATTCCCAGCAGTTCAGCGACTTCCGGTACACTGTAAACAATTTTTTCCATTATATACACTCCTTTCCATTTATTTTATTAAATAGTTTGGAGTATGTTATTTTTTGATTTTAAAGTTTTAAGATTTTAAATTTCGATTTCCCTTCTTTTTTCATGTTATATGGCAATCCTGCATTCCTCATACATTCATTAAATACTTCTGGCGTTATTGTACGATCATTTTTTTCGTTTTGGCCTCGTGCTTCTTCACTTTTACTAAAATGCAAAAAAAGAGTTCTGTTCTTGCCTTTAAATTTAAGATTTTCGTCCTTACTAAGAACAATTTCAGTTTTACCATCTAGAAATTCTTCAATAGCGTTTTTCAGCCTTTCCCTATATAAATCATCTAACTCTGACTTTGCCTCTTCTACAATACTAATATCCAATCCGAGCCATCCTACCTGTTCTTTTAAAAAGGCATCCTCATCTTTTTTAAGTTTTTCAACCATGTTTTTATAATATTCCGCCAGATATGTACTTCTTTCTAATGAAAAGTAGTTTACCGCTAAAATGCCTTTACATGAAAACAGGAGTTCTTTCGCAGCCTCATATGAATATCTGCTATTTAAAATTTCTGCCAGCAATTTGTGTTGAAAATATAATACCTTTTCATAATCAATATTTTCATAGCAATAATCATGCCATGATTGAATACTTGGAATATTATTGGGATTATTAAAAACACCCACATTATCGGAATTTTTATCATCCTTCAAATTACCAAAAGGAAACATTGTGTATTTTCTTATCTGTCTATAATATAGATCTAAAATTTCTCCTTTATCTTGTAATACCGGCATAAAAATAAGCTGATTATTTTGAACGCTAAAAAGAAGAAAATTTCTTTCCATTATTGATTTAAAAATCTTCTCATTTTTATAATAAAAATCTAAATTTCTTTTCACCTGCCGATACCGATTATTAAAATGCTGCTGTGCCTGTTTACAAATATACACATTTAATATTTGATTATCAGGTCTTTTTCTCCCCAGCATTTGTATAAACTGCTCTTCTGTATCACAAAGTAATACGATATTTCTGAGTTGTCTGTCTTTAATAGAAATACCATTATCTAAAACAGAAGTTGCTATAATTACTTTCTTGTTAATGTATTCCCTTTCTTTTAAATACTTCACAGATTCGTTGGCATCCCCATCTCTTTCATACCTTGCATCAATAAAGATCGTCTCATCCTTCAATATTTTATCAAAGTCAGTTTTTAATTTTTTTCCATCACTTATACTATCTACAAAAATCAACCATTTGTCAGAAGATCTCTTATCTTTGCTGATCAAATTTACCAATGTTTCTTCGCTTTCAAAAACTTTTACTTTCACATAACTATAATCCGGCTCTATTTCATATTCAATAAAACGACTTTGACTAGAATTTGTTATTATGGGCTCCGTTTCTTCATTTGTTATTATGGGCCCCGTTTCTTCATTTGTTATTATGGGCCCCATTTCTTCATTTGTTATTATGGGCCCCGTTCTTGAATTTGTTATTATGGGCTCCATTGCTTTAAATGGTCGGTTCTGATAATCATAAATGCTCAAAGGACTATAAAAATTTATCGTTCTACTGTCAATATAACACCTCATAGTCCCCATAGTTGCAGACATAAAAATCTGAATTTTCCAACAACAAATTCCTCTTAAAATATCATATGATACCATCGTATTAGTATTAAAGTTTGAATCCGAATAAAAGTAATGACATTCATCATATACAATGTAACTATACTGATTTAACTCCTGAATTATGCTTATATTGTCAATAAGCGCTGTCTCAATCATTTGATAAGTTTTTATTTCAATATGATTGAGTATGTCACAATCAAACCCTCTATTTAAGTCTACTTTCACACGGCCCCTTAATTCCTCTTCAAACTGCTCCTTTAACACTTTCCTATTCACCAAATACAGAATCTTTAAATTGCGTTCAACTGCGCAAGGTAATAATTTGTAGAAAATAAAATGACTTTTGCCGCTCCCTGTTGGTGCTGAAATTTTTATAATCTGACCCCCTCTCCATTCTTTATATTTATCCCCTATTTTTTCAGATACAAACATTTTTCGCTCTCCTTTACATACGTTTAAACAGCTTGCTCCACTTTATCTCATATAAAGATATAGTATAACAATTCTATACAATAAAAATGGAAGATATAATATATTAGATTTTTCCAATTTCCAATCTGCATATATTGATTTTACTGTTATTATAACACGTCTATTTTCATTGGAAAATTACTTTTTTCCAATTTGGTATGTTATTTTATACTCCATCAATACAGAGAATTGACAAAATCTGACCGCAATTTTGACATCAACGCTGACATCAACGCGAGAAGAAATTAGAAATTACTCAGTGGAACTACTGGACAAAATACCCGGTTTTATGGTATAAAATAAGCATAAATCTATTTGCGGGTATGATGGAATTGGCAGACATGCCAGATTTAGGTTCTGGTGGGAGACCGTGCAGGTTCGATCCCTGTTACCCGCATTAAACAGAAAAATCCCTGAAAGTAATACTTTCAGGGATTTTTATTGTTCTGTGGGCTGGTGGCTTTTGCTGGGTGAAACTGTTATTTTTATGATTTAATACAAGGTAGCGTTTCCATCTTCATCCAATATTAATGTCGCGCCACTCAAGGAACAGCCTGCAAAATTCAAATCATAAAATTCCAGACTGTTTCCTTCGATGTCCTTAATCATCCAGTCCCACACTGTATGGGAATCATCGAAGTAAAAGGTAATATCTTTACTGTCGCCTGCCGCCAGATAATCATTTCCCAGTATATCTTCTTCCCATTCATCTGTCTGCGTTACAGAAGCATACATGTAATAAATATCGACCCCTGTATGATTGACTATTGTCACCGGAAGTTCGTAATCCTGCTGTTCCTGCGCTTCTTTGTACTGTCCCTGCGCAGTCTGTCCCTGCCGGTAAGAATCTTCATCTTCATTATCACTCTGGCTGCTGTTCACCGAATGGCTGTCCGAGTCGCTGTTATCTATGTCCCTTTTACCGCAACCACTGCATACAGTCAGCAAAAGACTGAGAATGAGGCACAGCCATATTTTTGTCCCCATGACGATCGTCTTCTTTTCCCTGCTTACGTTTTTCATTTTCATAACAATTACCTCTCTTATTTGACATATTTAGATTATTATATCATATCCCTATCCGAAATCAAACCTTTTAAATATACTTTTTGTATTCTTATAAACCTTCTAATTATCTTGTTTGGAAATCACAAATATATTGAATTAGTAAAAGGGCAGGAATGATCCCCGTCCCACAAACGGTCATCCTGCCCTCTTCATAAAAGATTCATTCTCTAAAAAGCTATCATCTGCTCTCTTCTTTTTTCTTCCGACGTTTTCTCTCCCATTTTTTGCAGTCATTCCCTATGACAAAAAACATCCCGCACAAAATCAGCATTTGTTTTTTCTGCTCATGTTTCCTGACCTTTTCTCATCCTGACCACAAAAGACATTTCCTTTTTCGTTTCTACAGTCAGCCACACTCTTTCCTGTTCACTTATTCAAGCGACTGGATCAGCGCGATATTATCTTTTTCAATCTGATTTAACACATTTTCTGAAAAGATATTTGAATCAACTGTTCCACGATACCATGACTTTGAATTAAAATAAGCCTGCATCTCCGGATCCTGAAATTTTCTGCCATGACGGGCATAAATCTCGTTTCTCGCAAGTCGGAGCTGCTGCTTCGTCAGTCCCGCGAGATCGCTTGTGGTAAGCCGGCGGGTATTGCTGTCCGGCAGGATATAATCGCCGCTGCCAGCTGCTTCCTCCGGAGTAACGCCCAAAATTTCATAATTGATCGTGTCATACAGCTCCTGATCAAACACATCATTGACTCTCGCGTCATACAGGCTTGCGTTATAATCAACATGCTCTATTGCGTCATTTTCGGATGGCAATGTATAAGTATAGGTGCCCCTTTCGGCCAAAAATACTACCTTACATTCTGCGTTGCGGGCCTTATCTCTGTACTTCACGGTAACATATTCGGCATCAGTCTTTTCGTAGCTCCACTCCAGATCCGGTCCGACCAGATCATACATCAGCTTATCTACATTGACGCCCATGCCGGGTGCCACATGCCGCTTCACTCCGTCGATCGCTTCCGCGCCAATGTCCGGTTCCTGAGAGGCATCAGGGGTAGGTTCCGGCGCAGCCGTAGCTTCCGCCGGCTGTTCCGTGACGCGTTCTTCTTTGTTTTCAGGTACACACAAAGCACAGATGCTGTCTAAAAGCGCCTCTTCCTCAGCATCTTCCATCATTTCCCCGTCTTTATTCACTACCATCAACGCAGGAGGTTCCTCATCCATGCACAAAAAGCGAAACTCATATTTGATTTTTTCCTGCTTCTCATTCTCACTGTTCCCGCTGAAATTCACAACATTTGCCTTAGCGGATGTTCTTTCATAATCCCACGTTGGTGAATCAAAATATTTTTCCAAAGCTTCTTCGTAGGTCAGATCCGGATATGCTTCCGGGTCGATCTCCGCGTTTTTTACCATATCAATGTATTTATCACTGTTCTGCTGCCGCAAAACCTCCTGGACAATGAGTATCCCAAAAACAACTGCCACGATACACAGTGGTATCACGATCCACAGCCACTTTTTGCTTTTTTTCTTATTTCCATTGGTTCGTTCCGGGGGCTTCTGTTGCAAAGACATATCAGAGGATTTCTCCTGTTTCGTATGCTGTACCGGCGGTGTCTGATTCCTCTGCTTCAGGTTCTCAGACTCGATGGCTGAAGCTTGCTGTTGTTGGCTGTACCCGTCTGTATTATCTCTTTCCTCTGTATGGTGCCCGCAATAAGGACAGATCTTCCATCCGTCTTTTAGTTCTTTTCCGCAGTTTTCACAAAACATAGTTTACTCCTCCGTCTTTCCTATTATATAGAATAATATGAACCGGCAACGCGGCCATCGCCCGTCTGGATCTCAATATGATGATCTTTCGGATAATAGATCATAACCACATCTCCATAATAGATCAGTTCTCCCTGACCGCCAATCTCATCCGGCTCTGCATTGAAAGTCCAACCGATCCGTGTTCCGTCTGTTGAAACAAATTCTACCTCCAGTCTGACATCATTCTGACAGACCACTTCCAAAATATCCCCCATACGTCCGCGGCTGAAAATATCATGGTCCACATACCATGAATAGTCAGCTTCATAGCCCCCGGAATAGCCTGCAGAATTGCTTAGACCCGCAGGGGAAAATACAAGGTTTTCATCTGACGTGGTAAAGATCACACGATTATTCTGTGCCGGATAGTATTGAAGCTCACCAATCTTTTTTCCGCCGTCCAATTTCATGTCATAAATATAAGCGCCGTCTGAACCTCTTGTATAGGGATTAAGCTGAACCGTATATGCCATACTGTTCCCGTTAAGCTTAACTGCCAGCAGATCCATACCTGCCAATTCATCGAGCGAGAGCGTTTTTCCATCCTCCGAAACAAAATCCGCATAACGCTGATACCAGTTATCTGTAAATGCCAGCGCCTGTTCATCTGATCCTGAATATTGTTCCTCCGCAGCCGGTTCCTGGGTTTCGGGCTCCGGCGTTTTTACTTCCTCTGTGGGAACAGTTTTCTTATTTTCTTTCTCTGTAACTTTTTTGTCAGACTGCTCGTCCTGCACCTGTATCCTGTTATCTTCTGATTCTTCTTTTGGAGTTTCCACAAAAACTACGACTGATGCAGCGGTCAGCATAATTGACGCGGAAACAATGAACGTCCTCTTTTTCCATTCTACTTTATTTAACAGTTTCGGGCAGATTATAACACCTGCAACGGCCAGTATGATCGCCGCTAAAAAACGACCGTACAAAGCAAAGACCACCGCGATTGCAATATCGAGAAACATATTGATCCAATATTGAACTTTACGAAATATGCCCAATTGGTCAGGATTTCCTTCTGGGCTATTTCCCTCCGGGCCATTCTCCTCTGGGCCGCTCTTCTCCGGGCTATTTTCCTCTGGGCTATCCGCCTGCTGATCTTTGCTTAAATCCGGATCTTCTTTTATTTTCTGCCCACAGTTTGGACATAACTGCCAGTCATCCTCTATTTTTTCTCCACAGTTACTGCAATACATCTTCTATCCTTTCCGCCATACACTGCATGAAACAATCAAGATTCTTCTTTACGCAATTTCCCCTTGAACAGATCAATTCAAAATCTCATTTTTTCGCTTTCTTATTTCTTTGTTATCAACATTTTTCTGATCTCATTTTTTAAATAAATAATTTAATTTATTATAACATATCATTTTCAAAAATCAAACTTTTTACATACTATTTTTATCTTTATATAGACCTTTTAATTAGTTTATCAAAGAATCGTTCACACATAAACTATACGCAGGAGGTCTGATTAAATTATGAAAGAAAACATTTTAATGCCAATCGGCAACAGGATCGCGGAGGTAAGACGTTCTCACAAGGTTACGCAGGAACGGCTTGCCGATATACTCGATGTAAGCCCGAAACACATATCCCATACGGAGTGCGGCACTTCCAGTCTTTCATTGAAAAATCTGATGGAGTTCTGCAGGCAGTTCGACTGCAGCCTGGATTACATCATTTTTGGAAAAACAGAGGATAACTCGCTTGCCAAGCTTCCTGCAGAAATCATTCATATCCTGCAGACGGGAACTGACAAAGACATCCAAAGACTTAACCGCTATTTACAAACATACATTGATCTCATGAACGGACGGGATTGATCTTTTGACAGTGGAAACTCCGGACAACTCTGGGTATGAAGGGTTCTTTGAATCTGAAAACTGAGATGTTTTATGGACACAATTGATATTCCCGCAAAAAAGTGTTATAATTGACAAAAGACAAAAGATATTTTTTGTTTTTTCCCCTGATATTGGGCATATACTATATAAATGCAGGGATAACACAGGAAAACAGCACTTATCATTGTGGGGTTTCAAATGAACATCGAAAAGCGAAGACAATTTATCATCAATTTTTTATATTGCTTTATCATTGCAGCGATCATTTATGTCATATTAAAATACGGTATTTCTCTGATCTTTCCTTTTATATTCGGTTTTTTAGTGGCTTACATGCTGAAAAAGCCCATCGCCTTTTTATCAAAAAAACTGCATCTGAAACGTCCTTTTGCGGCGATTATCCTGGTGGTGATCTTTTATGCGATCATCGTTACTATTTTTTCCGTGATCAGCGTAAAGCTTTTTGTGGCCGCAAAGGACTTTGTATTTCGGCTTCCCCAGATCTACAGCAAAGACATCCAGCCGGTTATATCCAACATTTTTGATGATATCGAGGAATATGCTTCCCGGATCGATCCTTCTTTAATTGCTTCACTGGAAGAAGTTTCCTCCGGCTTTATGCAGTCTATCAGCAACCTGATCTCCAATATATCTGTAGGCATGGTGACTGCCGTTTCCGGCTACGCCTCTTCTCTGCCTGTATTTATCGTAAAGCTGCTGATCGCCATCATCGCCACATTTTTTATCGCTGTGGATTATCATACGGTTTCTTCTTTTCTTTTGCGGCAGCTTTCAGACAAGCGCCGGGCGATGCTGCTGAATATAAAAAATCAGCTGCTTACCACACTTTCCGGTTATGGAAAGTCGTACGCGCTGATTTTGGGCATTACTTTTCTTGAATTGTCTCTGGGGCTTAGCATCATCGGCGTCAAGAATGCCGTTTACATTGCGATCTTGATCGCGCTTCTGGACATACTTCCGGTACTGGGTACCGGAAGCGTCATGATCCCGTGGGCGGTCATTTCCCTGATTCAGGGCAACTATCCTATGGCTGTGAAGCTACTGATCCTGTATGTAGCTATCACTGTCATCCGCAATGTGATCGAGCCCAGAATCGTGGGCAACCAGGTAGGCCTTCATCCTATGGCTACTCTGTTTGCCATGTTTGTGGGCACACAGCTTTTTGGCATCATCGGACTGTTTGGACTGCCCATCACGCTGGCCTTGCTGAAGAACATGAATGACAAGGGCCTGATCCACATCTTCAAATAGCAGGCTCATTTCTATAATACAATATTTCTTCGTTCCAGCACATCCGAAACCTTTACTACCTGACCGGTTTTGACGGCTTCGTCCATGGCTTCCATGACAGCCAGTGTATGGATGCCCTCCTTCAGATCCGGCTTAGGCGTCTCGCCCCGCTGCAGGGCTTGTGCAAAATGCTCGATATAATTCTGATACTCTCCCGCATGATGACTCTCCTGCTCAAATCGGAAGAAATATTCATGGAGTTCGTCAAATGTCTGCAACCGGGCTGTCTTTTCCAGCGGCTGAAAATTCGTATAATATTTCAGTTTCGGGTAACCTCCCTGACTGATGCCCTTTGTACCCCGCAGCGTACAGCTGATATTCTGCTGTACGGCGCTGCCCAGCGTGGGCGCGGCATATACGCCTGTCACAGAGGCAAATTTGCCGTTTTTGTCCTTCAGCAGAAATTTCAATGTATCCGGTACGTCCACGCCATAATCCTTTGTATTTTGGCTTGCCAGCCCGATCCCGTACACCTCTTCAATGTTCGGCAGATACCACGCTGCCAGATCTACTGCATGGATCATAAAATTATACATCCATGAAAACCCCTTTGCATGACTCCAGTCTCTCTCCAGAAACCATCTGGAATCGCTGATGTAATGGGCTTCCAATGTGATCAGCTCCCCGTGCTTTCCAGCTTCATAATCCTGACGCTGCCGGCGCAGAGGTTCAAAATATCTGGAGCTTTGGCCTACAAAAACATACTTTCCAGACTTTTTCTGAGCCTCCAGCAAAGAATTTGCCTCATCCAGGGAGATCATCAGGGGTTTTGTGCAGATCACGTGCTTACCTGCCGCCAGCGCCATTTTGATATGGGCCGCATGCAGCTGGTCAGGCGTGTAGATCCCGATCACATCAATACGCTCATCTGCAAGCATTTCCTCATATTTTGTGGTATAACAATCTATCTGAAACTCCCGGCACCGCTCTTTGCACAGTTCCTCATTCAAATCACAGATACATCCCAGTTCCCAGTAAGGACTGCTCTGCACTGCAGAAATAATACTTCTGCCTTCTCCCAGTCCTAACACGCCCATACGCAGCTTATTCTGATTCATTATAATCTTGCTTCCTTTCCTGAGGCTTTCGCCCTTTATAAGGAAATATTACTATGATCAGGTCTGCCTGTCTTGCATCTTATTTCTGCAGATTTGTACGATCTTTCGATTTTCGATAGGCACTGGGCGTCATTTTCCATATTTTTTTGAACACCCGGTTAAAGTAAGCGCTGCTGTGGAACCCAGACTGCAGTGCGATCTCCAGAATACTGTCAGAAGTAGTCTTTAAAAGCACCGCCGCATGATTTACCCGCACCTGCTCAATGTAGTCAAACACCCGCATCTTCATGGTACAGGTAAAATACGAGGAAAAATAGCTTTTGCCCATAGCGGCCTGCTCTGCCAGCTCCTCCAGCGTCAGTTCCCGGTCAAAGTGCCCATGGATATATTCAATGACGCTCCGTATCCTGGAGTAGCCCTGCAGCTGCATGCTGTCAGGTCTGGTGTCCCGGCTGCTTAAGCAATACCGGTTCAGATATCCCAAAAACATCAGCAGATTGGATTTTACCATCAATTCCCATCCTGCCTCTCTGCCGGTATATTCCGCCGCCATCTGCTCCAGATGGCTCCTTAGCCGGTCATAAAAGGGACAGTCCTCTGCCACCATATTAGAAAAGGACATGCCGCGCTGAAAAAAGGAATTGAGGAATTCATACTCGGCAGGCCCGTTCAGAACAAACTCCGGAGCAAACACTACTACCAGCATCGTCAGATTTCCGTCATGTATGGCCATGTGATGCTCCGCATTATTGATGATAAACAGATCGTTTTCATGAATGTGGTATGTGCGGTTTTCAATCAGGTAGTACCCGTTTCCCTTCAGGATCAGATTGATCTCCAGACAGTCGTGGCTGTGGATCATCACCTGCTTTGCGTTTGTCTCATACATTGCAAAGGGAATCCCATCCTCAAACTGGATCTCTTCTTTTTTAAATGCCATGTAAGTTCCTCCGATGTATCTTTTGCACAAGTCTACTTTGTTTTTACTTTTCTGTCAACCGGATGTGCAAAGTTTTGACTTTCCTCTCATCGTCAGGCGCCGGCCTAAGACAGCGTTACATCCAGTATCATCATGATCACAAATCCAATAAACAAACCGCAGGTTCCTTTTTTCTGGCTGCTCTTCGCCGCCTCCGGGATCAGTTCCTCTACCACAACATAAAACATGGCTCCCGCCGCCAGAGAAAGCAAAACAGGCATAAAATTGCGCAGTCTGCTTGCCGCCAGCACCGTAAGCACACCGAAGATCGGTTCCACGATCCCTGAAAGACTGCCGATCAAGAAGGCTTTTCCCGAAGAAAATCCTTCTTTTTTTAAAGGAAATGCGATCGCCGCCCCTTCCGGCAGATTCTGAATACCGATCCCTACTGCCAGCGCGATCGCCTGCGCATACAGGATGTGCCCGCCGTCCATGCCGGCCATGGCAAAGGCCATTCCCACAGCCATTCCCTCTGGAATATTGTGAAGTGTCACAGCCAGCACAAACAGCAGGGTTTCCTTTTTCAGAGGGGATTCTCCTTCACTCTGCTCATAACGCGCTTTTGTAAGCAGCAGATCCAGCCCATAAATCAGCAATCCTCCTGCAAAGAATCCCAGCGTGGTCACCATCCACGGCACCTGCCCCTGCTGCTTTGCCTCTTCGACGGCAGGGATCAGAAGCGACCATACAAGGGCCGCCATCATTACCCCGCCTGCAAATCCCATACAAATACTTTGTACTTTTTCCAGCATTTTTCCTTTAAAGCAAAAGATGATCCCTGAGCCCAGCACCGTCATAAAAAATGTAAATCCGGTGCCCAGCGCCGCTCCGCATAAAACCGGAAGCTCTATATTCATAAATTTCCTCCGTCAATTCAGGCTGCTATATTAGAATACCCCTCTTCACAGCAATTTGTGACAAAACAAAAAACGCATCCCTTGTGGATGCGCGAAAACATTTTTGTTTATTTATCCTGTCGTTTGAACTGTTTTGTAATCTGATCGACATAAGTGCTAAGCCCTGCCACCAGTATTCCCTGCGTAACGGCTGTAAAAACCGCCATTGCCACGCTCTGGGCAGAAGAAATCCGGCTTGTCGCAAATACATAGATGGCACAAAGTACAATACCGATGGCACCCAAGATAAAGGGAATGGTCCAGTTGGCAATTTTCTGTATTTTCTTTAACGCAATTCCGAGAAAATAGAGCACCACCGCCACGATCAGAAGCTCCGGTTTGACATATTTCATCAACTCCTCCATCAATTCCCCTCCTTTCGCATCCAAACTTCTACTACATTTGTATGAAAATGTAAAATATATGTGACTGGCAAAATAATTTTGCCGCCGGTTTCATACTGCGCAATGCGTTTCCGATGCAAAATATTAAAAAATATATGGGGTAATAACTTGATTTTCCAGAACATCGTGTTATAATAGCAGTAATGGAAGCATAGCTCAGCCGGGATGAGCGTTCGCCTCACACGCGAAAGGTCAGGAGTTCGAGCCTCCTTGCTTCCATTTTTTATGTTAAAAATTGTCTGAATCTTTTTTCTATTCTACGACTTTTAAAATATTTCCATCACTTTCGATCATAATTTCTCCCAATTCATCCGTTCGCAGAATTTTTGCCCCGGTTTTTTCCAGTTTTTCCAGCACCTCATCATGGGGATGTCCATAACTGTTATCCTTCCCGCAGGAGATCACCGCCAACTCAGGATTCACCCTATTGAGAAATGCCTGACCGGAGGAGCCGCTGCTGCCATGATGAGACACAATATAGAGATCTGCCTCCACATTTGTATCTGCCTCCAACAGTTCATCCTCTACAGTCATAGTAGAATCCCCGGCCAGATAAACAGACTGATTCCCGTGGCGGATCTTCAGCACAATGGAATAGTCATTTTCATCCTTGTACGTATCTGATAGAGGGCCCAATACTTCGACCACAGCCGCGCCCACCGTGTAGCTGTCTCCCGGTTTTGGAGATTCTACTGTAAGGTTCTTTGCAAGCACAGCGTTTACAAAGGATTCATATATCTTGGTATCATCTGTATAATCCGGCGCGATTACCCTGCTTACGGGGAAAGCATGCAAAATCCCAACAAGACCGGCAATATGGTCTGAATGATAATGAGATGCCACCATCAGATCCACCTGAGCAATACCATGGTCTTTCAGCCAGCCTACCACATAAGAAGAGGCTGCTTTGTCTCCGCCGTCATAAACCATGGTTTCGCCCTCGCTCTGGAAAACGACCGAAAGCCCCTCCCCCACGTCCAGCACTGTTATCTGAAGTCCTTCTATATCCACAGGCTCCGGCGCTGATTCTTCGTGCGGCAAGCCGGAAACCAGTCCGGAAATATCCAGTTGGCTTCCTGCTCCTACTGCAAGAATCATCAGTATCGTCAGCAGTCCGTATATGATTTTCTCCGTTCTTCGTTTCATAATTCCCTCCAACTGAAGATACAACCTGCCCTGCCCATTATTCTGACAATATCATACAACGAATTTCACCGCTGGTCTACTGATTGTTCCGATAATCTTATTTTCCTTCTTTTATTAACAAATCGCTCGTGTGTAACAGCCGGGAGGGCGACTGCCATCCGTCCTGAGTCTTGACAGGAGGGTGAGGCTTATGAGTACATAGGAGGAATTTACGGTCATTTTGGCCGTGGCAATGCTCATTGTTATTATTCTGAATTATAAAAAATAAGCAAGCCGCCTTGTCTCTTGGCTGGAGCAGGCAGCTTGCTTTTTAAGTAACTGTTTTTTTCACCGGAGCGGATAGATTTTCCTTTGCCAAATCAACTGCAGAGGATCATTTGCAGCATGAGGCTGGTGTCTGGTCTGAGATTATCATGTACTCCTTGATCTGATATTATACATCATCGTCAAGCAGATCCCTCATCATTTGATCAACGTCAGTATAGGTCTTTCCAAGATCGGGATTGCTTTTCATTTTTTTTACTTCCTGAAGAGCGTCCATTGTTTCATCATTGGGAACAGGCGCTCCAACTCGAAAAGGTATGGCCTGCTCACGAACTGCCTGACGAAGAAACATATTGACCGCCGTACTGAGATTTAATCCCAAATTTTCAAACAAAACCTGAGATTCCTTCTTTAAGTCAGTATCAATCTTTATGTTTGTACTAACAGTAGACATAAGACATCCTCCTTTCGCAACTATTATATGCTTATTGTACCCACGATATCAAACTAATTACATAATGCAATTTTGAGCGTTTCAATAATTGATAGGTTCTTGCAATAGCATGTTCCACACTTCTGTTAGGACGAAAGCAGTTAAACCCCGGTAATCAATCTTGATGTCTGGTATGTCTGTCTTTCGGTAAGGTCAACTAAAACAGATTGCTTATATTTTTTCTCCACCACCGCCGTGTTGCCCACAGGCAGGAATCATTGACTTTTTTATCAGTCTCAGTAAATGATCGGGCCCATGATGTCATCTATTATACCATTGTCAGCATATCAGCGTAACCCGTCTGGGTCAGAATGTCCCGGATAGTCTCGTTGGCCCCGGACACGGACACGCGGCCCGGCTGTACCGCCTTGATCATCATCAGCAGCACCCACAAAATTATCTAATGCTGCTAGAAGCTTATCATATTGTTCTCACCCTGTCAACGCGAAGCCCGCCGTTTCTATAGATTCTTTGTAGGATTACAATTCATGTAGGATTGCAATACATCTGTTACAACTGAATAATTAAAAGACGAAGATACCCCTTCTGTGTTATACTTTCATCGCCAAACAAAATCCAACTCAGAAAAAAGGTATCTCCGTATGGCTAGTATAATACAGGACATACGATTTCGCCTATCCCTGATCCGTTACGCAGATAAATATGGTTGTAGGTTTATTTGGCGCTGTTTTTATACCCATTTTAAGGAGGATGATACTATGGCAAAAGCAAAGTACAAAAAAGGAAAGGACGGCTATTTTCAGGCGCGAGTATGGAACGGGAACTATGTGAACGGCAAAAAACAGTATGTTTCTATCCGCTCAAAAATTAGTAGTAAAGATCTGGAGAACAAAGTTAATGAACATAACCAGAAACTGAAGGAGCGGAAGTATGTAAAGTTAACAGACATAACCTTTTGTGAATATTCTGATCTTTGGTTGAATCTATACAAATCCGGGAAAGGTAAAAATACACAGGCAATGTATAGAAATACCATCGAAAAGCACTTTTCTGCCATTTCTAATGTGCGATTAGATCAGATATCCAGGACGCATTACCAGATACTTATCAACAACGCGCAGGGACATGAACGTACCCAGCAGCTTATTAAGATGACATTTAAGCAAGTTATAAGATCCGCTATTTCAGACAAGTATGTTGCCCCGAACGTATTAAGCGATATTTTTGATAATGTAGACCCGATAAGATATAAACCGCAGGAAAAACGTCCTCTCGCCCAGTATGAAAAACATGCGATATTCAAAGCCGATTTTTCGGATCAGGACAGAGCGTTTGTTTATATTCTGTACGGTTGCGGCCTGCGCCGCGGGGAAGCGCTTGCGCTGACACGATTTAATATAGATCTTCTGCGCAGGACGATAAATGTGCAAAATGCGATTGCCTATGACAAAAACACGCCCTATCTCAAAGGGCCGAAAACAGAAAATGGATTCCGAACAGTCCCAATTCCGTCAAAGATATTTTCGGTAATAGATGACTATGTGAAAAATCTGCATCAGGAAAAATTATTTCCTATGAGTGACGGTGGATGGAAAACCAAAAGCAGCTATGACAAGATGTGGGCAAGGATCCTTCGCAAGATTCAGGCGCAAAGCAAAGAGCCGGTTGTCGATCTGACCGCTCATGTTTTCAGGCATAACTACTGCACGAACCTGTGTTATCAGATACCAACCATCTCTATAAAGAAAATTGCTGAGCTGATGGGCGATACAGAAAAGATGGTAATAGAGGTCTATAATCATATTGTATTGGAAAAGGAAAATGCGGAAAAAGCCGTAAACGCTGCTTTAAATTTCTGATACGAAAATGATACATTGATACAAAATCACATGGTACTTTACCCAAATATTCTTTTTTCATTCTGACATTCATGTGATATAGTAATATCTATAGTATGCTTAACCGGACAGCCGGGGAACGTGCAGTCATCCGCTCTTATCCTGTGGAGGGGTAAGGCTTATGAGCACATAGGAGGAATTTACAACAATTCTGACTGTTGGTCTGCTAATTGTTGCAATTCTAAATTTGAAAAATAAGAAATATATTTTATTTCCAGTCGAATTACAATACCCTTTTTCAAACATGAACAGCCAATCATAGATTGCATTTCCAGATATATGTGTTCAACCCAAAATCAAGATGTCTGAAAATCCGCAACAGATTGTATGCGGAAAAAGCCGTAAACGCTGCCATCAATTTCTGATACGAAAATGATACATTGATATGAAAATGATATATTTTTTTTGGCTTACTTGGGGCTACTTGAGACAACAGCCGCAAAAAGCAAAAACGGCGCAAACCCTTGGAAATAAAGGATTTGCGCTGTTTTTGTCAATGAGCGTGGGGGGTCTCGAACCCCCGACAACTTGATTAAAAGTCAAGTGCTCTACCTACTGAGCTACACACCCATAATTTATTTAAAAAGGAAATTTCCTGCATGCCCAACTGGGCTAGCTGGATTCGAACCAGCGAATGCAGGAGTCAAAGTCCTGTGCCTTACCGCTTGGCGATAGCCCATCAACTAATTCGAAAAAGGTGGATAGAGGGACTCGAACCCTCGGCCTCCAGAGCCACAATCTGGCGCGCTAGCCAACTGCGCCATACCCACCGTAAAACGTGCTCGAAGGGATTCGAACCCCCGACCCACGGCTTAGAAGGCCGTTGCTCTATCCAGCTGAGCTACGAACACACTCTGTATCGCATCCGGCACTCCGTTGCAATACAAAAGCGGGTGATGGGAATCGAACCCACGTATCTAGCTTGGAAGGCTAGTGTTCTACCATTGAACTACACCCGCGCACATTATAAAATTATCGGGGTGACAGGATTCGAACCTGCGGCCTCCTGGTCCCAAACCAGGCGCTCTAGCCAAGCTGAGCCACACCCCGCT
>CANQNE010000023.1 GCA_947625135.1 uncultured Lachnospiraceae bacterium
AGCCTGATAACATAGCCGGCTGACTACCGGTTGCCAAACGGTTGAAACTGTTTTTGCGAAAAACTATTGACACTATCTCCAAATTCCGTTTTGTATTGACAGTATCGGATTATTATAGTAAAATTTGATGCAAATTGATGGAGGATAAAAATGGATAATATTTTAAGTATAGTCAATCCTATATATTCCACGGGAAAAGGAACAGCATCTATGTTGGCGGTCAGAGGCGATAAAGATGCGGTGGAATTAATGAAGCAGATCAATACCGAGGAGAACCGTCAAAAGCAGGAATCGAGTTCTTCCGCAATGCCGAAAACGTTGGCGAACAGCTTCTGCATCGGTCAACAGGCGCGCTATGAGATTTACAATGCGCTTGCCGCACGTTTCGGCAAATCGAATATAGTGGATCTTCCCTGCGGATATACACCGAGAGGCATGAGTGTGACAGCGCAGGGAAAACACTATTTCGGGCTTGACCTGCCGATCGTTATCAACGAGATGGCAGGCGCCGCCGCAAAGGTTATGACGCCCAGGCAGTCAAATCTTGCCGTCTATCAGGGCGTGGACGCGACGAATTATGAGTCTTTAAGAAACGCGCTTAACGATGTTGAGGGTGAGATATGTATCATTACGGAAGGACTTATTCCTTATTTTAACGATCCCGAGCTTATAAGCATGTGCAGCGCCGTACACCGGTTACTTTCGGAATTCGGCGGCTGCTGGATCACGGCCGACCACAGCGTTGTCGGAATATACAGTGAAACTTACCGCGCTCTGTACGGCGGAAACGAAAACGAGATGCTTTCTCTGACCAAGCAATCCGCATCCGACATTGCCGGTGTGAAATTATGTCAGAATTCCATGTGTGCCAACGGTCATGGGGCGGCGGAATCTTTCTTGAACGATCAGGGGTTTACGGTAGAAAGGCATAGCATTTCCGATTATCTGCCTGATCTTAACGGCGTGGATACCGATAAGCTGCGCGATGCGTACAGATCAATGGAAGCATGGATCATGACCGTAAATACAGTCAATCATAACAGATCCGACAGCAAAGACGAAAAGCCTTTTTCGGTAAGCATAGAAATCGAAAGCGAAAAGATGACGGCTATATTGAGCGGCCGCCTTGACACCATAACTGCGCCGGAGCTGCTGGAGAAATTTGAGAGCGTGAAAGAAGGCGTAACGACCTGTACCATAAACGCAAAAGATCTGGAATATGTTTCTTCTGCGGGACTGCGCGTTATGCTTATGATGTATAAGGCGTTGAACGGAAATTTGAAAATGGAACAGGTCAATTCCGTGGTAAGGGAAATTCTTGAAGTGACCGGTTTTGAACAGTTTTTACTGTAAATGGGTAGTACCTCTTTGTCAGACGAGTGCATAACGCAAAACGGGAATTTATCTAAGCAGCTTACTGTGAAAACAAGGTTTACGGACAGAGTGTAACTGGGAATTAGTTGGATATACAACAAAAGACGACCATACGGGAGCGTTTCTGCTTCTGTATGGTCGCTTTTTGTTGTCCTGCTTTACATGGGTCGGAAACGCCCCAAAATACGAGCGTTTCAAAGACCACTGAGGCTACCATTGCAGCCATTACAAACGGAACTGTCAGACAACCGCCGGTGAAATGGAGCCGAAAGCTCCTAAACGCAAAGAAATTCCCTTTGAAATTGTACCTTACCGGTGTCCGCCTCATGCTCGGCACGCCCCTTTGGATGGCAGGAGCCCGTACCGGGAGATCGGAGATCAAATGCCGCACCAAAGTCATGGGACTTCCCCGACGGGCAGAGCGCCCTGATCCTCGCATGTACCGGACTGCGCCATGTAACCGGAACTTACCGGGGTTCATTGCCGGGGCTGATTACAGGAAAGCGAGCCTTCTGCTTACGCTTTCAGGTGATCTGTTTTGTCAGGAGAAAACTCAAACAGATCTCCGGGGGTACAGTTCAGATAGTAGCACAGCTTTTCAATATTTTTATAACGGATGCCGGTAGTCTCATTGCTGACCAAACGGTCAAAATTCCGATAACTCATACCCATACGGATAAAAAGCCAATATTTTGTATGCTGCTGCTTTTTAAGAATATCCAGAACCCGTATCTTTATCATTTGTACACACTCCTTAATGATCGTGTTGTTTCGGCCTTTTTTCAAACACAGTATGACATAAATAAAAAATGAAATAGAGTATGTGTACGTAATTTTCCACGTATTTGCAGAAACCAAAGTGGAAAAAAAGCAAAGAATGTGCTATAATCGGATAGATTTTAAAAAGAGGCTGACAATGTTGCGGAAACGCTTCAGAATGGAGGTTAGTATGGAACGAAGAAACGCTTGGAAAACATACTCCGCAAAGGAAGCGGAGGAACTGGAGACGCTCACCAGACAGTACCGTTCTTTTCTGGACAGGGGAAAGACAGAGCGGGAATGTGCCAGAGAGATCGTAAAAATGGCGGAGGAATACGGCTATCGGGAGCTGGATGCGCTCATCCGTGAGAAAAAACAGCTTCAGGCCGGAGATAAGGTATATGCAGTCAATATGAAAAAAGCAGTGATTCTGTTTCAGCTGGGCGATCTGCCCCTGACGGAGGGAATGAATATTCTTGGGGCGCACATAGACTCTCCCAGAATCGACATTAAGCAGAATCCCCTGTATGAAGATACGGAGCTGGCATTTCTGGATACCCATTATTATGGCGGGATCAAGAAATATCAGTGGGTGACTATGCCCCTTGCCATTCACGGCGTGGTGGCGAAGAAGGACGGAGAAGTGATGGAGATCGTGATCGGCGAGGAAGAGACCGACCCGGTATTCTGCATTACCGATCTGCTGCCCCATATTGCCCGGGAGCAGATGGAAAAGAAAGGCGCCAAGCTGATAGAAGGAGAAGCGCTGGACATTCTCATCGGCAGCCGTCCGCTGGCAGGGGAAGAAAAGGAGTCTGTGAAGGCGACGATCCTCTCTCTTATTAAGGAAAAATACGGGCTGGAGGAAGAGGATTTCCTGTCAGCAGAACTGGAGGCCGTGCCTGCCGGAAAAGCCAGGGATATGGGGCTGGATCATTCCATGGTGATCGCTTACGGACAGGACGACAGAGTGTGCGCGTATACGAGCGCCATGGCGCTGTTTGATACGCCGAAAACGCGGCGGACGGCCTGCTGTCTGTTGGTGGACAAGGAGGAGATCGGCAGTGTGGGCGCAACGGGTATGGAGTCCAGATTTTTTGAGAATACGGTTGCGGAGCTGCTTGCCCTCACCGGAGAATATTCAGAGCTTTCCCTGCGCCGGTGCCTGAAAAACTCCAACATGCTGTCCTCGGATGTATCCGCAGCCTTCGATCCCTTATACGGGAACGCCTTTGAAAAGAAAAATACGGCCTACTTCGGAAAAGGCATGGTGTTCAATAAATATACCGGCGCCAGAGGAAAATCCGGTTCCAATGACGCCAACGCAGAATATATCGGCAGACTGAGAAAAATTCTGGATGACGCGGGCGTGGCCTTCCAGACCTCGGAGCTGGGCAAGGTTGATCTTGGCGGCGGGGGCACGATCGCCTATATCCTGTCGCTGTATGATATGAACGTGATCGACTGCGGCGTGGCGGTGCTGAGTATGCACGCCCCATGGGAGATCACAAGCAAGGCTGATATCTACGAAACAAAAAAAGGATATGAGGCATTTCTCAGGGAAGCTTAAGCGCCGGCAAAAGGCAAATAAGAATGGAGCGTTTATGTTGCAAAGGATTTTTGATTTTGTAGACCGGCACCAGATGCTGGCACAGAAAGATAAGATCATCGCAGGCATATCGGGGGGAGCGGACTCGGTATGCCTGCTCTGCGTGCTGCGGGAACTGAGAGAACGCTATGACCTGTCCATTGAAGCGCTGCATGTCAATCATACTCTGCGCGGGCAGGAGGCGGAGGAGGACGCGGCCTTTACGGAGGAGCTGTGCAGGAGATTTGATATTCCCTGTCAGGTGTATCGCTATCCCGTGAAAGCGCTTGCAGAAGAGTGGGGCTGTTCTCTTGAGGAGGCAGGACGCAGAGTGCGTATGGAAGCCTTTTACAGGAGACTGCGGGAAACAGGGGCAGATAAGATCGCGCTTGCCCATCATCAGGATGACCGGGCGGAAACAATGCTGTTTCATCTGTTTCGGGGCACCGGGCTGAAAGGGCTCAGCAGCATGAGGCCGGTAAGCGTTCTTCCGGCGGTACCGCGCTCAGAGCAGTGCAGCAGTCAGGAGGACATGGGTTCCATACCGCTGATCCGGCCCTTGCTGTGCGTGGGAAGAGAGGATATCGAGGCGCTTCTGAAGGAGCAGGGGCTTCCCTTCCGGGTGGACAGCTCCAATGAGGAGGACGCCTATACCCGGAATAAAATCCGCCATCATGTGCTATCCTATGTGAGAGAGGAAATTTCTCCCGGGGCTGTGGAAAATATGAACCGGACGGCCGGACAGTTGGAGAAAATCTATGATTATCTGGAAAAAAACGCAAAGGAAGGGCTGCGGGAAGGCCTGTGCAAACAGGACAGCAGGCTGTATCTTTCTGCGGAAGTATTGGCAGCCCGGGATCCGGTAATCCGTTCGGTCATGGCCACCCAATGTATCAGGGAGGCAGGCGGTTCTCTCCGGGATGTGACAGAGACCCATATCCGCGGTATTTGCGGGCTTCTGGAAAAGAAAGTGGGAAAGCAGCTTTCCCTTCCCGGCGGGCTTGTCGTCAAGCGGACTTATGACGCGCTCATGTTTGCAAAAGAGGACGGGCAGCAGAGGCAAAAGGAGCCTGTAAAGGAGACTCCCGTGACCGTTCCGGGCCGGTATGTTCTGGAAGAAACAGGCGAAACGATCACGTTCACAAAAAAAACATATAACAAAATGGAAAAAATTCCGATTTCGGCATATACGAAATGGTTTGATTATGATAAAATAAAGAATCCAATGAAAATCCGTACCCGCCGGAAGGGAGATTTTTTGACAGTGTCTGTGTCCGGAGGCAGGAAGAAGCTGAAGGATTATCTGATCGACTGTAAGCTGCCTGCGGAAGAACGGGATGGACGCCTGCTTCTGGCGTCAGGAGATCATGTCCTCTGGGTATTCGGACTTCGCACAAGCGAGGCTTTTCGGGTGACGGAGGATACGAAGGAGATACTGGTGGTGACGAGAACCGCAGGAAGGGATGCAAAAGATGAATGATAAAATTTCTGTAATGATTTCACAGGAGGATGTAGAGAAGCGCATCGATCAGATGGCGGAAGAGATCAGTTCTGATTACAGGGGCAAAGCGCTGCATTTGATCTGTATATTAAAAGGAAGCGTGTTTTTCACCTGCGAGCTGGCAAAACGGCTCACTGTCCCGGTGACAATAGATTTCATGTCTGTTTCCAGTTACGGAAACGGCACCACAAGCGGAGAGATCCGTCTGGCAAAGGATCTGGACGAATCCATAGAGGGCAGGGATGTGCTGATCATAGAGGATATTATCGATTCCGGCCGGACTTTAAGCTATCTGCTGGAAAATATGCGGAGCAGGCGGCCGGCAAGCCTGCGGCTGTGTACGCTGCTGGATAAGCCGGAGCGCCGTATCACCGAGGTAGAGGTGGATTATACCGGATTTGAGATCCCCGATGAGTTCGTGGTGGGATATGGTCTGGACTATGCGCAGGAATACAGGAATCTGCCGTATATCGGCGTAATCTCCGGCAAATAACGGCGGGGACGTCTGAGGAAAGGAAAGATTACTGTTTAGATAAAGAAAGAAATGTTGGAAGGAGAGCAAGGTGAATAATAAGAATTCAAAGAATCTGAAAGGGCTTAGCTTTTATGTAGCGCTCATGATGGTCATGCTGATCCTGATCACCGTGGTAAGCTTTGCCATGAACAGCAGGTCAGCTTATACAAAAAGCGAGTTTGATAAAGCGTTGAAAGCGGGCGAGGTAGTGAAGGCAGAGATCCATCCCAATGAGGAAACGCCTACGGGATTTCTGCGGATCTGGCTGAAGTCCGGAGAGGTCGTGCGCCTGAACGTGGTGGACGTGATCGATGCGGAGAAGGAACTGCGCGGCGAAGACGTGGAAGTGAAAGTGACGGAGGTAGAAAAGGAAAGCTGGATCATCACGACCCTGCTTCCCTGCCTGATCACTGTTGCTGTGGTGATGTTTGTCTTTTATATCGTCAGCGGCAGAAGCGGCACCGGCAGCGGCGGCGGAAAGATGATGAATTTCGGCAAGAGCCGGGCCAGAATGTCTACGGACAAAAAGGTGCGGTTTAAAGATGTGGCCGGATGTGACGAGGAAAAAGAGGATCTGAAAGAAGTGGTGGATTTCCTGAAGGCGCCGGATAAATATCTGAAGGTGGGCGCCCGGATCCCCAAGGGCGTGCTTTTGGTGGGCCCGCCCGGAACCGGTAAGACCCTCCTTGCCAAGGCGGTGGCCGGAGAAGCAGGCGTTCCCTTTTTCAGCATTTCCGGTTCCGATTTTGTGGAAATGTTTGTGGGCGTAGGCGCATCCCGTGTCAGGGATCTTTTTGAAGAGGCAAAGAAAAATGCGCCCTGTATCGTATTTATTGACGAGATCGACGCAGTGGCCCGCCGGCGAGGCACCGGCATGGGCGGCGGTCACGACGAGCGCGAGCAGACGCTGAACCAGCTGCTTGTGGAGATGGACGGCTTCAGTGTCAACGAAGGCATTATTGTCATGTCGGCTACAAACCGTGTGGATATATTGGATCCTGCGATCCTGCGCCCCGGCCGTTTTGACCGGAAGATCGGCGTGGGCCGTCCTGATATTAAAGGACGGAAGGAGATTCTGGAGGTACACGCCAAGGATAAACCTCTGGGGGACGATGTAGATCTGCTGCAGGTGGCCCAGACTACGGCCGGCTTTACCGGCGCGGATCTGGAAAATCTGTTGAACGAGGCTGCGATTTTTGCCGCGAAGAACAATCAGGCGTATATACGGAAGGAAGATATCCAGAAGGCGTTTATCAAGGTTGGCATCGGCGGCGAGAAGAAGAGCCGCGTAATTTCCGATAAGGAGAAAAAGATCACCGCTTATCATGAGGCGGGTCATGCCATCCTGTTCCATGTGCTTCCGGATGTGGGGCCGGTTCATACGATCTCCATCATCCCGACGGGAATAGGTGCGGCAGGTTATACCATGCCCCTTCCCGAAAAAGACGAAATGTTCAATTCCAGAAGCAGAATGATGCAGGAGATCGTGGTATCTCTCGGCGGACGTGTGGCGGAGGAAATGATCTTCCATGATATTACCACGGGCGCTTCTCAGGATATTAAGCAGGCTACCGATCTGGCAAAGGCAATGGTGACCAAATACGGCATGTCAGAGAAGGTGGGCCTGATCAACTATGGCGAGGATGACGAGGTGTTCATTGGACGCGATCTTGCCCATACCCGCGGAATGAGCGAGGCTGTTGCGGCAGTGATCGACGAGGAAGTAAAGCGGATTATTGACGAGAGCCATGACAAGGCCAAAGCGCTGATCAGCGCCCATGAGGATGTGCTGAACCGCTGCGCCGCGCTTTTGCTTGAAAAAGAAAAACTCACAAGAGAAGAATTTGAAGAATTGTTTGAGAATAGCGCAAAAGATGCCTGAAAGGGCGCTGGATGGTTTGTACAAAAATATAATAGTAAAAAATCAATGTTTGTGCAGATTTTTTAACAAAGGGATGCTATACTTCTTCTTGTAAAACCCCCAATATATTATATAGTTTTACTACACCCCATAAGAAGAAATACCTTCTCCTAAAAAAGGCAGCGCAAGCTGTCTTTTTTACTTTCTGCCACAGGAGTTTCCAAAGACAGAAAAAGCCCTGCCGGGCGGGAGATCAAAGGGGCTTGGCCCTTTATCGCGATATAATCAAATCAAAATCAGACAGAAAGGCCGGTATTCGTATGGATGATCAGAACATACAGGAGCTGCGAAAGCGCATGCAGTATATTACCACAATGGGCCCGGTGCTAAATAAGAAGGCGCTCTATACAGATACTTCGGAGGCCTACTGCAGTCCATGGAACGTGTCTGCGGGAGAGATGCTGACTCTCCGGTTCCGCACAGGCAGGGACAACGTTGACGCAGTGTATGTGGTTACAAAAAATGACCGTTCCCGGATGAAAAAGACACTGACAAAGAACGGATTCGACTATTATGAGGCAAAGCTTGTGATGACCGAGGAACCCCTGCGCTATTATTTTGAGATTTCCTATCTGGGGCATGCGTACTTTTACACCAGCAACGGCGTATCGGAGCACATGGAGGATCGGTATTCTTTTGCGGTTCTGCCCGGCTTTTACGTGCCGGACTGGGCAAAGGGCGCAGTGATGTACCAGATTTTTGTGGACCGGTTCCGGAACGGCGATCCTTCCAATGATGTGGAGGATCGGGAATACATTTACGTAGGAGACGGTACCCGAAAGATCACGGACTGGGCGAAATACCCGGACGCCATGGATGTAAACTGTTTTTACGGCGGGGATCTTCAGGGTGTAAAGGATAAGCTGGATTATCTGCAGAATCTTGGCGTGGAAGTGATCTATTTTAATCCTCTGTTTGTCTCTCCCTCCAATCATAAATATGATATCCAGGATTATGATTATATCGATCCTCATTTCGGGAAGATTGTGGAGGACGGCGGCAAGACGCTGGATTCGTGGGAGAACAGCAACAGATACGCGGCCAAATATATCCAGCGTGTGACCGATCTGAAAAATCTGGAGGCGTCCAATCAATTCTTTGCGGAACTGGTAGAGGAGATACATAAGCGGGGCATGCGGGTGATTCTGGACGGAGTATTCAATCACTGCGGTTCCTTCAACAAATGGATGGATCGGGAGCAGATCTATGAGGGGAAAGAGGACTATGTTCCCGGCGCCTATGTTTCTCAGGACAGTCCTTATCACGATTATTTCCGGTTTTTCAGTGAAAGGTGGCCATATAACGGCAGCTATGACGGATGGTGGGGTCATGACACCTTACCCAAGCTGAATTATGAGGGTTCGAAAAAGCTGCATGACGAGATCCTCCGGATCGCTGCAAAATGGGTGTCAAAGCCCTATAATGTAGATGGATGGCGGCTGGATGTAGCGGCGGATCTGGGACACAGTACGGAATACAATCACAGATTCTGGCAGGATTTTCGACAGGCAGTGCGAAAAGCCAATCCGGAAGCGCTGATCCTGGCGGAGCATTACGGCGATCCCAGCTCCTGGCTGCAGGGGGATCAATGGGATTCGGTCATGAACTATGACGCCTTCATGGAGCCGGTGACATGGTATCTAACAGGGATGCAGAAGCACAGCGACGAGTATCGGGGAGACCTGAAAAACAATCTGACCCATTTTCAGAATGTGATGCGCCAAAATATGAGCTGCTTCAGCAACGGCCCGCTTCTGGCCGCTATGAATGAGCTTTCCAACCATGATCATTCCCGGTTTCTCACCCGCACGAACGAAAAAGTGGGCAGAACGGGGACGCTGGGGCCGGAGGCTGCCAATACCGGCGTACAGGTTGGCGTGCTGCGGGAGGCAGTAGTCATTCAGATGACATGGCCCGGCGCGCCGACGATCTATTACGGGGACGAGGCGGGACTCTGCGGGTTTACCGATCCGGACAACCGCCGCACTTACCCGTGGGGAAAAGAAGATTTTGAACTGGTAGAATTCCACAGGGATGCCATTAAGATGCACAAAAAATATCCTGTGCTGAAATACGGCTCGATAGAGTTTCTTCCATGCAGTCAGGAGATCCTCTGCTATGGCAGATTTACGCTGGAGGAGCAGGTAGTCGTCGCCGTCAATAATTTTATGGAAGAAAAAGAGGTAGAAATTTCTGTCTGGTACACAGGTATGCCGAAGGAGACCACGATGGTGCAGATTATGGAGACCAACGAACGGGGTTATTCCATCGGAAAACTGAACTGGGATGTGAAGGGCGGCAGACTGAATATCTCTATGGCGCCTCAGTCGGCGATGGTATTTTATCGCAGAGATCCGGTAACGGAAAGGAATGAACAGGAATAGGACGGCGCGTATGAATATTTTACTGGCGGCAGTGAATGCAAAATACATCCATTCCAATCCGGCGATCTACAGCCTGCGCAGTGCATGCGGACATAAGAAGTCTGTGACTTTAGCGGAATATACGATCAATCATCAGCAGGAGAAGGTGCTGGCGGACATTTATGAGAGAAAGCCGGATGTGCTGGCATTCTCCTGCTATATTTGGAATATTTCCTTTATTGAACAGCTGGCTGCCGATCTGTCCCGGCTGCGGCCTGACCTGCCGATCTGGCTGGGCGGTCCGGAGGTCTCCTGTCACTGCCGGGAGGTGCTTCAGCGAATGCCCGGAGTGAAGGGGATCATGCGGGGAGAAGGAGAAAAAACGTTTGCGCAGCTGGCAAACCATTATACAGAGCATACGCCTGCCCTGACGCAAATCCCGGGAATCTGCTTTCGAGAGGGAGACACGCTGTATGACAACGGGGAACCTCTGCCGGTGGAGCTGGACAGCCTGTCCTTCTGGGGCCCGGAGGTTTTGAACGATGGGGCCGAAAATCGGATCATATACTATGAATCCGGCAGAGGATGTCCGTTTTCCTGCAGCTACTGCCTGTCCTCTCTGGATAAAGCCGTGCGGTTCCGCAGTTTGGAGCTTGTAAAGCAGGAGGTGCTTTATTTTTTAGAAAAAAAGGTGCCCCGGGTGAAATTTATTGACCGCACCTTTAATTGTGACAGGAAGCGGGCCTTGGAGATCTGGGAGTTTATCAAAAACCACCATAACGGGGTCACCTGCTTTCATTTTGAGGTGGACGGAGATCTTCTGGATGAGGCGTCTCTGGCTCTGCTGGAAACGATGCCGGCGGGTGTAGTGCAGCTGGAGATCGGCGTCCAGACGACCAATCCCCGGACTCTTGAGGAGATCCGGCGGAAGACAGATCAGGAGCAGCTGTTTTACGCCGTAAAACGGCTGACAGCAAAAAACCATGTCCACTGCCATCTCGATCTGATCGCCGGTCTGCCCTATGAAGATTATGACAGCTTCCGCAGATCTTTTGATCAGGTCTTCGCGCTTGGCCCCCATCAGCTGCAGCTGGGATTTTTGAAGGTGCTGAAGGGCACTTACATGGAGGAGATGGCGGAAGCATATCAGTTGAAATACAAAAGCGCGCCTCCTTATGAGGTGCTTTCCACAAAATGGTTGTCCTATGAGCAGATCATCCGGCTGAAGGGCGTGGAGGAGATGACGGAGATCTATGCGAACAGCAATCAGTTTTGCCTGACCTTGCAGGCGCTGCTTGGGCAGGCTGCGCCCCGGTCTGTCCCGCAATCTGTTCAGGGGCGGGCCCCGCAGTTTACCTCACCTTTTGCTTTTTTTGAAGCGCTGGCGGATTTTTATAAGCAAAAGGGGCTGGCGGCAGTCAGCCACAGCAGACTGCGCCGCTATGAGATCCTGATGGCATTTTACCGGACGGCGGTGGAGGAGCGAAGGGACAGCCTCAATGGGGAACCGCTGGCCGAGGAGGAGCTGAAGCTGCTTCTGGCGCTGGACCTGTACGCCAGAGAGCTTTGCAAGAGCAGGCCGGACTGGGCTCCCTCCCTTGATCGCCGCAAAGAGGATATACGGAGATTTTATCAGCAGGAGACGCAGGAATGGCGGTATCTGCAGGCTTATCATGGTTTTACGGCGCCACAGCTGAGCCGTATGACTCATTTGGAGCCTTTACCGGAAGGCGGCGGGGTGTTATTTGATTACCGCAGCAGAGATCCCGTCACCGGGAATGTGCGGATGATATGGCTGCCGGAATTATGAAATGCTTGCAACTTTGCAGGAAATGTCATAAGATAGAACTAATTGAAATTCATTGGATAGTGAGGCGTACTATGTTTAATAAGAAAAAACAAAAAGTGATTTCTGCCGTGATTATTGCGATTGTGGTTCTGGCTATGGTGCTGGCGCCGATTCTTTCTTACCTGATCTGAGCAGTTTGTGACAGAGCGGATGAGAGGCAGAAGTAATCAGGAGCAGGTGAAAAAATGAAGATCGGAAAAATATCGGAAACAGTGTTAAAGCGAACCGTACTGCGCTCCCTTGATTTTAAACGCAGCGATGTGCTGACCGGAGCCGGGGTAGGGGAGGACTGCGCCGCTTTGCAGACAGATGCGGATGAAGTGCTTGTGCTGTCCACGGACCCCATAACCGGCGCGGAAGAAAATATCGGCACCCTTGCGGTGCATACCACTGTGAATGATCTGGCCTCCTCTGGCGCGGAGCCGGTGGGGATTTTGGTGTCGATACTGCTTCCCCCAAGCACGGAGGAAGCCGGACTCCGGCAGATGATGCAGGAGATGCAGGAGGCATGCGCCCGGCTGCAGATACAGATCCTGGGGGGACATACCGAGGTGACTGAGGTGGTTACCCGGCCTGTACTGACGGTGACGGGTGTGGCAAAGGTGAAGAAGGACCGGTTTTTGTCTACTGGGGGGATCGAGCCGGGAGAGGATCTGATCGTCACAAAGTGGATCGGTCTGGAGGGTACCTCCATTGCGGCCAGAGCCCGCAGGGAACAGCTGCTGGAGCGATATCCCAAAGCTATGGTGGAGGACAGCGCGCAGTTTGACCGCTATCTTTCTATCCTGCCGGAGGCCCGGATCGCGGCATCCCTTGGCGCAAGCGCCATGCACGATGTGACGGAAGGCGGCATTTTCGGCGCGCTCTGGGAGATGGCGGAGGCTTCCGGCATCGGGCTGGAAGCGGATCTGAAGCGGATCCCCATCCGGCAGGAGACAGTGGAGATCTGCAATCTGCTGGATATGAATCCTTACGGGCTGGTTTCCGGAGGAAGCCTGCTGATCGCGGCAAAGGACGGGAACCGTATTGTAGAAGCCCTTGAGAAAGCAGGGATCCCGGCAGCTATCGTGGGCAGGACAACGGCGGGCAATGATCGGATTATCAAAAACGACGGGGAACGGCGTTATCTGGAGCCGCCCCGGAGTGATGAACTGTATAAACTCTATAAATAAGCGGATAAAAGTGGAGGAAGCTATGAAAGAGGCAAGAGAAAAGATTTTGATGATGCTGGAAAAAAACAGCAGAATCGACCTGCATGAGCTGGCGGTGATGCTGGGCATGGAGGAGGCCGCCATTGCAAATGAGATCGCGGATATGGAAAAAGAGGAGATTATATGCGGCTATCACACCATGATCAACTGGGAGAGGACAAACAATGAAAAGGTGACGGCGCTGATCGAGGTGCGGGTAACGCCCCAGCGGGGACAGGGCTTCGATCGCATTGCGGAACGCATCTACCATTATCCCGAAGTGCAGTCGGTGTATCTCATTTCCGGCGGCTATGATCTGCTTGTGACTATCGACGGAAAGACGCTGCGGGAGGTTTCCCAGTTTGTGTCGGACAAGCTCTCAACTCTGGAGTATGTGCTCAGCACGGCAACCTATTTTATTTTGAAGAAATACAAGGATCACGGAACTGTAATGTCGAAGAAACGGGAAGATGAAAGGATGTTGGTGACGCCGTGAGAGATCCTTTGAACAAAAAAATTACGGAAGTAGAGCCCTCCGGCATCCGGAAGTTTTTTGATATCGTAAGCGAAATGGAGGACGCCATTTCCCTTGGTGTGGGCGAGCCGGATTTTGATACTCCGTGGCACATCCGGGACGAGGGTATTTATGCGCTGGAGAGAGGACGTACCTTTTATACCTCTAATGCAGGGCTGAAGGAGCTGCGGGAGGAGATCTGCAATTATCTGAAACGCAGGCTGGGGCTTACGTATTCTCCCATGAAGGAAACCCTTGTGACGGTGGGCGGCAGCGAGGCCATCGATCTGGCTATGCGGTCCATGCTGGATCCGGGGGACGAGGTACTCATTCCCCAGCCAAGTTATGTTTCCTATCTGCCCTGCGCTTATATGGCGGACGGTGTACCGGTGATCATCGAACTGCAGGCGGAAAACGACTTTAAACTGACAAAGGAAGAACTGGAGGCGGCCATCACGCCGAAGACGAAGATCCTGGTTCTGCCCTTTCCCAACAACCCTACCGGCGCCATTATGACAAAGGAGGAGTTGGAGCCCATTGCCCAGGTGGTACGGGAGCATGATCTGTTTGTACTCTCCGACGAGATTTATTCGGAGCTTACATACGACAGTGAGCATACTTCCATCGCGTCCCTGCCGGGCATGCGGGAGCGGACCGTTGTGATCAACGGCTTTTCCAAGGCTTATGCCATGACGGGCTGGCGGCTGGGCTATGCCTGCGGACCGGAGAGGATCCTTTCGCAGATGTTAAAGCTCCATCAGTTTGCCATTATGTGCGCCCCCACCAACAGCCAGTATGCGGCGGTTTCCGCGCTGCGAAACGGAGACGATGACGTGGTCCGGATGCGGGAGGCCTATAATCAGAGAAGACGGTTCCTGATGCACCGCTTTCAGGAGATGGGTCTGGATTGCTTTGAACCCTTCGGCGCATTTTATGTATTCCCCTGCATTAAGGAGTTTGGCATGACCAGCGATGAGTTTGCCACGGCTCTTCTGGAGGCGGAAAAAGTGGCGGTGGTGCCGGGAACGGCATTTGGTTCCTGCGGAGAGGGATTTGTGCGGATTTCTTACGCCTATTCACTGGATAATCTGCGGCTCGCACTGAACCGGATCCAGCGTTTTATCGAGAACTTGCGGGAGAAACAGTCTTAGAACAGGGGAAACATGCTGAACATTGTGTTATATGAACCGGAGATCCCGGCAAATACAGGCAATATCGGGCGCACCTGCGCGGCCACGGGAACGAGGCTCCATCTCATTGAACCCATGGGGTTCAGGCTGACGGAAAAGGAGATCAGACGTGCGGGCATGGATTATTGGGAACAGTTGGATGTGACCCGTTATATAAATTTTCAGGAATTTCTGGAAAAAAATCCCAATGCAAAATTGTATATGGCAACCACCAAGGCAAAGAAAATCTATACGGAAGTGCGCTATGAGCCGGACTGCTATCTGATGTTCGGAAAGGAAAGCGCGGGGATCCCGGAGGAACTGCTGGTCCGGTATGAAGATACGGCCATCCGCATCCCTATGGGAGACGGGATCCGATCCCTGAATCTGTCAAATTCGGCTGCCATTGTTCTTTATGAAGCCCTGCGGCAGAACCAATTTGCCGGTATGCAGCTGCAGGGAGATCTTCACAGACTTCATTGGCGGCAGGAGGGGTGAGCGGTTATGTGGACAGCGGACAGATGGAATTCTTATGAGATGCTGGATACCTCCGGCGGCGAGAAACTGGAGAGGTGGGGCAGGTATCTCCTTGTGCGTCCGGATCCTCAGGTGATCTGGAATACGCCCCGCATCAATCCGGGGTGGCAAAAAAGAAACGGACATTACCACCGCAGCAGCAAAGGCGGCGGGGACTGGGAATTTTTTGATCTGCCCGAGCAGTGGGAGATTGGATATGAACTGCAGCTGGGCAAAAAGCTGACGTTCCGCTTAAAGCCTTTCAAGTTCAAGCATACCGGTTTATTCCCGGAACAGGCGGTAAACTGGGAATGGTTCTCAGAGCGGATCAGGCATGCGGGGCGCCCTGTGAAGGTGCTGAATCTGTTTGCCTATACCGGCGGCGCCACTCTTGCGGCGGCGGCAGCGGGAGCGCAGGTGACCCATGTGGACGCGTCCAAGGGCATGGTAGGCTGGGCAAAGGAAAACGCCAGAGTCTCCGGGCTGGAAGAAGCGCCCATCCGCTGGCTTGTGGATGACTGCGTAAAATTTGTGGAGCGGGAGATCCGCCGGGGTAATACTTATGACGGAATCATTATGGATCCGCCTTCCTACGGCAGAGGGCCAAAGGGTGAGGTTTGGAAGATTGAGGACGCCGTATTCCCCCTTGTGCAGCTTTGTACCCGGCTTTTATCAAAAAAGCCGCTGTTTTTTCTGATCAATTCGTACACTACAGGGCTGGCGCCGGCGACGCTGCATTATATGCTTTCCTTGACTGTGGGGGATAAGTACGGCGGCATCGTGGAGGCGGAGGAGATTGGTCTTCCCGTAACAGAGAGCGGGCTGGTACTGCCCTGCGGCGCTTCGGGCAGATGGAGCAATCAGATGTAAGGTCAGGCAACAAAGTCCCTTTCCCGGCATAATCTAAACTGTAAGCCGGCTGTATCGACTTTGACAGGGCAGCCTTACATATCGCAGCCGTTTTGCCCCAACGGGGTTTTTACAGAGATTGGAAGAAGTATCGCGGAACAAGGAATAGGTAAGGTACTGTTGTACGGGTGCTTATATTATAAATATCAATAAAAAACAAGACTGCTCATGCGGGCAGCCTTGTTTTTTTCTCGGACAATGTCCTTAAAGTGGAAGAAAAACGTATTAGAAAATTTAGGAGAGAGAAATTGGCAGTACATATTGATACATAACAATAAAGTGACAGATACTGCCCGCCATGACAAACACATGGAAAATCTCATGGGAGCCGAAATTTTTGAATCTGGCGTTCAGCTGTGGCAGCTTCAGCGCGTAGATGACGCCGCCTATGGTATAAAAGATACCTCCTGCAAGCAGCCAGTAAAATCCGGCTATGGAAAGCTTATGATAAAGAGGGGCAAGCGCAAATACGCAGACCCATCCCATGGCGATATAAAGGACAGAAGAAAACCACTTCGGACAGGTGATCCAGCAGAATTTGATGATCATACCAAAAATGGCGATGCCCCATACTGCCGCAAGCATGGTATAACCGATCCTGCCCCGCAGCGTGATGACGCAGATGGGCGTATAGGAACCTGCCACAAACACAAAAATCATCATGTGGTCGATTTTTCTCAGGATCTGATTGATCTTCTGGGAGATATCCAGTGTATGGTATACGGTGCTGGCGCTGTACAGCAGAAACATGCTGCTCATAAAAATCATACAGGCGATGAGATAGGACAGGTTGCCGCAGTGGCTCGCCCGGATAAAAATAGGCAGAGCGGCGCAGGCTGTCATGATCATGCCGATAAAATGGGTGATGGCGCTGCCTGGATCTTTTATTTTGAATGTATGCTCTTTCATAATGGTTCTCCTTTCATGATCTGTTGTCTGATTCTGCAGCTGATCATAGAAGCTGATCGCAGAAGCCGTTCTCGAAAAACCGCAATAAGTAGTTTTAAAAACTATGTATTCTAATAATCATACTACATCATGAGGAGCGAAAATGCAACAGGTTTTTAGGAAAAATTTTGAAATAAATGTGAAAAACTACGATAATGTTAAAATTCCCTTGACGGATAAAGTTGATTCGTTTATGATAATAGTAATTATTACTAATAATGGAAGAAGGCACATCGATGGCAGTTGTAAAGTTCAGCAGGCAAAGAGAAGCCATCCGGAAAAATCTGATCCGGCGCTGCGATCATCCTACGGCGGATATGGTTTATCAGGATATCCGCAAAGAGTATCCCAATATCAGTCTGGGCACGGTTTATCGGAATCTGTCCCTTCTGGCGGAACTTGGCGAGATCCAAAAGATCTCCACAGTCAGCGGGCCGGACAGATTTGACGGTATGACTGCGCCTCACGATCATTTTACCTGCAGTCAATGCGGCTGTATGCTGGATTTTCCTCTGGCAGACGGAGAAAAGCAGCTGCAAAAGCAGGTGGGGAAAGCGTTTGCGGGACGGATCGACGGCCAGGTGGTACAGTTTTTCGGATTATGCCCCGATTGCCTGAAAAAGCAGGAAGGGAGCCATATTAGTAATGAAAATAACATTTAAAAGGAGAGGATCAAAATGAAAAAGTTTGTTTGTCAGGTATGCGGTTATGTTCATGAAGGCGATACGCCCCCGGAGGCATGTCCTCAGTGTAAGGCACCCGCTTCCAAGTTTACAGAGCAGTCAGAAGAGATGAGCTGGGCAGCAGAGCATGTAGTAGGCGTAGCACAGGGCGTTTCCGAGGATATTCTGGAAGATCTTCGTGCAAACTTCAACGGCGAATGTACAGAAGTGGGCATGTATCTTGCAATGGCAAGAGTGGCTCACAGAGAGGGCTATCCTGAGATTGGCCTGTACTGGGAAAAGGCAGCTTATGAAGAGGCTGAGCATGCCGCTAAATTTGCGGAGCTTCTGGGCGAGGTTGTTACCGACAGCACAAAGAAGAATCTGGAGATGAGAATCGAGGCTGAGAATGGTGCGACAGCCGGCAAGACAGATCTTGCAAAGCGCGCGAAAGCAGCAAATCTGGATGCGATCCACGACACCGTTCATGAAATGGCAAGAGACGAAGCCCGTCACGGCAAGGCGTTCAAGGGCCTGCTGGAGAGATACTTCGGATAAGAAAAGCCAGCGTATACATAGCTGATAAGAGAAAAGGGGAACAGGCGACAGATAGTCTGTTCTCTTTTTTTAGTGGAAAAATCGAATTTGACAAAAAAGCAAGATTTTCTGCGAGATTAAGAAAATAGAATTGATTAAAGCAATGGTTTCTTATATAATAATTTTGGCAATATTGATCATTCTAAAGAAAAAACGAGGAGAACAAAAGTTATGAAAAACGAAAAAGGACTTTCAGAGCAGGCGTTTCAGTTTAAAGGAAAGCTGCCGCTTTCCCAGGCGATCCCGCTGGGGCTTCAGCATGTGCTGGCCATGTTCGTGGGCAATCTGACTCCGTTGCTGGTGATCACCGGTGCCTGCGGTCTGGCGGGAAATGCAGATTTTGCGGATCTTCAGATCTCGCTGCTGCAGAACGCCATGTTGGTAGCTGGTATCGTGACACTGATCCAGCTGTTTTCTATCGGACCCATCGGCGGTAAAGTGCCTATCATCATGGGTACCAGCTCCGGATTTATCGGGGTATTCAGCGGTGTGGCCCAGACCATGGGCAGCGGTGTGCTGACTTATGGCGCTATGATGGCGGCCTCCCTGATCGGCGGTCTGTTTGAAGGTGTGCTGGGCTTTTTCTTAAAGCCGCTGCGCAAATTCTTCCCTCCTGTGGTGACAGGTACTGTAGTATTATCCATCGGTCTGTCCCTGATCTCGGTAGGAATTAATTCTTACGGCGGCGGCAACACTGCCAGGGATTTCGGTTCCCTTGAAAATCTGCTGCTGGCTACCTTCGTGTTGGCGGTGATCCTGATCGTGAAGCACTGTACCAAGGGCTTCCTAAGTTCCTCCGCCATTTTGATAGGTATTATTGCAGGCTACATAGCGGCGCTGATCATGGGGTTTGTGCTTCCCCATACTGCCGTAGATGCAGAAGGCGTGGAGTTTACAAAATCATGGGTGCTGAACTGGGATCAGGTGAGCAAAGCGTCATGGTTCGCCATTCCCGCTATCATGCCGGTGAAGCTGGTGTTTGACATGCGGGCGATCCTGCCGGTGCTGATCATGTTTATCGTTACGGCTGTGGAAACGGTAGGCGATATTTCCGGCGTGATGATCGGCGGCATGAACCGGGAGGCTACAGATAAGGAGCTGTCCGGCGGCGTGATCTGCGACGGCATCGGTTCTTCCATTGCGGCGTTATTCGGCGTGCTTCCCAATACCTCCTTCAGTCAGAATGTAGGTCTGGTGACGATGACAAAGGTAGTCAACCGTGTGGCGCTGGCCTGCGGCGCAGTCTTTTTGATCCTCTGCGGTCTGCTCCCCAAGCTGGGCGCGCTGATTTCCATTATGCCCCAGTCCGTTCTCGGCGGCGCGGCGGTAATGATGTTTTCCTCTATTGTGATCAGTGGTATTCAGCTGATCACAAGAAATCCTCTTACGGCAAGAAGTATTTCGATCGTGGCAGTGGCGCTGGGTGTAGGATACGGCATGGGCGCAAATCCCGGCATCCTTGCCAATACGCCTCAGTATGTACAGCTGATATTCGGCGGCTCCGGAATCGTGCCTGCGGCTATGGTAGCGATCCTGCTGAATATTATCCTGCCTAAGGAAAAAGAAGAACTGGAATAAAATTCTTTATTATATCAGAAATGTTCGGCCATTTTTTGCAGCAGGGCAAGCTCCTCTTTTGTATCCGCGTCTCGAAGTTCCCATTCCGAAGATGCTTCCGCAAACCGCACTTCCTCCGGATGGAGCCGGATCACAAAGGAGCCGCCCTTGTCTGCCGGCAGTGTCATTAACTCGTGGAAACAATGTTTTGGAAAGATCACAGGGCTTCCCTGCGTATGGGCATAAGACAAACGGTGGATGTAGTCAGGCTGGCCCATGAACCTGCAGATCAGCTTTTCCATGGTTTCTTTTGACAGAAGCGGCTGATCGCAGGGGCAGAACATACAGCCGGAAGCATCGGGAAGGATCGTCCCCAGCGCTTCCAGTCCCAGACGGATGGTGTCGCTGCGGCAGGGCAGGTCGTGTAGTACCGCAGTAATCCCTGCCTGTTCACACAGATCGGCAATTTGCCGGTGTCTTGTGACCGCGATCCGCTTTATGGGCGGCTCCGTGTCCGTGGCGGCAAGGATCCGGCTGATCAAAGGCTGCCCGCCGAAATCCGCCAGCAGCTTATTGCTGCCGAACCGTCTGCCTGTGCCGGAGGCCATGAGAATACAGCCCACAGCGGGGAGGGGCTTGTCTAAATCATACAAAAATATGTCTTTCCGGGCTTTCAGCTTTTTAAGAAAAGGGGTGTCCTGTCCCCGCAGGACCCCGCATACAGGTCGATGATCCAACAGATATTCTAAGGCATTGCAGTATGCCGGACAGCCTTCTTCCAGATATCCGATTTCATCGATCCACACCCGGTCACCAAAGGGGCTGCAGGATGTATCGTCCCCACCGGCGGATCGGGCAGAGCCGGAACCAAAAGCCAGACGCTTCAGCGCGGGAATCCCCACTTCGGAAAATCCCTCCGCCACAGGGCGCATCTGGTTGCCCGGTCCGGAAAGTGTTCTGTCAAACTCTCCGATCACCATGGATCGTCCGGTTTCGTTGTCTGTCAGCAGCACATGCTGTCCGGGGACTCCCCGGGTGGTAATGCCGGGAAGGACTCCGGGAGCGGAATCCGGAGAATGGCCGTCGGATAGATTTCCGTTCATGCAGACGGCGATCTGCGCAAGCAGAGTGCTTTTTCCGGAATGTCTGCTGCCGGTGAGAAACAGATGACGTTTACGGCTCTTCTGAAAAAATCTGACGATAGATTGTGGCGTTGGCCTCATAACAGGCATCTCTGTAGGTTTCATATTTTTTGATAAACTCCTTTGCCGGCATAGTAAGGCGGCTTCCGCCTCCGCCCTTTCCGCCGATGGTCTTTTCCGTCAGCGGATAGCCCAGCGCTTCTTCCGCATGCTTTAACAGCCGGAGGGCTTTTGTATAAGCCATGTTCATTTCTTTTGCCGCGGCTCTGAGAGAGCCGGTTCTTTCGATTCCCTTCAAAAGACGGCAGGGGCCTTCCCCAAAAAATTTCTCATTCTTTTCATTTCGCAAAAAGACGCGGGTCGCAGGTTTCATGATCACGCAGACCTCCCTTCTATAAAAGCTGACAGCTGGGGATCAGTTATTCCCGGGGCAGCAGCGCCAGCCGCCGGTGCCCATTGTCTTCAAGCGCTGCCAGACGGACAGGGCCATATAGTTTCGATAAGGCTTCTTCCATACGGGAAAGATTGTCGGAAGCAGGGGCGAGTATGTCCGTGCAGACGCCGTCCTTTAGCAGTACCAGTCGGCTGCAGTATTCCAGCGCGAGGGCCGGATCGTGAAGGGTCACCAGTCCCGCTTTGTCTCCATGGCTCGTTATTTCCCGTAAGAGCCTCATAATATGGTGACGGTGGTGGAAATCCAGCGCGCTTTCCGGCTCGTCCAGAAGCAGCAGCGGCGCATCCTCCACAATGGCGCGGGCAAGGATGCACAGCTGTTTCTGCCCTTCGCTGAGAGTCTGATAATCCATTGACGCGCAGGAGGCCATACCCACGGCTTCCAGCGCGTCCAGCGCCCTGGCCCTCTGGGCCTGAGAGGGATTCTGCAGAGTTCCCAGTACCGGATTGAAGCCCATCAGGACTACTTCCAATGCGGGAAGGGAAATGCGGACGCCGCTGCGCTGGGGAATATAGCTGATCCGTCTTGCCCGTTCTCTGCCGGAAAGGATCTTCAGATCCTGTCCGCCGCATAGGCAGCTTCCGGTATAGGGAATCAGGCCGCAGATCGCCTTGAGCAGAGTGGTCTTTCCGCATCCGTTTGCCCCCAGCAGGCCGGTGAGCCCGCCGGACTCTGCACAGAAGGAAACACCCTCCAATATCCGGCGCCGGCCATAGCCGCACCGGAGATTTTCTATTTTTAAAGAAGCCGACGGGTTGGAAGCCATATCAATATTCTCCTGTTTTTTTCATGATCAAATATAATAAAAACGGAGCGCCCAACAGAGAAGTAAAGACGCTTACCGGCAGTTCCGCCAAAGCCACGCTGCGGGCGCAAACATCCGCCCCGATCAGAAGCAGTCCGCCTGTAAGCCCGCTGAGCAGCAGGGCAGAAAGGCAGTTGCTGCCAGTGAGCAGTCTGGCAATATGAGGCGCCAGCAGGCCGACAAAGCTGATCACGCCGGTAAGGCTGATGACGGAGGCCGTCACAAGGGTGGCAAGGAGCAGGACCAAAAGCCGCATTTTCCCCACGGGGACGCCAAGCATGCGCGCCTCCGGTTCCTCCACAGAAAGCAGAAGGATCTGCCTGTGGAGAAGAAAAATGCCCGTCAGTCCCAAAATACATACGATACAGTAAAATGGGATCTTATCCAGCGTAATGCCGTTTAAGCTGCCCATGATCCAGTATTCAATGGATGCCAGCTGCCGGTCCGGATCGGCGGTGAGTTTGAGAACCATCAGGAGTGTCTGGGCGATGGCGTGAACGGCGATCCCCGCCAGTACGATGCTGCCGCTGTTTCTCCCGGGAGCAAGGGAGGCCAGCCCAAGGGCAATGCCCACGGCCAGCAGCCCGCCCGCAAAGGCAGATACGGTTACCGCCGCTGCGGAAGCGGGAAGAAACAAAATGGCGAAGGCTGCGCCTGCGCTGGCTCCGGAAGATACGCCGATCATATCCGGGGCAGCCAGCGGATTGCAGAAGACTGTCTGAAATACATAGCCCGCCGCGCCGAGGGCGAAGCCTCCCAGAAGTCCTATGAGCGCCCGGGGAATACGCAGGGTAAAAAGTACCTGCCTGTGTATCCCGTCTCCTGTCAGCGCCTTGTGAAAGGACAGAGGATACTTTCCCACAAGAAGGGAAAGCAGCCCGGCGAGGAGCAGAAGAAGCAGGGCGCCCAGACAGAGCAGCCGGCGATGACGGGCGGCGTGGTTTGTCCCGGCGGGGGGACGGAAAGTTTCCTTGTTCGTTGTACCCATCATTTATTCCGCTTTCTTATAAAGATTCTCTGTATCCGGTGTAAATCCATAAAAGGTTTCATAATAATCGGTAACGGCCTGCTTCCAGTTTTCCGTGTCATATTCTTGAGGATGAAGTACGGAAGCCAGCCACATGCTGCCCAGAATACTGCTGGGGACAGGGCTGTCCCAAGCCTCGATGGCATTGGGAAACTGATAGACGTTCCTGTTTTTCACGGCGGTGCAGTCCTGAAGGTTGGGATCCTGTAAAACGGAATCTGTTGTATATTCCGCGTCCGCGGCAAGGATGATATAGTCGGGATCCCATGCCAGAAGCTGTTCATAAGAAATATCCGCCCAGTAATCTTCTGTGATTTCAGCAGCCACATTGGCGCCGCCTGCCTGCCGGATCAGGTTGTCCTGATACATTTTGGGGCCCGCTGCAGACAGAAATGTGCTGTTTCCGGCCAGATAGACGCTGGGGGCGTCCGTGTTCAGCAATGCCTCGGAAAGAGGCTCCAGCTGTTTGTCATGGAAGGACAGCAGCTCCTGTGCCCGCGCTTTTGTGTCGGTGGCGGTGCCAAGGAGTGTGACCGCCTCCTCAAGAAGGTTTTTATCCTCAGGATTGACGGCGATCACCGTAATTCCCAATTCCTCCAGAGAAGGGATGACGCTTTCCAGCTTTGCAGGCAGCAGGACCAGATCCGGTTCCAGAGCCGCGCAGCCTTCCAGATCAAATTCTTTTGCGGTGCCCACACTGGGAAGTGAAATGATCTGAGGCGCGCTGAGCCGGTAAATGTCCCGGCTGTCAGCCTTGGCCTCGATACCCACAAGGGAATCCTTAAGCCCCAGCGCGATGAGCAGGCTGGTAGAAATATAGTAGCCGCTGACCAGCTTCTCCGGCTTTTGCTGGATGGTCACTTCACGGCCAAGCTGATCAGTGACGGTAACAGGATAAGTCACCGCAAGGTCTGTTTCCCCGGAATCTGCGGAAGATGGGCTTTCGGTGCTTTTATCTGTGCCGGGCGCTTCTGTGGAAACGTTCTCAGCCCCGGAACCTTGTCCCGAAGGGGCTGCGGAATTCTTTCCGCAGGCGGTCATGGTAACCAGCATTGTCAGCGTCAGTAAAATGGAAATAAGTTTTTTCATTGGATCTCCTTTCTGGGCGTTTGCGTCGTGAAAGGATGGATTTTCCACGCTGTCCGCCCGATATCGTTATATTTTTATAACTACAACGCTATTTTAGCAAAATTTTGTAGGTTTGCCAATAAAAATGTGGTATTCTATTAGTAGATTATTGCCGGAGAAAAGACTGAAACATCATGTCTGTGCATTGATTGTTCCAATCAGGCTCCGAGCCGCTCTGAGAATGGAGAAAAAAGATGTTATCGATAAAAGAATATAAAAAAGCCGAGAGCCTGGAGGAGGCGTGGCAGCTGAATCAGAAGCGGGCAAACCGCGTTATCGGCGGGATGCTCTGGCTGAAAATGAGCCGCGGAAGAGTGCAGACCGCCATCGACCTGTCAGGGCTGGGGCTCAATACGATTGAGGAGGAGGAAGACTGTTTCCGCATCGGCTGCATGACTACATTGCGTCAGCTGGAAACCCACGAGGGGCTGAACCGATACACAGACGGCGCCATGGGGGAAGGACTCCGGCATATCGTGGGGGTGCAGTTTAGAAATGTGGCCACGGTAGGAGGCAGCATTTTTGGACGGTACGGGTTTTCCGACGTGCTTACTATATTGATGACTATGGACGCAAAGGTAGAGCTTTATAAGGGAGGCGTCATGCCGGTGGAGGAGTTCGCGCAGGCGGCAAGAGACAGAGATATCCTGACCGGGGTTATCATAGAGAAAAAACCTGCCCGCTATTTTTACCAGTCTGTGCGCAATACAGATACAGATTTCCCGGTGCTTACCTGCGGCGGGGCCCTCACGGAAAAGGGGCTGCGGCTCTGCTTCGGCGCGCGGCCGGGAAAGGCCGTGGTGCTGCCTGATAAGGAGGCGCTTTTGCAGCCGCCGTTTACGGAAGAAAAGATAGAAGCTATCGCCGGCTATGCGGCAGATAAAATCCCAACCGGCTCCAATATGCGGGGCAGCGCAGCCTACCGCACCGGCCTTGTAGAGACGCTTGCGCGGCGGTGCTGCGGGTATTTTGCGGAAGAACCGGCTGTGTCTTTGAAATGGGGGAAATGATGAAAATACAATTTACATTAAACGGGAAACAGATAGAAAGAGAGGTTGAGGCGGGACTGCTGCTGTTGGATCTGTTAAGATCCCTTGGCTGTTTCAGCGTGAAACGAGGCTGTGAGACGTCAAACTGCGGCCTGTGTACAGTGTTTCTGGATGACCGGCCGGTATTGTCCTGCTCGGTGCTGGCTGCAAGAGCGGACGGACGGCGGGTGACTACGCTGGAGGGACTGCAGGAGGAGGCCACCCAGTTCGGCGCCTTTATTGCGGATCAGGGGGCGGAGCAGTGCGGTTTTTGTAATCCGGGCTTTGTGATGAACGCCATTGCTCTTTTCCGGGAGAACCCGGACCCTTCCGAGAGGGAGATCCGAGAATATCTGGCGGGAAATCTGTGCCGCTGTTCCGGTTATGAGGGACAGCTTCGGGGAATACTGAATTTTATCGCATGGAGGAAGAAAAAAGAAACGGGCGCGGATGCGGCTGTACAGACGCGGCATGAAAAGGCCGTGGAGCAGTCTTTCCATGCCGTGAATCAGTCTGTGCGCAAAAAGGACGCCATGCAGCTGTTGACAGGACAGCCGGTATATACCGACGATCTTGCCCCCGAAGACTGCCTGATCGTCAAGGTGCTGCGTTCTCCCCATGCAAACGCCATTGTGGAGGATGTACAGAAGACGGCGGCCGGCAGGGTGCCGGGAATAGAAGCGATCTACACATGGGAGGATGTACCGGAGGGCAGCCGGCGCTTTACCTGCGCCGGGCAGACTTATCCGGAGCCCAGTCCTTATGACCGGCTGTTGCTGGACCGCCATGTGCGGTATGTGGGCGATCCGGTGGCGATCGTGGCGGGAACCACGGAAAAGGCCGTGGATCGGGCGCTGGCGCTTTTGAAGGTGACCTATCGGGTGCTGGAACCCCTGCTGGATTTCCGGAAGGCCATAGACAATCCCATACTGGTGCATCCGGAGGATAACTGGGAGAGCCTCTGCCCTGTGGGAGCGGACAACAAACGGAATCTTTGCGCCCATGATGAGAGCAGCGGCGGGGATATTGAGCAGGTGCTTTCGGAATGTGATGTTGTGATCGACCGGACTTACCATACAAAGGCCTGCCAGCAGACGATGATGGAAACCTTCCGCACTTTCTGCAATATTGACGCTTACGGGCGGCTCCATGTTACCAGCTCCACCCAGATTGTATTTCACTGCCGGCGGATCGTAGCAAGCGCCCTGGGGATCCCACAGTCTATGGTGCGAGTGACAAAACCGCGGATCGGCGGAGGCTTTGGCGCCAAGCAGACGGTAGTCTCGGAGATCTTCCCGGCGTTTGTCACATGGAAGACGAAGAAGCCCAGTAAAATGATCTATACAAGAGAAGAGTCTATGACTGCCTCCACGCCCCGGCACGAAATGGAGATGCACGTGCGGCTGGGAGCCATGAAAGATGGGAGGATCCGGGCCATCGATCTCTACACCCTGTCAAACACCGGCGCTTATGGAGACCACGGGCCTACTACCGTAGGGCTTTCCGGGCATAAATCCATTCCTCTTTACGGCAAGGCGGAGGCGTTCCGGTTTGTCAGCGATGTGGTGTATACCAATGTGATGGCGGCGGGGGCTTACCGGGGATACGGCGCCACCCAGGGGCTGTTTGCCGTGGAATCCGCAGTGAACGAACTGGCCGCGCTGCTGCATAAGGATCCTTTTGAGATCCGGGAGCAGAATATCGTGAAGGAGGGAGAAGTGATGCCCGCCTACTATAATGAGAAAAATACAAGCTGCGCGCTGGATCGCTGTCTTGCGAAGGTGAAGGAGATGAGCGGGTGGAAAGAAAAATTCCCCATGAGAAAGCTGTCAAACGGAAAGATCCGCAGTATGGGCATGGGGATGGCTATGCAGGGCTCCGGCATTTCCGGCGTGGATGTGGGAAGCGCGACGCTCAAGGTAAATGAAGAAGGCTATTACACATTGACGATCGGCGCCGCAGATATGGGAACCGGATGCGATACCATACTGGCGCAGATCGCCGCCCAGGTACTGCAGTGCCCGGTGGAGGCGGTCACCGTGTTCGGGGCGGACACAGACGCATCGCCCTATGATTCCGGTTCTTATGCGTCCAGTACCACCTATGTTACCGGCAAGGCGGTAGAACAGTGCGCCATGGAGCTGCGGAAACGAATCTGCCTTCTGGGCGCGCGGCTTCTTGGCTGTGAGCCGGAGCAGGCGGAGTTTGACGGAAAACAGGTATATAGATTAAAGAACATCCATGAGGTGCAAAATAACGGAAGCGCCGTTGGGCCGGTCGGCGGGCAGCAGAAAAACGGCGCGGGACCGGAAACGGGCGCTGCAGACAAAGGCTCTGCCGCCGTTTCACTGGCGGAGATCGTGGTAGCTTCCATGTGTGGAAATGATGTGGCGTTGGAGGCCACCTGTACCTATAGCTCCGCTGTTTCGCCGCCACCTTTTATGGCAGGCGCAGCGGAGATCGAGGTGGACCCGGAGACAGGCCACGTGGAGGTAGTAAATTATTACAGCGCCGTGGACTGTGGTACGCCCATCAATCCCAATCTGGCCCGGGTGCAGGCGGAAGGGGGCATTGTCCAGGGGATCGGCATGACGCTGACGGAAAACGTCACGTACGGGCCCGGAGGGCAGGTTTATGAAAATTCTCTGATGCAGTATAAGATCCCCGCAAGGACAGACTTCGGCCATATTCACGTGGTTTTTGAAAACAGCTATGAGGAGGCCGGGCCGTTCGGCGCAAAATCCATCGGTGAGATCGTGATCAATACACCGCTGCCGGCCATTGCCGATGCCATTTATCAGGCCACAGGCAGGCGTTTTTATGAGCTGCCGATCCTGCCGCAGCAGGTAGCGGGAAAGGAAGGCGCAAAATAACGGCATGGTTTGAAAAGGGAGAATCCATGAAACGATTGATCAGTGAAAAAAAGAAAAAACGGATTTTTGAGATCATTCAGATCGGAAAGAACAGTGATGGGGTCAGCCGCGCCTTTGACCTGATCATTGTTGCGGCCATTTTTGCAAATATCGCAGTGCTGTTTTTAGAGACCTTTGAGGGTGCGAAAGCCTATTATCCTCTTATGCGGGGAATCGAGACGGTAACCATCGTCATATTCCTGATCGAGTATCTGCTGCGGATCTGGACGGCGGAGTACCTTTATCCCAACAGGAGCAGAGGCCGGGCCATCCTGCGTTTCCTTGTGTCTTTTAACGGCATTGTGGATCTGTGTACCATTCTGCCCTTCTTTTTCCTGTCCGGCTTCGTTGCATTCCGAATGTTGCGGGTTGTCCGGATTTTTCATCTGTTCCGGATCAATGCCCGTTATGATTCCATCCATGTCATTACCTCTGTACTCACGGAGAAAAGGAATCAGCTGATCTCTTCTATTTTTATCATTCTAATGCTGATGCTGGCATCCTCTCTCTGCATGTACAGTGCGGAGCATGAGGCGCAGCCGGAGGCCTTCAACAACGCCTTTTCCGGTATCTGGTGGAGCATTTCCACCATACTTACTGTAGGCTACGGCGACATCTATCCCGTTACCATACTGGGACGGGCGATGGCGATTGTCATTTCTTTTCTCGGCGTGGGCGCGGTGGCAATCCCTACCGGTATCATTTCCGCAGGCTTTGTAGAGCAGTATACCCGCATCCAGAATCAGAACAGGAGCGGCCGCAATGTCCGGGGAACGGCGAGCATGACGGTAGACGGGGACAGCCCTTTTGCAGGGCTTGGAGTCAAAGAAGCAGAAGAAAAATACCGGATCGATATCATTGCTTTTATTCGGGAGGGCGCGGTGATCGTGCCCGGGGATCATACGAGGATCGGGGCAGGAGATACGCTGATCTATCAGGCTCAGGATCACGCCGGTTAATCTTTTGTCCATTTATAAGGCTGGTACAGCCGGCGGATGGTGCGGGCCGCTTCCGTGTTTTCCGGGTCGTCCATGTAAATATCATATTCTTCCCGTACATTTCCCAATGTGATGGTGTTCTTAAACTGAAAGGTGTCGGCCAGATGCTTCACCATGGAATCTCTGGTGGCGCTGCAGTTGTAGATCTTCATATAACGGCAGTCGGGATAGTCCGGTTCCTCTCCGGTGACAATGCGCAGCTGGGAGGCAAAGGGCTGTTTCCGCAGAAGCGCCGCGGCCTCTTCGATCAGTTCGGTTTTTTCCAGACTGTAGATGTAGGCCGCGTTTTGTCCTTCGGGGAGTGGGGCGTAAATATAGTTCCGGTAGGGAGAGATACGCATCTGCCGGTACAGTTTCTGCATTTCCATGCTCTTGATGTCGGGGATGTAGATCAGCATCACGTCATGGAGGATGGTGGTGATAAATACACCCATGGAAAGGGAATCCAGCAAGTTTATGATCTTCATGGTCAGCTGATAAGGTATCGTGATCTCCATCACAAAATGATTGTTTTTCAGATCATAGAGAGCGGCGCCGTTCATGGCGATCACCGGCAGTTCCAGCTGCAGCTCCCTCAGGATATCCATCATTGCCGCAGGGGTGCGCTCCGTGGAAATGGTGATGTTGGCCCCGTCCTGCAGCATGGCGTTTAATTCTACCAGACTGTAATTGGAGATCCGATCCTCCCTGTTCAGCAGCGTTCCCTCCAGAGAGGGGACGAACAGAATGTCCCGCCGGGTTTTGCGGGGCAGGTGGATATTGTTTACCGCCAGCGCCATGACAATGCCGATGAGGGTGTCTAAGGTGCGGTTGAGTACAAACAGGGCGGGGTTCTGCCCGGACAGCTGGGTGTCCACGATGCTGATGAACACCACGCAGGACAGGTAGGCGATTTCCGGTTTTTTGATCACCACACAGGTTTTGATGATGGGGATGATAAAGAGGGAGATCATCAGATAGTACCATATTCCATCCGGGAGAATATCGTAGTAGTGGAAGAAAATAATGATGGAGCCAAACAGAACGCCCATGAGGGTGCCGAAAATATTGTTGCCGGCAGCGGAGACGCTCTTGACGGAATTTGTCTGCATACAGAGAATGGCCACGGTGGTGATATAAAAGGGCGTGCCGGTCTCACCCCGCAGATAGAACACCAGAAAACACAAAAATACCGTTACCGCAGTTTTGATGATGCGTTTTCCGATTTTTACGGAACTCCATAGATTTACAGTATTCATGACAGATGGTTCTCCCTTTCCGGATCTGATGTCTTTCACAATAATTGTATCGTGTATCATACGGAACTGCAAGGGAAAAGCGCCATTGTTTTTCCTTTTTTTTAGTGCTATAATATGCGGGATAAAAAAGGAGACGGTACCTGTGAAACTGATCTATCGCTATATGAAACCCTACAAAAAGGTCATCGGCTGTGTCATGGGAATCAAGCTGCTGGGCGCCATGACAGAGCTTTTGCTGCCTTATATTCTGGAACATATCATCGACGTGACAGTGCCGTCCGGGAAGTTGCTGATGGTTTTCTTCTGGGGCTTTGTGATGATCGCTACCGCTGTGGTTACCAGACTGTTCAATGTGCTGGCAAATCGTCAGGCGGTGGAAAACGCCCATAATATTTCTTACAGGATCCGGCAGGATCTGTTTGCCCGGACGATCAACCTGTCCGGCAGCCAGTTTGATTTTTACGGCCTGCCCAGCCTGATCAGCCGCATGACAAGCGACAGCTACAATGTCCAGTCCTGCGTCCAGTCCATCCAGACGCTGTGCGTGCGCGCGCCCATCATGCTGCTGGGCGGTATTGTAGTGACGCTGACCATGGACCGGGTGCTGGCGTCGGTACTGTGCGTGATGCTGCCCATTCTGCTGGCGGTAGTGGCGGGCGTTTCCAGATATGGCATCCCCCTGTACAACAAAGTGCAGGAAGGGCTTGACGACGTGGTGCGGATCATGCGGGAAAACATCAGCGGCATCCGGGTGGTGAAAGCCCTGTCCAAGGCGGATTATGAAAAACGGCGGTTTTCCGAAAGCAATGACAGGATGACTGCCAGAGATATCAAAGCCGGGTCGGTGATGGCGCTCCCGGGGCCCATTATGCAGCTGAGCCTGAATGTGGGACTGACGCTGGTGGTGTTTATCGGGGCCTCACGGGTAAACAGCGGAGAGATGGAGCCCGGCGTGATCCTGGCATTTCTGACTTACTTCAATATGATCCTCCAGAGCGTTATGGCGCTGAACCGTATTTTTATGATGATCAGCAAGGCTTCCGCCTCTGCGGATCGGATCGCCCTGATTCTGGACATACCGGAGGATCAGAAGGTGCTTTTGCCGGAAGAGGCAAAACAGCCTGCCGGGGAGGAATTTATCCGCTTTGAGCATGTGTATTTCCGCTATGGGGAGATGGACAGCGGGCGGCCGGAGGACTTTGCCGGATCCGGGCGGGAGAATTGTCTGGAGGATATTGATTTTGCCTTGAAAAAAGGGGAAAGCCTCGGCATCATCGGGCCGACCGGGTGCGGAAAGACTACCGTTGTCAATCTGCTGATGCGCTTTTACGACGCTTCCGAAGGGGGCGTTTTTGTGGATGGGCAGGATGTGCGGACTTATCAGAAGGACGTTCTGCACCGAAAGTTCGGCGTGGTGTTCCAGAACGATATGGTGTTTAACGATACCCTGCGGCGCAATATTTCCTTTGGCCGGGAGGTGACGGAGGAGCAGCTTGCGGAGGCTGCCCGGGACGCCATGGCTGCGGAGTACATTTCGAGGCTGTCAGAGGGCTTTGATTATATGGCGGATATCAAGGGCGCCAACCTGTCCGGAGGACAGAAGCAGCGGCTTTTGATCGCCCGGGCGCTGGCGGCGGATCCGGAGATCCTGATTCTTGACGATTCCTCTTCCGCGCTGGATTATAAAACGGATGCGGCGCTCAGAAAGGCCATTGCCAGCCATCATCAGGATACCACCATCATTTTGATCGCACAGCGGGTCAGCTCCGTCATGAATATGACAAACATACTGGTAATGGATGACGGCCGGTGTATCGGGTACGGAAACCATGCGCACCTGCTCCAGACCTGTCCCCAGTATAAAGAAATCTTTGAGACCCAGATGGGCGCGCTTACATAGAAGGAGGGAACGACTATGCCGGGTCCCGGTGATCGCGGACGGAAAAAAGAAAAGCCAAAGGACGCCAGAGGCACACTGCGCAGGATCCTTCGCTATCTGAAGGAATATCGGTGGATCGTGGCAGTGCTGACGGTGTGCGCCTTTGCCAGCAATATCGGAAATCTTCTGGGGCCCGGCTTTGCCGGGAAGGCCATTCACGCGGCAGGCGCAGGCCGGGGCCGGGTGGATTTTGATGTGGTATTTTACTATGGCCGGTGTATGCTCATTGCATATATTCTCAGCAGCCTGCTGACATTTTTGGTGAATATGGGCATGATGCGGGTGAGCCGCCATGTGGCTCAAAAGATCCGCAAGGACGTTTTTGACAAGCTGATGACGTTGCCGGTAGGATATTTTGACCGGAATCAGGCGGGGGATATCATCAGCCGGGTCAGCTATGATGTAGATGTAGTCACCACCTGCCTTTCCACCGATGTGGTGCAGATCATCACCAGTGTGATCACGGTGATCGGCTCGTTTGTGATGATGTGTGTCATTTCCCTGCCCCTTGTGACCTGTATGCTCATCACCATTCCCATGGCCGTTCTTTATACCAGATATATGGGCCGAAGGACCCGGCCTCTGTATTCCAGAAGGAGCAAGGCCTACGGCAGTATGAACGGCTTTGTGGAAGAGATGTTTTCCGGCCAGAAGACCATTCTGGCTTATGCTTATGAGGACGGGGTCTGCGAGGAATTCAGCGCCATCAATCATGAAGCGGCGGACGCCTACCGGGATGCGGATTCTCTGGGCATGACGATGGGCCCTTCCATTGGCTTTATCAATAATCTGGGACTGTCGCTGATCGGTTTGCTGGGCGCGGTGTTTTATCTGTGGAAATGGGTGGATCTGGGACAGATCTCCTCCTTTGTACTGTATTCCCGAAAATTTTCCGGGCCCATCAACGAGATCGCCAATATCATCAACGAGATCTATTCTGCGCTGGCTGCGGCGGAGCGTGTATTTTATATGCTGGAGGAGCCGGAGGAGGTGCAGGACATTTACGGCGCGAAAACACTGGATCATGTCCGGGGAGATGTGGAAATGAAAGAGGTTTCCTTCGGTTATGTACCGGGAAAGACGGTGCTGCACAGTCTGGATCTGGAGGCGAAGGAAGGGCAGACCATTGCCATTGTAGGGCCTACAGGCGCCGGAAAGAGTACCATCATCAACCTGCTCATGCGGTTTTATGATGTGGATCAGGGGGCTGTTTTTGTGGACGGCAATGAGATCCGTACCGTTACAAGAGACAGCCTGCGGAGGTCGTATGCCATGGTTCTTCAGGACACATGGGTGTTTGGCGGCACCATTTATGAGAATATTGCCTATGGCAAAGAAGGGGCCTCCATGGACGAAGTGGTAGCCGCCGCCAAGGCCGCCCGCATCCACAGCTATGTGATGCGGCTGCCGGAGGGCTATCAGACTGTGATCAGCGAGGACGGCGGGAACATCAGCAAGGGACAGAAGCAGCTGCTCACCATCGCCCGCGCTATGCTCTATGACACCCGGATGCTGATCCTGGACGAGGCCACCAGCAATGTAGACACCGGCACCGAGCGGCAGGTGCAGCAGGCAATGCGCCGCCTGATGAAGGGAAAGACCTGCTTTGTCATTGCCCACCGGCTTTCCACCATCCAGAATGCAGATAAGATCCTGGTGGTGGATCACGGGGACGTGGTGGAACAGGGAACCCATGAAGAGCTGATGCTGCAAAAGGGATTTTATTACCGGCTTTATGCCTCCCAGTTTGAATAGGGCGCGGTCAGGTCAGGTCTTCCCCGTTTGAACGGATGACCTTTTGATACCAGTAGAAGCTGTCTTTTTTGGCCCGCTTCAGTGTGCCGTGCCCGAGATCGTCCTGATCTACATAGATGAATCCATAACGCTTGCTCATCTGGCTTGTGGAGGCGCTCACCAGATCGATGGGGGCCCAGCTTGTGTAGCCCATCAGCTCTACCCCGTCGTCGATGGCTTTTTCCATTTCCTGAAAATGCCGGCGGAAATAGTCGATGCGGTAGGAGTCGTGGACAGAGCCGTCCTCTTCAAGGATGTCCTTGGAGCCGATACCATTCTCCACGATAAACAGCGGTTTGTTATAGCGGTCGTAAAGCTCGATCAGGGAGATCCGCAGGCCGATGGGATCTACCTGCCATCCCCAGTCGCTGGATGTCAGGTAAGGATTTTTCACGCCCAGCACCGCATTTCCCGGCGTGCGCTCTGCGTGGGGGTCCACCGACTCGGTCATGCTCATATAATAGCTGAAGGAGATAAAGTCCACGGTGCCTTCCCGGATGATCTGAAAATCCTTTGGCTCCGACTGGATGTGGATGCCCCGTTTTTCCAGATCCCGCAGGATCAGGGGCGGATATTTTCCGAAGACCATCACGTCGGTATAAAACATATTTTCCAGATTTTTTTTCTGGGTGGCGGCAACATCCTCCGGGGCGCAGGTGCGGGGATAGGTCATGAGCTTTGTGAGCATGCAGCCCATTTTGCTGCCGGGGATCATCTGATGGCAGAGCTTCGTCACCATACCCGCGGCTACAAACTGATGATGCAGCGCCTGATAACAGCAGGCGGTTTCATTCTGTTCTCCGCACAGGTCAGGCAGAATACCGGCGGTGATGAAGGGATGGCGCAGGATGCCGTCCACCTCGTTGAAGGTGAGCCAGTATTTCACATATTTGCCGTATTGGGCAAAGCAGGTGCGGCAGAAGCGCACAAACAGATCGATCACTCTGCGGTCCGTCCAGCCGTTGTATTTCAGGCAGAGAGACAGGGGCATTTCGTCGTGGGACAGCGTTACAAGAGGCTCAATGTCCAGCCGCTGCATTTCCTTGAACACATCTTCATAAAAGGCAAGTCCGTCGCTGTTTGGGGTGTCCTCCTCCCCGGTGGGAAACAGCCGGGTCCATGCGATGGAGAGCCGAAACACTTTAAAGCCCATTTCCGCGAATAACGCAAGATCCTCCTTATAATGATGATAAAAGTCAATGCCCCGCCGCTTGGGGTAATAGGTGTCGTCGGTATCAGCCATGGCTTTTTTTACGGCGTCTCCGGATATGGAAATGTGGGCTTCATAGTTTTTGACGTCGATGCCGGGCTTGTAGGTAGCCACATCGCTTACGGACCAGCCCTTGCCGCCGGTGTTCCATGCGCCCTCTATCTGATTGGCGGCCACTGCGCCGCCCCATAAAAATTCTTTTGGAAAAGGCATGGGATTCCTCCTTTTTCTTTTATCCTGTTATTGTGATTTGAATCAGAATTTTTCTGTTAGTATGCCCGAAGATAAGGACAAACATTTATCAATATACAAAATTTTATCAGCTGAAAATCTCATCGGAGGAAAATGTTTTGAGGGCTTTTGGGTCTTTGCAGCTTTACAGGGAGAGCGGGGCGAAGTATAATAAAATACATGAAAGAAAAAAAGATCGATCTGAGTACGCTCTGTTATATTGAGCGTCAGGGGCAGTATCTGATGCTCCACAGAACAGTAAAGAAAAATGATGTGAATAAGGACAAATGGATCGGCGTGGGCGGCCATTTTGAGGAGGACGAAAGCCCTGAGGAATGTCTGCTTCGGGAAGTGCGGGAGGAGACCGGCTATACGCTCACCAGCTATCGCTTTCGGGGGCTTGTGACTTTCGTGTCTGCAAACGGTGTGACGGAATATATGTCTCTGTTTACCGCAGACGGTTTTCAGGGGACAGAGATCCCCTGCGACGAGGGAGAACTGGTCTGGGTGGACCGGGACAAGATCCCCCAGCTGAACCTGTGGGAAGGGGACAGGATTTTTTTCCGGCTTCTGGAAGAACGGGAGGACTTCTTTTCCCTGAAGCTGGTATATGACAGGGAGGACAGGCTGATAGAGGCTTCTCTGGACGGCGCGCCTATGAGCCTGCCTCAGAGATGATTTGCAGACTTTACAATACGAATTTTCAGGGAGACTATATGAACGCGATCTGTATCATCAGCTTCACCGGGCAGGGATGCCGGCTCAGCGGCGTGCTGCGGGCACAATTAGAAAAAAAGGGGCGTTCCTGCCAAAGCTATGGCCCGGAGCGGTTTGCCAACGGCGTGGAGATCCTGCCGCTGCCGGAGGAGCCCAGACAGTGGATAAAGAGCCGCTGGGGTGAGGATTCCTTTGTGTTTATCGGCGCCGCGGGCATTGCCCTGCGCTATATCGCAGGCTGTATCAAAGACAAATATACGGATTCCGCCGTGCTGGCAATGGATGAGCGGGGGCAGTTTGTGATCCCGCTGCTTTCCGGCCATGCAGGCGGAGGGGTGGCGCTGGCACGGGAGATCGCCGCCTGCACGGGAGCCACGCCGGTGATCACCACGGCCACTGATGTAGAAGGAAAATTTGCGGTGGATGTATTCGCAGAGAATAACGGATTGCAGCTGAAGGATCGTACCCTTGCAAAAGAAATTTCTGCCGGCGTGCTGGAAGGAAAGACCATCGGCTTTTACAGCTTCTGCCCGGTGGAGGGAGAGCCCCCAAAGGAACTGACTGTCTGTAAGACGCCGGAGGCCCTTGGGGCCTGTTCCTATGGGGTCGCCGTGACGACGGCATCCACAGATCTTCAGCTGCCGGCGGGACAGAAGGTGCTGCCGCTGTATGCCAGGCCGCTGACAGTGGGGATTGGGTGCAGGAAGGGCGTTTCCTGCGAACAGCTGTATCAGGGGCTTTTACAGGTGCTGGCGCTGCACCGTCGGAAACCGGAGGAGATCGGCGCCGTTGCAAGCATTGATCTGAAAAAAGAAGAACCGGGTATACTGCAGCTTTGTCAGGAGCTTGGCGTGCCTTATCACACGTATTCTGCGGAAGAACTGCGCCGGGTGGAGAAAAAGATCGCCCCTTCTCCCTTCGTGGAGCAGACAACCGGCGTGGACAATGTGTGTGAGCGGGCGGCATGGCGCTGCGCATGGGAGGGGCGTTTGCTGCAGCCGAAAACGATTCTTGAGAAAATGACATTTGCGGTGGTGGAACGTGAGGTCACCGTCAGATTTTAGGGATTTTGGCGGAAAATACCGCTGTCCGGGGATCTGCCGGGCAGGTGAGGACAGACGGGAAGAAAAGCAGTCAGCAGGACGGAATGATGATAGGATTGAAAAAAATCGCAGTATTTGCCGGGACAACAGAAGGAAGAAAGATCGCGGAGCATTTAGAGGGATTTCCTGTGCAGATGTTCATCAGCACCGCTACGGAATATGGAAAAGAGGCCGCAGGTACATATCAGAATGCAGCAGTGTATTCCGGCAGGATGGGGCGCGAGGAAATGGAGGAGTTTCTGACGCAGAAGGAAGTGGAACTGGTCATTGACGCCACCCATCCCTTTGCAGAGGCGGTCACCGCCAATCTGAGGGAAGCCTGTAAAAGCTGCGGCATTTCTTATATCCGCTGTCTGCGGGAGGAAAGCGAAGCGTTTTTGGAGGAGACGGCCGCCTCAGAAGCAGGACCGGCTCCGGTATTGGTGGATTCCATTGAACAGGCGGTGGACTATCTGCAGGGAACGGAGGGAAACATCCTCATTGCCACCGG
>CANQNE010000024.1 GCA_947625135.1 uncultured Lachnospiraceae bacterium
ATCTTTCAAAAAAACGACAGCTGCTTACGTTTACCCGATGGGAGCTATATTTTACTGCAATCTGCGGAAACTCAAAATCCGGTACAGGTACCGTCGAAATCCCAGCCGGCCAAAAATACCGGTACTCACTCTGTGAACACAGCAGTCAAAAATCCCTTTTTAAAGTTATTTTAAGGTTTCCCGCCTATAATATGACAAATACTTGAAATTTCCCGGGGTTTCTCCTATATTTAATTTATAGTGAAGGCAGATCGAAGCTGAAGCCCGCCGGAGAAGAAGGGCCTGTTTCTGCAGAAAGGAGCGCAATTATGAGACTGCTGCTGGCCGAAGATGAAAAAGAACTTTCTAACGCATTATGCGCCATATTAAAACATCATAACTATTCCGTGGATGCCGTCTATAACGGTGCCGACGCGCTGGACTACGGACTTGCGGAAAATTACGATGCCATTATCCTGGATATCATGATGCCTAAATTAAACGGTATCGAAGTGCTTACACGACTGCGAAAGGAGCATATCGCCACCCCCGTCCTTATGCTCACCGCAAAGTCGGAGATCGAGGACCGGATCACAGGATTGGACGCAGGAGCGGACGATTATCTTCCCAAGCCTTTTGATATGGGAGAACTGCTTGCGCGGCTGCGGGCCATCACCCGCCGCAAAAGCGAATTTCTTCCCAATACGCTGCGCTTTGGCAACACCACCCTGAACCGGAGTACCCTTGCGCTGTCCACGTCCTGCGGCAGTCTCCGTCTGGGGAACAAAGAATTTCAGATGATGGAGATGCTCATGGAGCATCCGAAAAATCTGATCTCCGCCGAACAGTTCCTGTCTAAGATCTGGGGGTACGATACAGAAGCGGATATCGGCGTAGTCTGGGTCTATATTTCCAATCTCAGGAAAAAACTTGCCAGCCTTGGCTCCTCCATGGAGATCCGCGCTACCCGGGGCGTGGGGTATTCTCTGGAGGAATCTGCAAAGGAGCTCTGAACATGCCATGATCAAAAAACTACAGCGAAAATTTGTACTGATCGCCACCTTCTCCCTGCTGGCAGTCATGGTACTGGTGATCGGCACCATCAATGTGATCAATCTGGTGCAGACAAACCGGAATGTGGACAACATCCTTCATCTTTTGTCGGAAAACGACGGAAAATTTCCGGCTATGTTCCGGCACAGAGACGATGGGGAAAACCTGCCGGACGAGATCACACCACCCGACGGGGAAATGCCGCAGGAGGGCAGCCCGCCGTCCATGGAGGAACCAAGAGGCGGCAGGCAGGAGTTTTCTCCCGGAATAACGGAGGAAACTCCTTTTAAAACCAGATATTTCATCGTCCGGACAGACGAGGACGGGCAGATCACCCAGGTCGATACCGGCCATATTGCCGCAGTTTCTTCCGAGGACGCCCAATCCTACGCTTCCGGCGTACTTGCAAAGAAAAAAAATACCGGTTACACCGGTATTTATAAATATCTGATCAGAGACACCGACTCCGGTTCCGTGATCGTCTTTGTGGATTGCAGCACGGAGCTTTCCACCGCCCTGTCTTTCCTGGTGATCTCAGTCACCATCTCCCTGATCAGCGTGCTTGTGGTGTTCATCCTTGTATTTGTATTCTCGAGACGAGCCGTCAAACCTGTGATCGAGAGCGTGGAAAAACAGAAGCAGTTTATCACCGACGCCGGCCATGAACTGAAAACGCCCATTGCCATCATCTCCGCAAACACAGATGTGCTGGAACTGACTTCCGGCAAAAACGAATGGACGGAAAGCATCCGCAACCAGACAAAACGGCTGGGCGGCCTTGTAAAGGATATGCTCACCCTTTCCAGAATGGATGAGGAATCCTATACCCTCAAATGGCAGACCTTTTCTGTCAGCCAGGCGGTGGAGGAGGCTGCGTCCCCCTTTGAAACCCCCGCAAAAAACGAGGGCAAAACCTTTGTTACGGACATTGCCCCGGATCTGTCTTTTAATGGGGACGAGTCCCAGATCCGCCAGCTTGTCACGATCCTCTGCGACAACGCACTGAAATATTCTTCCGAAAACAGCCTGATCCGCCTTACGCTGGCCTCAAAAGGAAAAAATATCCTGTTTACAGTGCAGAATACGTGCGCAGTCTTTCCCGAGGGAGATCTAAACCGGCTGTTCGACCGTTTCTACCGGGGAGAATCCTCCCGTTCCAGAGAGACCGGAGGCTGCGGCATTGGATTGTCCATCGCCCGGGCAATCGTCCAGGCGCATAAGGGAAAAATTTCCGCAGTACGAGAAGAAAATAATGTGATCTGCTTTCGGGTAGTTTTGTAAAACGCCTGCTCTCTGCAGATAAAAATATCGCCAACCTGTGATCACACAGGCCGGCGATATTTTTGTCTATTTGATCCTATATTTCGGATTCAACTGGAAACCGCTCCAGCAGGTTCACTGTTTTCTGCAAAATATACAGGGCATCCTCAGAATTAAGCCTGCCGTTTCCATCTACATCTCCATAAACCGCGTCTTCCTCCGGTATCTGACGTAATTGCACCATCTGTTCCAGGATTATGAGTGCATCGATCGCCTCTACCTTTCCGTTTTTGTCCATATCACCATAAATTGGGGCAGAGGGTTCCGGGCTGGGACTTGCTGTCGGCTCCGGGCTGGGGCTTGCTGTCGGCTCCGGGCTGGGACTTGCAGTCGGCTCCGGGCTGGGACTTGCTGTCGGCTCCGGGCTGGGACTTGCTGTCGGCTCCGGGCTGGGGCTTGCTGTCGGTTCCGGCTCCGCCTCCGTCAGCCATTCCATGGCCGTTGTCAGCATTTTTTCTGCCAGATCAATGATATTCTGAGCATCCGCCGTCAGCGTTTTCTCCTGCAGCAGCTCCTTTGCGCCGGCCAATGTCTGTTCAAACATTTTCCAGGATTCTTCTGTATAATCCTCCTTCACCAGCGATTCTGCTTTTTCAACTGCCTTTTTCAGCTTTTCCAGGTCTGCCGGGTGATAATCCGGATCAGACGCCCCGCAGACCGTACATTTTCCATCCTCAAAACTGTGTCCCGTTGCCGGCAGGATCACTTTGCAGCTGCTCGTATAACGGCGGCCTTCAAACTCCACTTCCGCCTCAAACTCCATCATCCCCGCCGTTTCACAGGAAGGGAATGTGGTGGATCCGGATGTGATGCTTGCTTTCACCTGCCGAGTGTGGCTTTCGTCATTCTGGCAGGTAAACACCGCTTCCGCATCCGATCCGTCGCTGTTCCATGTAAAAACAGGTTCGCTCCACTGATGTCCGATGGCAGGCAGCACATAGGTTTTTGTATCCGTATAAACGTTTCCTCCCAACTCCACAGTGGCAACACACACGCTCTGTCCATCCTGCTCACAGGAAGGTGCTTTGCTGCTGTTTTCATCCATCGTCACCACCGGCTTCAGCGTCTTTTTGTGTTCACTGGAATTGGCGCAGACAGATTCCGCAGTCACCGTAACCGCCTCGCCCTCGTCATCCCACGTGAAAACAGGCGCGCCCCATGCGTGATACAGGTCGAACTCTTCCTCCGTGGTAGAACGGGTTTCTTTCTCCGTACAATATTTGCAGCTTCTTTCCCATATACCGCTCTGCAGACAGGTAGGCTCCTGCAGCTGCACCCAGTCCATCCATGTATGTTCTTTGTTGATGGTAATGGTCCGGGAAATCTTATTGTCAAGGGTATCATACACAACAAAGGTATGGGTTCCCGGCGTATCAATGGTAAAATAATATCCCTCATCGGGATGGGTGCAGGTCACAACCTGCCCATCCACCTCCACACGGTCAAAATTTGCGTCCGTAACGGCGATAGACTTGCTCAGGCAATAAATATCGCCGTCAGAAGGAGGATTCGGCCCGTAAAATCTGGGCGGTTCGTCCACTGTGACTTCAGCGGACGCTTCCTTTCCGCCTGTGCGGGCAGTCACTGTCACGCTCCCGTCCTTCACACCTGTAACCGTTACACTGTCGCCTTTATCCGTCAGCTTCACCCTGTCTTCGTTTCCGTCAACGCTCCATACGCCCTTTAACGCGGACAGGGCAGGAACTGTGATCACAGGGCCGCCCGCCGCCGGCTGATACCCTTCAGGCAGGGACACCTTTGCCTGGAGTGTTAAGGTGGTTTCTTCCCCCGGTTTGATCACGGATCTCTCCGGCGTCACCTGCAGGTTTTCCACTGTAAACGGCAGGATCTGAATGTACTGATACTCCTTCCACTGGACCTCCGGGGTTTTTCCCGTCCATGCCACCGGAGTCGTACAGGGATCCGTAGCCGTTTCATTTCCATAAGCCAGATAGAAGCAACTTTCCAGATCCGGTGAGAGAAGGGCGCCATTTTTACAGATCGCCGTCACCGTACCGCCGCTGATCCGAAAGGTCCCTACTTCGTTTTCGGAACCGCCCACAGCGCCCCATGAGGAATTTTCTGCAACAGCCTCCACATCACCGCCATTGATCTCGATCCGCTCTGTGGCATATTTTTCAGATTTTGTATAAGAGCCCTTGTATCCGCCAATGGCAACAGCGTCTCCGCCGCCTGTGGCCTTTACCGTACCGCCGTTGATCTCGATACTGCCTGTCACAGCGTCCTTGCCGCTGCCGATGCCGGCTGCGTTCGTTCCGCCTGTGGCTGTCACCGTACCGCCGTTGATCACAATATCCGTGGCAATAGAGATCGGCTTGCCGTATGCGCTGAAAGAAGGATTTCCAATACCCGGACTGCCGCTGCCCCATTTGGTGGAGCCGCCCACAGCCGTCACCGTACCGCCGTTGATCGTCAGGCCTTTCAGGGAGCCGCTGCCCCCGCCGCCAATGCCTGCGCCGCCTCCTGACGCAGTAATGATGCCGCCGTTGACTGTCATGTTTATCAGGCTGCCGAGATAGGCGCCGCCGATGGCGGGAGCAAGGGAATCTTTTGAATCCGCTTCGATGATACCGCCGTCAATGGTGATATTCGCCGTGTTTTCGCTGCCTTCCGAAGACGAATCCCTCGCGCCGCCGATCCCCGGCGCGTATCCCATCCTATCGCCGGAAGCAATTAAATGTCCGCAGGTTCCTTCTGCGCATACATGATTTTTTTGATCCCAGTGTTCGCACCGGATCGTCAGCGTGCCATTCTCGCCTTTCCATAAGCCCGGCCACGTCTTTCTGCTGTCGGAAGCGCTCAGCACAGTAAGTGTATTCTCACTGCCGTCCCGAAGGGTCAGCGTCATGTCGCCACCCTTTGACATATCCAGCGGAGACGCGTTCCGCACTTCAATGTTGACGCCTGCCAGTACAAGAGAAGCATCTACGCCTTCCCCAATGACGATCCGGTCGCTGGTTTTGGCCTGTCCGGACACATTCTGAACAGTCAGCTCCGTTTCAGTGAGTACCGTCAGGACGCCGCCTGAATATGTATAATCCTCTCCCCGGGTTCCGCCGGTTACCGTCAGGCCGTTTGCCGCGGCCAGACTCATTATTCCCGGGAACGGGATCTGCGCCGTCAAAAGCAGCGCCGCCGTTAAAATAATTGAGAAAATACGGGTTCCGATTCTCTGATCTATTTTCATTTTTACCTCCATTTCAAAAACAATACCGATCCTTTCTGCCCTGTTCTCTGTATTCCGGATATGCCCGCTGTATCATGAATGTTTCCTGGATTCCAGCTTTGAGAAGCAAAGGGGATAAATCACCATGAGGATCAACAGCTCCACAAAGGTCATCACAAATCCAAACCAGAAAACACCCACGGCATCCGTAACCGCCGGCATCACAGCAAGCTCATAGAACATGAGCAGCAGTACGCCGACACCGCATCTGGCAACCTTCTGTCCGGCAGATACATCCATGGAAAACTTCACAAATCTCCGTTCCAGAAACCACCCCAGCGTCACACCGAGGAATCTTCCGGCATCCTTGAATCCGTCCTTCATCATTTTGGCGGGGTCCACCAGCAGCTTCCCGGCCTCGTCGTAATCCATCGGATAGGCTTTCAGACTAATGTAAAGCAAAAATAAAACTGTCAGGATCACGCCGGCACAGGGAACGATAAAATCCTTTTTCGGATGCGCGTCCAGCCATTCCCAGAGCTTCGCGCCCCCGAACACGACCACAAGACCCAAAATCGTACCCACGATCACATCCTGCGGCGTATGGACGCCGATATAATTTCTCGAAAAAATTGTAAGCAGGATCATCAGCCCCATCAGGATACACAGGGGCTTATATTTTCGGTAACGCTCTATAACCGTTCCGTAATTGGAAACGGCCGTCACGCTGTGGCCGCTTGGAAAGGAATAGCCGGAAGCAGTTTCCACCGGCACGATCTTGTCGGAACGGATCCATGGCCTGTAAACACAAAAGGTCAGCTTCAGAAGCTGCATGAGAAATCTGGACACGCCGATATTCAGGAACAGAAAGCTCCCGTTCTTTTTATTGACGCCCCAGAACAGGATACAGGCCAGCATCCAGATAAAAATGCCATAGGACAGATCGCTGATCTGCAAAAAGAACTCGTTGAGTATTCCTCCCATAGACTCTCTCAGATTTTGTAAAAACAATAAATATTGAATATCCATTTTTTCATTTTCCTTTCAGCTCCGGTCTCCTTTGCCCGGTTATTCCGCCTGCCGCCATATCACGCAAGCTTCTTTTTGATCGTTAAGATATTCTGGCCGTTCTTATATTCATAAAAGATTTCATCCATACTTTTTTTCACCATAAAAATACCAAGTCCGCCCACGCTTCGCTGCTCAGCGGAAAGGGTAACATCCGGATCTACTTTTTTGAGCGGATCATAGGGTATGCCGCTATCGATAAAAGTGATCTTCGCCGACAGCGGATCTTCCTTTTTCTCCACCCGCACCGTAGCTAAGCCCGTGCCGGGATGATAGGCATAATGAGCGATGTTTCCAAGCAATTCATCAATGGCCACGTCGATCTGCATCCGGGCTTTTACAGAACATCCGTATGCTTCCAGCTGTTCGTCCACAAAAGCCGTAACCTCCGGGATATTCTCGATCTTTGCCTCCACAGTCAGTTCTTTCATTGTGATCTTTCCTCCTTTTCCGGAGCAGCACACGGATCCTCTTTCCTATCCCCGCTGCCGTTTTCTTTCATATATGCCTTAAATTCCATACAAAGCATGGTAATGTCGTCAAACTGTGGCGCCTCCCCCACAAAGGCGTCTATATCCTTCTTTACCTCCGGGATCAGATCCGTCGGCGCCCGGAAGGCGTTGGCGTTCAATACCGCTTCCAGACGATCCATGCCATACAGTTCGTTATCTTTGTTCGTGGCTTCCGTCACGCCGTCCGTATACTGGAATACCCTGTCGCCGGGGGAAAGCCTCATACTGCCTGCCTGGTAGCGCATTCCTTCCATACCCGCCAGCACAAAGCCTGCACGGATCTTATAAGGACGGTACAACTCATCGGCCTTCAGAATAAACGGCGTTTCATGTCCTGCGTTCACAAATACAAATTCGCCGGTCTCAAGATCCAGCACGCCTTCAAAGGCCGTGATGAACAGCCCTTCGCTGTTAGATTCGCACAGAAGATCGTTCACCTCCGTGAACACATCTCCCAGACTGACGCCGGGCTGGGTATGATCCTTCAGCAGCGTCTTTCCGATGACCATAAACAGCGCGGCCGGCACACCCTTGCCGGACACGTCAGCCACCACAATGGCAAGATGCCGTTCGTCCACCATAAAGAAATCGTAGAAATCGCCTCCCACTTCCTTTGCGGGATTCATTGTGGCGTAAATATCAAACTCCGCCCGATCCGGAAACGCCGGAAAGATACAGGGAAGCATAGAGGACTGTATATGGGTGGCCACGTCAAGCTCCGCCCCGATACGCTCCTTTTCCGCCGTGACAACGGTCAGCCGCCGGATATATTCCCGCACCTCCGTGTCCATATATTCAAAGGATCTGGACAATTCCTCGATCTCGTCTCCCGTATGGACATTGGATCGGAACCGCCTGTCTGTCTCCAGATTTCCCACCATGTCCTTGGTAGCTTTGTTCAGTTCTCTGATCGGCTTTACGATCCTGCTCTTGACAAATACAAAAAACAGGCACATGGAGAGAATGATCACAGCCACCACGCTGATCACGATCATAAAGATAAACCGGAACAGCTCCCGCCGTATCCCCGGCATGGACAGATCCACCGCCGCTACCGCTACCGGCTCTCCCGCGCTGTTGAATATGGGAGAATACGCCGATGCGATATAGCCATAGGTTTCATCCCTGGCAATGGAGATCTCCTCCGGCGGGTTCTGGCGGTAGATCTTCTCCACCGCTTCCTTGCCACCCTCCATGTAATCCTCGTGATAGCCCAGAGGGCAGGCCCCCTCGATATTGTCTGCGTCCCACACATAGACAAGGTCGTCCTCATAGGGCACAAACACATAATAATACTGCAGATCGGACTCCTTCTGAGCCGCGTTGAGAAATTCCATGACCTGATCGTAATAAGCGTCCTTCCTGCCGGTCTCCACGTAGGAGAGTACACGGTCGCCGTCAATATAATCCACGGCGGTTCTGGCGTAGGAAAAAGCCAGATCGCTGTACTCATTCAGTCTTCCGTTACAGTAACAGATGCCCACCGTAGCGGAAACACACAGGATCAGGGCAGCCGCCAGAAGGATAAAACTGACCACCACTTTTTTTCCCAGTTTATTTTTTTTCATGAAAACCTCCCAAAAGTTTGTTTTTCCATCTGGACGACCAAAAATAAGCTATGAAAATAGACACCACGATGATGCCCGAGCCAAGCAGCAGGGTGACGAGCACCGGCAGCTCCTGGGTTCCCCGCGCCGCATAAAGCCCCACCATCACGATCCATGAGAGCAGCACCCAGTGAATACAGTAGATGGCGTTAATGTTGCGGCTGATCATGCTCACCACCCCCATGACCTTCCCCGGAATGTGGCGCAGGATCACGTGATATACGCCGAGAATACCTACCGCAGCCGCAAGACTTGCCGCCGTATCCCATGTGGTAATGTGATAATAACAGTTTTCTCCTTCGCCGAACATTCCCAGTTTAAAATGGATCCCAATGATAAAATACACCAGCGCGGCTGCGCCGCAGATACTTGAAAAGATCCCATAAAACATCTTTTTATCCTTTACATGCCGCAGAACGTCTCCAAAGAGGTATCCGCACACGGGGACGATGAACCAGTTAAACAGCGGAAAATCTGAAGCCACCTTTCCGGCCGCATCCTCTGTTCCCATCAGATACCCGAGAAAAATATTGCCCGCAGGCGAACCCACGTCGATCCCGTTCAGGAAGACAGCCGCTGCAGACATCAGCAGCGCCGTCAGAAACAGTCCGGCCTTCGACAGGCGCAGCTTCAGCAGCAGGTCCAAAAACAACATGGCCAGACCCGCGAACTGCAGGATATCGTTGCCAAGAGCCCAGTAAGGCATCATGCCGATATAGTGCTCATATTCTCCCGTGATCAGATACCCCGCCAGAAACGGAATGACGAAACGGCAGATATTGAGCACATAAGAAAGGATCCACAGCCGGATTCCCCGGCGGATATAATCATTGGGGGTGTGTGTTTTAGTATAAACCATCCCGATCCCCATGGCAAACATAAACATAGGAGCCGCAAGAGGGCCGCCGATAATGGTGTCAAACACATAGGGAATACCGGTCGTCAAGCCTTCCTCCGGCGTACATTCGATGATACAGTGAATCCACGCCAGGCATACGATCACGGCGGCTTTTGCCATATCCAGCTCCGGCTGTCTGCCACTGTTGACGATTTCCTCTGAGAAGATTTTTTTCTTTGTTTTTATAAAAAACTCCATTGTTATCCCCCACTCTGAGATATCCGCCCTTACTGTTTCAGGCCCGCCGCTGCCGCTTCCTGTATCGGGAACCGGTCAATAATCTCTACTGCCTTTTGAAGTACAAGAAACGCGTCTTCAACGGTGATCGCAAGGTTTCCATCCACATCGGCGGCGCCGTAGGAAAACTGCGGAGCGTCCGGCTGCACCAGCTTCACCACGTACTGCAGGATAAAAAGGGCATCAGCAGAATCTACGATCCCGTTTTTGTCCGCGTCGCCGTACAAAAGCTCCTCTTCCGGGATCCAGCGAGCGTACAGATACAGATCTTCGATCCCTGCCGTATCCGCCGCGAAATCCCATTCCGTTGTATATTCAGGATCCGTGTACCAGCCGTCAAGGAAATACCCTTCTTTTACAATGTCTTTGTTCACCGTGATATCCAGCATCTCGCCGGGATTGGCGAACCCTTCATGCACGACCTCATCGTCGGCAAGCCATATAACGGATACCACCTTCTCCTCTTCCACCTGGGCAAGCACCGGAAATTCATCGTATGTATCGTAAAACTGCGGCAGCTTCTGGCCCCACACAAGAACGTCATCGTCTACGCCGTTTTGCAAAAGCCACGTGACATGGCCGTCCGCAAAATCTGCCTGATCCATCCCGTATACGCCGCTTTCAGCGTCCTCCGTTCCATAGATGCCGGAGCCGTCCACACTGCCGTTCAGGTAATAGCAGTTGGTCACCGAAACCGCGTCTGTATCTTTCTCATATATGAGGCTGCCAAGAACGCCTCCGGCGCCGTCAGCTGCGCCTGCATCTGCCGGATCCCGGCTGACGCTGACCCAGCCGGAATTGTAGCAGTTCGCGATCTTCACCGGGCCGGGCACCGTCTCTGTTATGGAAACAGAACCGGCGATGCCGCCTGTGGCGCTTTCCCCTGTAATGGTGCCCCGGTTGTAGCAGGATGTGATGCAAATGTCCCCATCCTCTGCCTCGGCGCTGCCTATAATGCCGCCCGCGCAGCTGGCTGCTGTAACGCTGCCTTCATTGAAGCTCTTGTCTATGGTGCCGCCGCCCATTATGCCTGCAATACCGCCTGCATCTTCGCCGTCAGCCACGATCATCCCGCTGTTTCTGCACTGTTCGATCAGATCTCCCGAACTTGCTACACAACCGGCGATCCCGCCTGCATTTGTAATGCCCCGGATAGTATACCCGGACACATCATTGCTGCAGTTTCTGATCACAGCGCACAGAGGGCCGTCCGCTGCAAAGGCTTCATCGCCTGCATAGCCTGCGATGCCGCCGATCTCCTCATTACCTGACACCTGCATGTGATTGGCGCAGTCCTCAATGGTGCCGCCAAGACAGATGCCGGCGATCCCGCCTGCATATCCGCCGTCTTTTATATCCTCCGGCTGCAGCTGACCGGGATCCGCTTCCGCGATCCCCACACTGACAAAGCCGTAATTGTCACAGCCGGTGACTACGCCCCGCTGGGGGCTTCCGTCGGGATCGTTGTAGCAGAAGATCCGGCCGACGATGCCGCCGATCTGACTGGGAAACGGATCGTTTTCCGTTTCCTGACATTTTCCTGCCACAACCGCGTGGTTATGACAGTCCGAGATGGTCCCGCAGCTTGCGCCCACAATGCCGCCAATACCCAGCACGCCCCGGATCTCTGTCTCCGACGTTTCCTCAGGCTCCTGACCGTCTGCAGGCTCCTCCGAAGGGTGAACGCCGGACTCGCACCGCCGGATCACGCCAAAATTATAACCGGCGATACCGCCGCCGTAATAACTTGCGCTCTTTGTTCCATCCTCCCATTCATAGGGCAGCGTCGCCGCATATCCCTGAAAACGGCTGTCCTCGATGGTTCCGTCATTTTCTCCGACAATGCCGCCTGTAAGGTAGACGCCGTATACAATCCCATCAAAGCTGACCTCAGATATCCGGGCGTCCGGCGCGTTGTCACCTGCGACGCCGCCCACATAAACTGAGCCGATCACAGCGGCGAGCTCTGCGGTGCTTCGTTCAATACGGCCATCATTGACACCGACAAGAGTACCTGCATGATAAGACGCGCTCACCCCTGCCACCGAGACGCTGCAGTCCGCGATCACGCCCCTGTTTATCCCGGCAATGACACCCGCGGCGCCTTTCTTATCCTGATTGGGCTCCGTATGTACGAACTCGCCGCAGACAATGCTTGCATAATTGACGGTCAGATCCCGGATCGTGCCCTCATTGGCGCCAAACAGTCCCACATAGGACTCCTCGGCGTCCGTTTCGAGATACAAGGTGTCGATCACATGGCTCGCGCCGTCAAAGGTGCCGGTGTAAGCGGTCTGGCGGCCGCTTTCGTCTGTTCCAAAGCCGATGGGCGTCCAGGAGATTCTCGCCTCCATGTCCGCTGTAAGGCTGATATCATTTTCCAGCCTGGCACAGGCTGATGTGTTCTGCTCCACGCCCTCCAGCGTGCCGTTGACAAGCTCCGCGAACCAGCGAAGCTCCTCCGGGCCTGTGATCAGGTAGGGTGCGCTTTCCGTGCCCTCCCCTGCGGGCTTTGACACAGCTTCCGCCGCCAAGGCCGCAGGCGCTTCCTCCGTAAGCGCCGCACCCAGGGCAGTTGTCGGAATCATGGTCACGATCATTGCCGCGGAAACAGCCGCGCTGATCAGCCTGCTTTTCCATTTTTTTCTCATCATATAATTCTCTCCTTTCAGATCTCAGCCTACTGCGCCGGGATCTGGTTCTCCTTTTATCTCCACCGGGAATCTTTCGATCAGGCTGACCGCCTTCTGAAGGATCAGAAGGGCGTCCCCGGAGGTAATATCAAGGTCGCCGTCCACATCGGCGGCGCCGTAAGAAAACTGCGGAGCGTCCGGCTGCACCAGTCCTACCGAATACTGCAGGACCATAAGCGCGTCGGCAGAATCTACGGTTCCGTTATTGTCCGCGTCGCCGTACACAGGTTCCTCATCGAGGATCCAGCGGGCGTACAGGTGCAGATCTTCAATTTCCGTCGTATCTTCCGCAAAATCCCACGCTGTTGTATATTCGGGGTCTGTGTACCATCCGTCAAGGAAATACCCCTCTTTTTCAAAGTCTTTGTTCACCGTGATGTCCAAAAGCTGGCCGGGATTGTCAAACTCTTCATGCACGACCTCATCGTCGGCGATCCATATAACGGATACCACCTTCTCCTCTGCCACCTGGGCAAACACCGGAAATTCATCGTATGTATCGTAAAACCGCGGCAGCTTCTGACCCCACACAAGAACGTCATCGTCCACGCCGTTCTGCAAAAGCCACGTGACATGACCGTCGGCGAAATCCGCCTGATCCATCCCGTATACGCCGCTTTCGGCATCCTCCGTCCCATAGATGCCGGAGCCGTCCACACAGCCGTTCAGGTAATAACAGTTGGTCACCGAAACCGCATCCGGATCTTTCTCGTACGTGAGACTGCCAAGAATGCCTCCCGCGCCGCCGGCTACGCCTGCCGCCGCCAGATACCGGTTGACGCTGACCTTGCCGCTATTATAGCAGTTGGCCACCTGTAAAGAACCGGATCTGTCCCACTCAGTGGAAGCGCTGCCCGCAATACCGCCTGCAGGGCCTCTTGTGCTTTCGATCCTTCCCTGGTTATAGCAGGAGGTCACGGCAATCGTAACCAAATCTTCAGCGATCCTGCCCGTCACGCCGCCGACGATCTCCATTCCAAAGACGGCGCCGTCGTTAAAGCTGTTCTCTATGGTGCCGCCGGTTATTCTGCCGGAAATACCGCCTACCCGTTCGTGGCCGCTGACCTCTCCATGGTTTTCGCATGCCGAAATAACGCCGAGCTGCTCTTTGCTCTCCCAGTCATTTGCACCTGCAATGCCGCCTGCCAGAGAGATTTCCTTCGACCCGCCGCCGACCGTGCCGGTATTTATACATTCTCCGATCAGACCCGTGTTATAACCGGTAATACCGCCAAACAAACCGAGATTCGATTCCATGCCGCTCTGCAAGCTGACTGCTCCCGTATTCACGCAGCCTGTGATCTCGCAGGGATAAACGGCGTCCTCCGGCGGGTCTCCCGCGTCGGGAAACTCATATTCCATTTCGTCATAACAGGTGTTTTCCCCTGCGATGCCGCCTGCGCCATATTCAGCGTAAACGTCCGCGCTGCTGGTACATTCCCTGATACTGCCCTGGTTGACGCCTGCGATACCGCCCACATATTGCAGGGCGCTGACAGAACCGCCGGCATTGTCACAGTTCGCCACAGAGCCGAGATTCACACCGGCGATGCCGCCCAGATATTCGCCGTCCCATACATCATCGGGGTCGTCCGCAAGCGCCAGCTTTCCGTTCTTGATCTGGCACTGGTCGATCACGCCGGAGATCCAGTTGCAGCCCGCAATGCCGCCTGCACAGGAATACGCCGTCATGCTGACCGATAGTTCCGCCTGGCTGATAGTACCGGTGTTGAGGCCTGCCACGCCGCCCACAGGGCTGCTGGCGCCCGCAGATATCTGGATGTCTGCCTGAGCGCCGGTGATCTGTCCTTTGTTTGTGCCGGCAATGCCGCCCACGTTATCCACGGACATATCATCCATCCTCACCCTTCCGTCAATCACACCGCAGAGATCGATCGTTCCCTCGTTTACTCCGGCAATGCCGCCGAAATTCCTGTACGCGATCACGACGATCACATTCCCGTCTTCGTCGTCCTCGGGCAGGATCGGCAGGATACGGAATTCGAAATCACTGTCGGTGATCAGGGCAGGCCAGGTTTCCGGACGATAAGACATGTCCGGCTCTTCCAGATCCTCCAGACCGTGCTCCGCAGGAGCGGTGCAGTTGATCCCGGCAATGCCGCCCACGGCTTCTCCGCCGCACACTTCTATAAACGCATGACAGCCCTTCACCGTTCCGGTGCTGATCCCGGCAATGCCGCCCGCGCCATACTGGGCGCGAACACTTTCTGACAGAGCATCGGCAGAACACCCCACGATGTCGGCGCTGTTGACACCGGCGATGCCGCCTGCGAAGCATCCGTCCCCGGCATAGTCTTCTTCCGGGTCAGTCGCGCCATACTGCGCGCTGTCCGCGACCACCGACATGTAATTGTTACAGTTTTCGATCACGCCATGGTAAACATTGGCGCCGGCGATGCCGCCCACCACCTGGGAGCCGCCCACGCAGAAAAAGTCGCCATAAAGGAAGCCTCTTTTGTCCCCGTTGGTACAGTTTAAAATATGTCCTTCGTTCCAGCCCGCGATGCCGCCTGTGCTGTCGCCGCCCATGCCAAAAACGGCGCTTTTGTTGACGCAGTCTTCAATGCTCGTATACTGTCCATCGGTTAGGCCGGCGATGCCGCCCACATTCTGTTTGCCCGTGACGCAGTCTCCTTCGGCCGCGTCCGGCTCGTTGGCGCAGCTTTTCAACACACACTCATGAATGCGCGTTTCTCCTTCATTTTCATAAAACCTGCTTTCTGCATAGCCCGCGATACCGCCCACGCAAACGTCGCCTGTGACCGGTCCATAATTGGTACAGTTTTCCAGGACCGCACGGTAAATTTCTCCCGCGATGCCGCCGATATATTTGCTTCCCTGGGACCCGTCTTGTGGCGGCTGCCCTTCTTCGCTGGAAGCAGCATATCCGTCAACGGCTCCGTAATTCTCACATCCGGTAACCGGACTGCTCGCGCCAAAACCGATGATCCCACCGATATATTTGTTCCTGCCGCCGTCGGGATTGGGAACAGCGGCCACGTTCTCATAATTCACACAGTCTGAGATTTCTCTGCTGGCATACGCATCGCCCGCAATGCCGCCCACATACGACACGCCGCTGACCGCGGCACGGTTTTCGGCTTCCGCGTTCGTCCCACTCTGCTGGTCTTCTTCGGACGGCTCCTTTCCCATCCGGCAGCCTGTAAGTCTGCCGTCATAATCTTCTCCGACAATGCCGCCCACATATCTTGTACCGGTAACTTCGGAGGACTCCACGGCCACGTCATGGATCTGCCCGTAGCTGTGACCGGCCACAGTGCCCACGTATGCGAACCCTTCCACGTTTGCGGATTCGATCCTGCAGTTTTTGATCTCACCGTTCTCGTCATTCCTGCCGGCGATCACGCCGGCGCAGCCACGATACTTCCATTTCGGGGCGCACCGGATCACTGCGCCTGTGACAGTCAGGTCTTTGATCATACCGTCATTTACACCAAACAGGCTCACATATTCTACATCCTCCGTGACCACATACAGACTGTCGATCACATGGGAAGCGCCGTCAAATATCCCTGTATAGGGTTCTTCCAGCCTACAGCTGATAGGCGTCCATGAGATATCCGCCTCCATATCCTCCGCAAAGCTGATGTCATTCTCCAGTCTGGCGCAGGCCGCTGTATTCTGCTCCACGCCTTCCAGAACGCCGTTGACAAGAGCCGCGAACCAGCGAAGCTCCTTCGGGTCCGTGATCAGATAGGGCGCGTCTTCCGTGCCCTCCCCTGCGGGCTTCGACACAGTTTCCGCCGCCGGGGGCAAAGGCACCGTCACGTTCGGGCCGGATCTTTCACTGATCGCCGCCGCCTGCGCCGCTCTTTCCTTTTTGTCCGCAAGCTCCTCTTCCAGAAGCACGTCCTCCCCGGGATCCTCCGCAAGATTGTCGGACAGATCCACCTTGGGCCACACAGAATCCTCTGTGAGACTGTCTGTTTTTTTGCCGTCCGGCAGGATATTCCCGGTCGCTTCCGCCGCTGCTTCTTTGGCTGCTCCGGTCTCTTTGTCCGACGCGCCAAAGGCCGCAGCCGGAAGCATGGTGATGGTCAGCGCCGCCGTGAGAACGCCGCTGATGATCCTGCTTTTCCATTGCTTTTTCATAGCTTTTCCCCTCCTTATGCTGTTCTTTCCCTACTACCTCCATTTTATCATTTACAGTATAAAACATTTTTCATCGGGATGCAGACTTCTGACGTAAAAGGCTGTTTATATGTCGTAAACGGTTCCCGGCCATGTTCCTGTGAAATTAAAAATACGGTGAAGGAAACCGGGCACACCCGGTCCCCTCACCGTTCTGAAAAACTGAAAGGAAAAACCAGTTTTACAACTATTATTTCACTGCGGCGGGATCTACCGTAAAGTACAGGTGGTAGTAGCCGTCCGCTGTCGTTACCGTTCCGGAACCGGAATAATTATTTGTATAAACCGGTATGTTGTCTGCCGATTCCGTCAGGTAGAAGGTATACGCGCCTTTCGTCACCGTCAGATGCAGCCCGTCCTTCTGGCAGGTCACCTTCCGGATATCCTGCGCGTCATTGTCGATCACGACCTCGAATTCCGTTCCTGTGAAATCATAGGCCGATCCGTCCGAAGCCTTCACCGGGATCACAACCTCATAGCTCTCCGGAGACTTGTCGCCTGCGATCACGATCCGTCCTGCGGGCTTATCTACGATCAGGGTGTCGGCGCCGTCGTTGGTCAGGTGCAGCACATAGTCCTGCACGAGAGAATCCTCGCCGCCCAGCTCGCCCAGTTTCTGTCCGTCCTTCAGGCCCGCAAAGGTCGTTACATAATTGTTGGTGGCAACCAAAAGCTCCGTGGCGCTGTCCTCACGGGAAAGGGATGTTCCGTCCTCGAGAACAACAGACACTACCTTTTTCCCTGCTTCCCCGGCAGGATCATAAGTATAGGTCAGTCCCGATACCTGCAGGAAGCTGCCCGATACCTTCTGGCGAAGCAGAAGGCCTGTGTCGTCCTGTCCGGTGATCACGGAAAGTCCTGCCTCCAAAGCCTCATAAAGCTGTGACGGCGTCACTTTGATCAGATCCACCGTATTGCCATGGTTAAAAGCGTTCAGGATATCCCCGCGGGTCATGATGCCGTAAGGGAGGGTAGCGCTGATTCCGCCGCCGTTCTCCAGACCGATCACCGGCTGGGCAAGACCGTTGTTTGCCTTAAATTTTTCTCCGTAATACCGGAATGCGTCCGTTACCAGATCTCCCATGGTCGTTTCCACGATCCTGGGCTCCGCGTAATCGTAGTAAATATACCCGCCCCAGAGAGGCGCGCCCGTACGTCCGATCTCCTCGGCGAGGATCGGATCCATGTCAAGGATGCACTCGTCCAGCACCTCCTGTGTGACTTTTTTCGCCAACTCGCCAACTTCCGTAAGGGCAAACTCCGAAGCCGTCTGGTAATCCCATACCGCGCCCTCGGCGGCAAAATTGCCGTTTTTGTTAAATTCAATGGTCACCATGCCCAGATTTTTATTCTGGGTGCCTGTCTGTACGATGGGAATCGACAGATAGGAGTCGTTTTCCACCGTATGGCTGTGTCCGTCGATCACTGCCGCGATCATGGCCAGTTCTTCTATGTCCAGACTTTCCAGAAGGGCTTTTGCGGTGACGTCCGAAGCCGTCTGGTTATCGCCCAGATGGGTCACCAGAATGATGGCATCCACGCTGTCCTTCAGCGCCGCGATCTGTTCCTTCGCGGAGGCGACTTCGTTTTCAAAGGTGATGCCCGCCAGCTTGTCGGGATTGGTGGAGGTGGCTGTGGAAGCCGTCGTGATCCCCACCACGCCGATCTTAAAGCCTGCCCGTTCGATCACCGTGGATGCCGGGAGCAGCTGCTCCCCGTCCTTCTTCACGTTCGCCGACAGGATCGGAAATCCCGCCTTTTTCGCGTTGGCAAGCAGCGTCTCCGCGCCGTAGTCAAACTCGTGGTTGCCTGCTGCCATGGCGCTATAGCCCGCCACGTTCATCACGTCGATCACGTGCTCGCCGCTTCCTACCGTAGCGAAGCTGGCGCCCTGGGTAGCGTCCCCCGCATCCAGCAAAATGGAATTTTCGGTAGAAGCCGCAATACCGCTCACCTGCGGAAGACCAATGATACCGTTTTCCGCGTCTCCCTGTACCACACCGTGAATGTCATTGGTGGAATACACCGTGATCGTGGCCGGTTCCCTCTGCCCGGGATCGGATTCTGTCTTCTCCACGGGGAAGCGTGGGATCAGTCCCACTATTTTCTGCAGCACCAGCAGGGCGTCATCCGCCGTGATCCCGCCGTCGCCATTCACGTCTGCCACTTGGGTCTGGGTTCTGTCAAATGTCTTCAGTCCCACAATCTTCTGCAGAATCAGCAGCGCGTCATCCGCATCCACAACACCGTTTGCATTCACATCGCCGTATATGAGCGCTACCCATTTGCCAAAGAGCCCCAGCGTATCCTGATCGCCCACAGTGTCCGTTTCAAAATCCCATTTATCCGTCATTGCCTGGTCGGTATACCAGCCGTCCAGCCGATACCCGTCCTTCTCATCTTCATAATCTGTCAGCTTTGCGCCGATATTCGTATACTCTTCATGAAGGATCTCCTCGTCGGTGATCCAGAGCGCATACACTACCCGCTCTTCTTCCACCTGTGCAAGCACGGGGAATGTATCACATGAATCGTAATCGTATGCCGGAAACAGCTTCTGGCCCCACACAAGCGTACCGGGTTTTTCGCCTGCCTGCAGAGACCATGCCACATGGCCGTTCAGGAAATCTTCTATTCCCGTTCCATAAGCGCCGCTTTTGACGTCCGCTACTTTATAGACACCCTGACCTTCCACACAGCTTTCCAGATAAAAGCAGTTTCTCACCTGCACCGCGTCATGGGTATGGCCGAGGATGCCGCCCACTCTTTTGGCATCCTTCAGATTTTGATTAATCTCAACATAGCCTATGTTATAACAGTTCTCAACCTTCACATAGCCGGGCTCCGCATCTGCGGACTCCGCTCTCGCGTAGCCTGCGATGCCGCCGATATAGCGCTGCACGCCTTTCACGTCCCCCGTATTGTAAGAGGAAGTGATGCCCACACTGGCAGTATCCGCGTAGACATATCCGGCGATGCCGCCCACATAGGAGCTTCCCACGATCTCTCCCATATTGCTGCACCGATCCACAAGACCGCCTCTCGTAAGACCGACGATACCGCCGATATCCTTTGTTCCTTTGACGGTTCCTGTATTTTCACAGCCGGAAATAGTCCCGGATGCGCTCTCATCCGTGTACACGATATTGTAGCCCGCAATGCCGCCCACATGCTTCGGGGACAGATTTCCTCCGTCCACATTGCCGTTATTGATGCAGTCTTTGATCTGTCCTCTGTTAAAGCCGACGATACCGCCCAGATTTTCAACATAAAGCAGATCGTTGCTCGCGATATCGATGGTTCCGGCATTGACGCAGTTCTCGACCATGCCGGGATATACCGCGCCCTCAGGCGAGCTCCCCGCGCCGGAAAAGGTTTCCGCGTCATCCGCGCCGCACTGATTGTAGCCCACAATACCGCCTGATGACTGGATCGCCGTTACCGTCATGGTGCTGGTGCTTCCCTGAACGGTTCCCCCGTTATAGCCTGCCACGCCGCCGATGGTGTAGTCTCCTGTTATGGAACCGCTGACGCTTTCACAATCCGTAACGCTTCCTATATTCCATCCGACAATACCGCCTGCGATACAGCCGGTAAAGTCTTCTCTCGGAGTCTCATCTGTTCTTTCTGTGAGCCGCAGAAAGCTGTATTTGTATTCGCAGTTTTCCAGAACACCGGAGAAGGCGTTGTAGCCCGCCACGCCGCCGGCAATGTAATCCGCTAATATTTCAGCTCTGGAACTTGAATTGCAGATCTGGCCGCTGTTATATCCGGCGGCGCTGCCTGCGCAGGCGCCAAAAGCGCACACATACGTATTTTCTGAACAGTCGGCATTTTCGATGATGGCTGTAGAATCCCCCCTGGACTGGTTGAATCCTACGATGCCGCCCACTATATTCTTTCCATATATATAGACAGCGCCTGTCTGCTCAATGTTTTTCACGATACCGGTATTTGCACCGGCGACACCGCCTACCAGGTTGCTGGCATCAGCGCTTATATCCGCGCCTTCCAAAGTACAGCTATCGATCAGGCCTTTGCTGCCGCCTGCGATGCCGCCCACCGCCACGGCGCTCAACTGTTCTTCGTCTGAGATCCAGTCTGAGATGGTGCCGCTAAAGGTACTGGACAGGATGCTGCCTCCGTTGATACCCGCTACGCCGCCGATACCGCCGTAGTTTTTCTCGACCTGATTTCCGTCCGCGTCATATTCCGGCTGACTGGGTCCTATCTTTCCCTGACTTACACATGAATTGATAGATGCCGCCCATTCATCCGGTACGTACTCAATCCAGTCCGGATCCTCCAGTTCTTCCAGGCCATGATCCGAAGGCGTATCGCAGTTGAGGCCTGCAATACCGCCAACCACCTGGTCACCATGAACCCGTACGTCTTTGTCGACACCGCAGTTGTCCAACGTACCGAAGTTAGCGCCTGCGACGCCGCCCGCGCCATACAGCGCGCCGATCATTGTCTCGCCTGTGGTGTTGCATCCGCTGACAGAAGCACTGTTCACACCCACAATGCCGCCTGCGTAATGTCCTTTCGCCGTAAACACATCCGATTCTTCCAACGTGGAGGATTCCTGTACACTCACGCCCACAATTCCATAGCTTGTGCAGCCTTCCACATTACCCTGCCACATATTCAAACCGGCAATACCGCCTGCCACTTCCTGGGCGGTCACGAAACAAAAGCCGTCCGTCTGGGCGGGATCGCCGCCCACGCAGTTTTTGATATGGCTCTCGTTGCAGCCCACAATACCGCCTGCGCAGTCGCCTTCACCGCTGACTATGCCGGTAAATTTACAGTTTTCTATCAATGTCTGCGCACCGTGAGTCTGGCCCACGATCCCTCCGATGTTTGTCGAAGCCGTTATGAGCCCTTTCGGCCCCGTGCAGTTTCTGATGACAGTGACCGGGGTCATTTCGTCGGCATCTGACGGGTCTCCCGCATAACCGGCGATACCGCCCACATCAGCATATCCCATCACCATTCCGTCATTGACACATTCTTCTATGGACGCGCCCAAACATGTGCCTGCAATACCGCCGAAATAAGCGCCGTCGCCGTAATCCTCCGGCTGTGTCTGATCCCCTGCGGATACGATCCCGCCGGTTACAAGGCCATGGTTTTCGCAGCCGGTGATCAGCCCCGAAACAACCGTTGTCTCTGTACCTTCTGTTTCATAATTATAGCCGTTCCTGCCTGCAATGCCGCCGATCTCTCTGGAAATAAAATCATAAGTTCCTTCCTGACCCTCAGGGATCTTTTCCGGATCCATCTTAAATCCGTTCACACTCACGTGATTATGACATTCTGAAATGGTTCCTACGTTTTCGCCCGCGATGCCGCCCACATAGACAACGCCGCTGATATCAGCATCCTGCATCTGCTCCACCAGATCCGGATTCTGCTCCGGATCCAGTTCGGGATCGAGATCCGGATCTTCGGAAGCATCATAACCAGTCTCGCAGTCGTTGATCACACCGTTGTTGTAGCCTGCGATGCCGCCGCAGAAAAAGCCTGTGCTCTCCTGCGCCTTATCGTCAAATTCAAAAGGAGAAGCTGCTGCTTTTCCCAAAAACATACTGTGTTCTATGGCGCCGAAGTTTTCACCGGCAATGCCGCCTGTTGCCAGCTCGCCTTCCACGCTTGAATAAGATACCACATTTTCTATCCGGCCATCTGGCAAATTGGAACCCGTGACGCCGCCCACATAGGAAATACCTTTGAGAATAACGATCTCCAGGCCGGTATCTTTGATCAGACCTGTATTGATGCCCGCGATGCCGCCGACCCCATAGGTCGCCCTTACATAGGCGATCCCAATGAGACAGGAGGAGATCTCGCCGTAGTTTACCCCGGCGATGATGCCGGCCCCGCCTGCCTCGGCAACCTCGGGATTATCGTATGTAATATCTCCGCAGTTAATCGCGGCATTCACGATGTTCAGATTTTTGATCACGCCTTTATTGACGCCGAACATTCCCATATAAGAGGTTTTGTCGTCCGTAACAATGGAAAGATCCTCAATGATCTTGTCATTTCCGTCGAAGGTTCCCGTATAGGCGATCCACTCTCCTGCGCTGTCCTTTCCGTAACCGATCGGCGTCCAGGAAATACCGGCGTTCAGGTCTTCTTCAAAGCTGATGTCATTCATCAGCTTCGCACACGCCCCGGTATTCTGGTCGACGCCTGTCAGCGTACCGTTTACAAGACCCGCAAACCAGTGAAGCTCCGCCAGACTTGTGATCTGATAAGGCGCTTCCTGGGTTCCCTCGCCTGCAGGCTTCGACACCTGCGCGTCTGCTGCCGCTACAGCCACGGCCCCAGCCATGTCGATGGTCTCCAGGTCCAGCCCCTGCAGCGTATGCTCCTTCTGCGGCGTATTATCCTCGGAAATGCTGTTGGAAAGATCGATCTCCGGCTGTTCCGGTTCCACCGGAAAATCTTCTGAAACCAGCGCTTACGCCTTGTTTTCCTTTAAGATCTCCAGAAATGCGTTCTGCTCATCTTCTGCCATCTCCCCAGTTGCTTCCGCGTCTTTCGCCGGTTCCGCCGCCGCGGCAAATGTCGTGACCGGAAGCATGGTAACGATCATTGCCGCCGAAAGGATACCGCTCGCAATGCGGGCTTTCCATTTCTTTCTCATATCAATTCCTCCTGTTTTTATGGATTTCAGTACGTCGCCATACTCTTACGACCTGTTTTTGTCATTTTCTCTCTCCTACCGGTCATGGCGTTTCTCACTCATTATGACATGTTTCACCGGTCAAGTCAAGTTCTCCCCGCTTTTGCTCAGGGCTTGACAGCCGTCTCCATCCACTTTTTCAAGGCAGCCTCAGAGAGATCGCCGTTCAGAACTTTGCCTTCCAAGACTGCCGCACCGGGGCAGACCGGCGCCAGTTCTTTTGCTGTCCCGCCGAATCCGCTGCCGCCGGATGTGGCAAACAGAACGATCTTCTTTCCAAAGAAGTCATAGCTTTCCAGAAATGTATGAATGATACGAGGGGCCGTATACCACCAGATCGGAAAGCCAAGCAGGATGGTATCGTATGCCCCGATGTTGGCGCTTTTGTCCGCCAGCGCGGGACGGCTGGCCTTGTCATTCATCTCCACAGAACTGCGGGATTTTTTATCCATCCAGTTTAAGTCCGCCGGGGTATAGGGGACGGCTGGCCTGATCTCATACAGATCTGCCCCTGCTGCCTGTGCCAGTGCATTGGCCGCTCTCGCCGTCGTTCCGCTTGCTGAAAAATAAGCTACTAATGTTTTACTCATGTCCCTTCTCTCCTTTCCATCATCCTAAAGGCTTATGCCTCTAACATTGTCCCACACTGTTTCAAATTGTCCACAATCTTCAAATGCTGCGGGCAGGCCCGTTCGCACTGTCCGCATCCGACACAGTCCGTGGCCCGGTGTCCCTCCGGGATTGCTGCATACCTCTCTTTTGCCTGCGCCAGCTGCCCGTTTCCAAGCTGCAGATTCGCAGCCGCAAAAATATCGGGGATCGGGATCTGCTTCGGGCATCCGTCTGTGCAGTAGTGACATGCCGTACACGGGATCTCCCCGGAGCTGCCGAGAATCTTCTGCGCCTGCCGGATGATCTTCTGTTCTTCTTCATTTAACGACTGAAAATCCTTCATGTAGGCGAGGTTATCTTCCATCTGCGCCACATTGGACATTCCCGAAAGCACTGTAAGAATCCCATCCAGACTTGCCGCAAACCGGATGGCCCATGATGCGGGAGACATGTCCGGCGCATAGTCTGAAAACAGTTTTTTGACCGCCGCCGGAGGATTCGCCAGCTTGCCGCCCTTCACCGGCTCCATGACGATAATGGGTTTCCCATGCTTCCTCGCAACCTCATAATTCGCCCGGGATGATACCTTCGGATCGTTCCAGTCAGCATAGTTGATCTGCAGCTGAATGAAATCTACTTCCGGGTGTTCGGTGAGCAAACGGTCCAGAAGCTGGGGCCCGGCATGGAAAGAAAAACCGAAGCGCCTGATCAGCCCTTCCTCTTTTCGTGCTTTTACGAAGTCCCAGATATGGTACTGATCGTACTTTTTATAGTTATTCTCCATGAGCGCGTGCAGCAGATAATAATCAAAATATCCTGCGCCCGTTCGCTTCAGGCTTTTATAAAACTGCTCCTGTGCCGCTTTCTCATCGGAAGCTATCGTAACATTGAGCTTCGTGGCAAGGGTATAAGATTCTCTCGGATAGCGTTCAACCAGCGCCTTTTTGATGTCCTGTTCTGAGGAACCGTAAACGAAAGCCGTGTCAAAATATGTAAATCCCGCCTCCATGAACAGATCCACCATTTTTTTCACCTGCTCGATGTCGGTGCCAAGCACTTTTTTTGGCAGCCGCATCAGTCCGAAGCCCAGCTTCGGTGTTTGTGTTTGTCTGTATTCTTGCATAATACCTCCACTTTTTATATCATTCAATTCTTCCGGCAACCTCTTACAATGATCATTGCCCATCGCTTTTGCCATTTCTATTTCAAATCTCCATACTGCTTTTCCTCTACCGGCTCCAGCCATTCATTGGAACCGTTCTCGCCCGGAACCTCAACTGCAAGGTGGGAAAACCAGCTGTCCGGCGCAGCGCCATGCCAGTGCTTGACGCCTTCGGGGATATTGATGCAGTCTCCCGGCTTCATCTCCACAGCATCCTTGCCCCACTCCTGATAATAGCCGCGCCCGCCGACGCAGATGAGGATCTGCCCGCCGCCTTTGTGGGCGTGATGGATATGCCAGTTGTTCCGGCAGCCCGGCTCAAAGGTTACATTGAAAATGCCCACCTGTTCTTTTGATATGGGCGCAAGATAGCTCTGCCCGGAGAAATACTGCTTGAAGCCGTCGTTGGGAGCGCCGATAGGGAAAAGGATCGTATTCTGGTATTTGTCTTTCTCCGTAAGCGCCGGCTCCCCTTCGCTCCACACATCTTTTGCCAGACGGAACACCGCCCATGCCTTGGGCCAGCCAACGTAAAACCCAACGTGGGTCACAATAGCGGCGATCTCTGCTTTTGTTACACCGTGGGCTTTAGCATTTTCCAAATGGTAGGTCAGCGAAGAGTCCGTGATCCCGGAAGACATCAGCGCCACCACGGTGATGATGCAGCGGGTCTTTAAGTCGATATCGGAATTGTTCCAGTTCTCGCCAAAGAGAACGTCGTCATTGAAATGGGCGAAATCCGGCGCGAAGCCGCCAAGCTGATCTCTGCCTGCAGTCTGTGTGATCTTTTTCATTTTGATTTTCCTCCTGTCATATTTATTATATATTTTATTTGCTGATGTTTAAGTTGTCAGGTTGCTTCCTGCTTTGGTCTCTGGTTTGGTCTCTGCTTTGGCTGTTCCGCTGCTTCCTGCTTTGATTCAAACCACGTTTCCCGCCTTCTGCTTTCCGTTCTGCGCCATCACGCCCACAAGGGCATGGGGCACATACAGTTCCTCCAGATAGTCGATCTCGTCTTGTGTTAACTCCAGCTCTGCGGCCCTTGCCGCGCCCTCCACGTGGGAAAACTTCGTTGCGCCCACCACCGGAGCGGCGGTTTTTGTCAGCAGCCATGCAAGTGAAATCTCTGTCATCGTAACGCCGCGCTGATCAGCCAGCTTTGCCACACGGGCGATGATCTTTCCGTCCGCCTCCGCCGTAGCGTCATATTTGAATCTGGCGTAGGCGTCCTGTTCCAGCCGCCGGGAGGTCTCGCCGGGATGTTTTGAGAGACGCCCGCCGGCAAGGGCGCTGTAGGGCGTCATTGCGATGTTCTGATCTGCGCAGAAGGGAGCCATCTCCCGTTCCTCCTCCCGGGCGATCAGGTTATAATGTCCCTGAACAGATATAAACTCTGTCAGCCCGTTTTCTCTCGCATAGAAATTGGCTTTGGCAAGCTGCCATGCGAAGCAGTTAGAGATGCCGATATACCGGGTCTTGCCCGCCCTGACCGCATTATGCAGTCCCTCCATGATCTCCTCCATGGGCGTGTGATAGTCCCACATGTGATAGATGTAAAGGTCAACATAGTCCATGCCGAGATTTTGAAGGCTCTGATTCAGATAATTTTCAATATGCTTCTGTCCGCTTATCCCGGCGTCGATCTCGTCCTGTGTCCGGGGCGTGAACTTCGTGGCGATCACAAAATCATCCCGCTTTGCGAAATCACTCAGCGCCCTGCCCACATACTGTTCGCTGGTGCCGTTCTGGTAGACGATGGCGGTGTCATAAAAATTGATCCCAAGCGCAAGGCCATGTTTGATGATCTCTCTGGTCTGTTCCTCGTCCACTGTCCAACTGTGCTGTCCGGTAGCCGCGTTTCCGAAGCCCATACATCCCATGCAGATGCGGGAGACGGTCAGGTCGGATCTGCCCAGTTTCGTATACTTCATGAAAGACCCTCCTTTTTAATCTCTTAACAGCCCTCTTACGCAGTTGTATACAATTTCATAGATCGTCATAAACACATAGTTTACGCCGGCCCGCTCCATGGCAGTCCGTTGTTTTTCGTTTACCACGGTGTAAGGATAAATGCCAAACATGAACGGGAAAAACGTGTACAGGAATTTTTGCTTATCCGAGATCGGCATTTCCGGGAAATATTGCTCCAGACAGCGCATGACCCCGCGCAGGGAACCTCCGTAAGCGACCTTAAACTCCGTGAGCCGCTCCAGCCGGCTGCTGCTTTCCAGATCATAATGATTCATCGACATGATCTTCAAAAGCTGTTCCCGCTTCTCCAGGGAATGTGCCAGTTTATCGGCAAATTCGTCTCTGGTAAGCACAGCGTTTTCCTCCATGATCCGATTCAGATCCGCGATCCACAATTCGTTCTCCCTCTGCAAAAGTGCAAGGAAAATCTCTTCCTTTGTCTGAAAATAGTTGTAGATCGATGTTCGGGTAAAACTGGTTGCGTCCCCGATGTCTTTCAGGGTGATCTCCTTAAAACTCTTTGTCTTATATAGTTTTTCGCAGGCGTTGATAATCTCTTCCTTCCGGGCATTTGTCAACTCCAGTGATCCCTTTGGCATTCTTATTTCCTCCTTGCCAGTTTTTTGGTTTGCAGCTATGGGACGATCTTCACGATAATTCCGGTTACAAAAGAAAACCCCTATATGCTGTTTTCTTTTCAAAGAAAGACATTTGCAGATAACGTCACCGGGCTGGCGGCGGTGATCGGCGGGGAACTCAAAAAGTACCGGCTTGAAGGTGCTGCAATTATCTTCCCGTGAGCGTCAGAGGCGTGTCAATGATCATCGGCACGCATCTCACCTCATAGAAGCATACGTCTGATTTATCCGTTTTCCGCCGATGTTTTTCTTTATAGTTTCTTTACCTTCATGGCCTATTCTGACATTGTGTCAATGCAAAGTATAGCATTATTCTGACACAATGTCAATATACTTGGGACTTTTCATTGCTAATTTTTCATTTTTCTGATTTATAGTCATCTGCCTGATTTTTCAGACAAGTGGCCTGTTGAACTTCATTTTTTACTCATTGTTTATACATAAAAAACCCATGGAACTTTCTTCGTCCATGGGTTTTATCTCACTGAGCAGAGCTTGAATCTGCAGGCCTTTGACACAATATGAAACAAACATTTATATAGCTTACATTCACGCATTCTTTGCAAAAAGTTTTGGTTATATTATGTCGAAAAAGTATATAATTTGAATAGTTTTTGACTTTCAAGTCTGAAACTATCAAGATTGTCACCGGTATTCGCAGATGCGGCAAGTCATCTCTGCTGGATCTGTTTCATCAATACCTGACAGACAACGGCGTGGCAGACGCCAACATCATTCATATAAATCTGGAATCCCTGCGTTATCGAGATCTTTATGATTACCTTTCTTTTTATGATTATGTCAGCGAACGTATTCCGAAAGATGGAAAAACCTATCTGATATTCGATGAGCTTCAGACTGTGGAACATTGGAAAAAGGCGACCGAGTCTTTTCGTCTGGATTTTAATGTGGATGTTTATATTACCGGTTCCAACGCCTGCCTGCTTTCCGCAGAATTTTCTACGCTGCTTTCCGGAAATAATAATATAGCTGGCAAAACGGTAGAAAAATACATTTCCCTGCTGCGCAGCGCGTTTATCATCTACTCTGTCGGAAGGTATGACGTGAAAGGCAAAAAGCTTCTGAAGACACCGGGAAAGAATTATATTTCTGATATGGGCTTTCGCAATCTGCTACTGGGTTATCGCGATGCGGACAGGGGACATATTATCGAAAATATTGTATTTCTGGAACTGATGCGCCGTGATTACCGTGTATACATCGGCAAAGTTGGAGAAACGGAAGTCGACTTTGTAGCTGAAAAGCCAAATGATAAACTGTATATCCAGGTAACAGAAAGCATGCAGTCGCCGGAAACCCGCGAGCGGGAACTAAGACCGCTGCGCATGATACCGGACAACTATGAAAAGATCGTATTATCAATGGACAGAAATTATATCAATTCCTACGACGGCATCAAGTCCCTGTACCTCATCGACTGGCTGCTGTCCTGAAATGATAACCCGAAACGGTTTGGGTTGAAAAAGGAGGGCGCTGGGGTACATTTCATTGGTAATTTTTCCAGCAGCGCCTCCGTCCTCCTGCTGGACTTTTTCTCACCTTCTTCGCATGGGCTTTGTCAAATTGGTCTCCTTTTAATCTAAAAAAGATAAGTCCTCAACTAGGAAAATACACCCTTTTAATATGTCATAAAAAGCCTTTTCCTCATAGTCAACCCGATACTTTGTAAAGAATTTTTCTCTTTTTTCAATTCCTCTAAAAGTTGAGATTCTACGTTGTCTTGTAGCAGTCTTTTCACAATTATGTGCCATAATACTGGAATTTAACTCCTCGAAACCACATAATAAATAGTCTTACAGTCTGTAAATCAAGTGATTCCACCTTTTTTCTGCAATTTAAAAAAATAATAACTTATAAAGTACAGTAGAATTTTCTTCTGCACTGGAACTTACTTATTCAATCAAGCAACATATTTAAATCATCAGACTCTACAATACTAAATCTTATCTATTCTAAGCAAACCATTCAAACTACTTTCTTTAATTGATATCTTAGGATTTACAGAATGAACTAATGAATATACTCTTTTTCTATCCGTTTCCAATATCTTCACCCCCAGGACTATCTCCATCTTTGATAATGCTTCATCAGATATTTTCAAATCATAGTATGGCAATATATTTCTTTTTTCTCCATGACTAATATCTTGCAATATACTTTTCATCATTGTAACATCACTAGTCGCTTGCATTATTTTAATAGCCAAATCAAAAATTGGATAACCTACCGGAAACAGATATAATAAATATCTATATTCTTTTTGAAACTCCCAGTATTTATTTTTATATATTCCTAAACCTCCATAATTCCAATACTCCATAATATGACTATTCCCCAAACAATCCTTTTCTTCTATCTGTTTCCATAATTGTGGAACTAATTTATCAATATCATCCACATACTTCACTTTTTTCAACAGAGATTCCCCAGCCTTGTGAAGTATCATATAATTTAGATTTACAACGTCATGCAATGGAATATAACTGGATATTTCTATTTTGTTAGGATTAGGCAAGTATTTTTCAGCTTCTTCTGCAGTATAATGATATTTTATAAATGGATCTGCTGGCAATCCAATCCTGACACCTTGAAAATTATCACCATACATCTTCCACATCGGTATCATTTCTTTAGCTTCCCCACTCCAAGAACTACAGAACACACAATTACCAAATCCTTTACAATCTTTACTCATCTCCTCTTGAAGATCATCCATTGTATCTAACGGATATAATCTTATTGTGCAATTTGTCAGAATACTTTCTAAGGCATTTACAGATGTATATTGAAACAATGTATCCATAATCCTCTTCCTTTACATTGCAAGACTCCTTCAGGCTACTTGTTGCACAACAATAGCATACCTACCAAAACCTTCTAAAATGTTCTAATGAATTATGGCCTTATCACATTTTAACTACTGCAACAGGAATGACGTATAATTAATAGTGTTGCTTTTTTGATAAGAGACTATTATAGTATTCTTCCCATTCTTGCGTAGTGTGGCTGAATGATTATAACACCTGTTTCAACAACTCCACTGCACTTTCTTCTGCTGGATCATTGGTTCCAAGTCCCCCACGAAAAGCACGGGCAAGGATGGATTTTTTCATAGCTTCAATTTGGTCTAAAACGGCTTCGGCCGTTTTTTTAGCTTGTTGCTCTTTTATAAAAAGTAAATCAAGAATATCAACAATTTGTTTCTGTTCGTCAGGAGAAGTCATTTTAACTTTAAGAACAGAAAGCTCTTTTTGGTTAATTTTAGGCAAAACTGAGCGAGAGCCAGCGGAAGATGCTTGTTGGAGAAATTCATCTGAAAGCATATAATACCACAAATATTTAGTGTTCTTTTTTGCCTCTATGGGGTACATATCGGCACTACATAAACCGTCAAAGTCTGCAATCACAACTTTTGAGAGATAAGGCCTTATCTTTGAGTATAAAATTTGTCCCGCGTAAAAGCGGTGTTTTCCGCTTTTTACCTTATCTTCTTTAATCGTCCGATACTCTAATAAAACCCCTGTCTTTTTTTCAATATTATCTGGTGCAATATGAGGAAAATCCTGATACTCTTTAGGATCTACCAGATTGCTTTTAATAGTAGCAACTTCATCAAAACAAACTTCTTTCCAACAATTTGACGGTATACCGTTTTCTTGCCTCCACTTCGCTGTTAGCTCCCCCGTAAACGCCTTATGCAGAATCGCCGCTTTACGGGCTTCAAAACCGTCTACCACGGCCTGCGCCTTTTCCTTCGCCTCGTCCAGTTTGGCAAACAGGCTTTCTATGCGGTCAACAATGCGCTGTTGCTCATAAAGTGAGGGTAAATATACAGGTGTTTCCTTAAAGGGTTTTAGTGTAATGTGAACCATGCCCGATCCGTGTGTCTTTGCATACAGTTGGTCAACAATATGAATTAAATAATAATAAAGATACATTTTATTTGTTTCTTTATTGGGCAGCACCTTAAAGATATGCTGATTTAACCAACCATCTTCACCGTGCCAAATATGTGCGCCCAAAGATGCCGACCACGCAAATAGCAAATCTCCGTCTTTGACAAGATATCTTTCCTCGAAGATTTTTGTTGTTCTATTGTAAACTTGAGAGGTGTCGGTTAAGTTTTGAATCCTGATAATAGGCCTTCCTGTTTCCTCCCATTCTGTTGGCTTAAATGCTCGTCCATTTATATATTGAGCGACTTCTCCTAAAGTCTTGATAGCCATATCACACCTCCGCGCTTTCCAGAGACTTCAATTCCTTCACAACGCTCATCAGAAGATCCACTGCTTCTTCCAACTGTGCGATGGCTTCTTCGCCGCTTTC
>CANQNE010000025.1 GCA_947625135.1 uncultured Lachnospiraceae bacterium
CCTCCACCGTAACATTGCGCCTCCGCGCCAGCCACTCAAAAACCGTTTCCGGCCTTTCCATAGAAACCGCCTCCTATTGGGTATAGTATTTCCTTCCAGCCCCATACTATCTATGTCCCTTTTGGGAAATGCCATGTCTACCGATTGTGACTATTATAGCACCCTTTTGGGAATTAGAATAGATACGGATGGGCAGGTGATAAAAATGAACGCACAATTACGCATACGGCAGCTAATGGAGGAGCGTGGCTGGACGGACTACCGCCTGGCAAAAGAGGCGAACCTCTCACATTCCACATATTCTGGGACAACCTTTGATACAATCGAAGCGGGAAAGAAAAAATCCGGAAATGCACACCCCTCGAAAAAACGAATTGTTCTCAGCAAAAAATTGGAATTTTACTCTTCCTTTGTCAATACTTTCCTCTGCCAGCTTCGTTTTCCGCACTTCGGGCATTTCATGTATCTTGTCCTGCCGGCGTGGGGCGCAAGGTTGGTCTGCCAGTAGGTGGGTACATACCTGTGGCCGCAGCTTTGACACTCATAGTATCCGGCCTTCTGCTCAATGCCTACCGCAATGAAAACAGCCGTCAAAATCATCACAAGAGCAAATTCGATAAGCACGACACGCAGCCATGCAGGCATTGAGACAAAGGAAGCCACAAATATCAAAACAAGCCCGGCAAGAACCGCCGGAATGACGACCCAGTATTCCGCCTGCAGCATCTGCCTGTTCTTTTCTTCGATTTCCCGCTTCATTGCCAAAAGATTTTCTTCTGCCCGTTTGTCATATAATTCTGCCATGATCCTTTCGCCCGACAGGAGTTCGTTGACATTGATTTTCAGAAGATCACACAAAGCAAGCATGATCCCGGAATCCGGCATTGCTTTTCCCGTCTCCCATTTTGAGACCGCCCGGTCACTGATACCGAGCTTCTCAGCAAGTACGGCTTGGGTCATACCCTGTTCCTTTCTGCATGATGCGATGAATTTTCCTATTTTGATTTGATCCACATCGGGCACCTCCTTTCATGGCATCAGTATATCCGACACAGATTAGGATGAACACGAACCGGTAGTTGATTTTGCCGCCTCTACCACAGGTTGAGTGCCTTAACTCCCGATTTTTCACTCTGCTCCACTTCCCGGCAAACTGAGCCATTTATAATATCCATAGTGTCATATTTTGCCCCATTAGCAAATCCTAAAGACCTGTTAAAAATGCTTTTTTCACGACAACATTATACTGCAAAATCATGAACAAATCTACCGATATTAGCACTGGCACACATTTTACACCGCAAGCGGAAATTACACCGCAAAGGCGCACTTTTCAATTATTCCTCGGCTTTGTATCAAACTCTGCAAGATTCTATCTATGTTCTTTGCCATTTTGATACAAACGGAGAAGAGTTAATACTTTTATTATATGTCTCCATTCTCTATACAAACTATTTCCGCATTCCTTATCGCATAGGTTTGATGCTTATTTGTATAGATCTTGCCATTTTCACAACAAAATATTACGTCAATTACACCGCCATGTGTAACCAAAAGCGTATTGCTGTTTAAGTCTTCCGCAGCTTTTTTAAATGATATCCATGCGGTTTTTACGCGTTCATAAAACTGTCTGGGAGATTCACCGTTCGGATATGGTTGCTCCCAATTTAGCGCGCTCCAATACAATCCGGGATATTCTGCTTTTGCTTTTTCTTTCAGCATACCTGCTAAATCGCCGTTGTTGGTCTCTCTAAACTCCTTTAAAAAAGTAATATTCAGATTTAATCGCGCGGCAATCATTTCAGCCGTTTCCCTTGCTCTGGGCAGATCACTTGAAAAAACATGACAGATATGAAACTGCGCAATTTGTTCGCTTGCTTGTCTGACTTGCTCTATTCCAACCTTTGAAAGTTTCGCATCGCTCCAGCCACCCAGACGGCAATCGTCGTCGGCGCCGTGACGCATCAAGATGATCATCTGTTTTCCTCCAAAATTATACCGCATGCGACAACAGCTTATACCGCAAAGGTACACTTTTCAATAAATGAAAAATTGATAATGCCCATTTTTTTCGATTTCCTTCATACTTTTACTGCCTGTGATCTATTGTTTTGTCTTAATTTCTAATTTTGACAAATCATTTAAACTTATTGTTCCCAATGTTTGTAACTGTTGTATTGCCAACTGTCGCAACAATTCCATGCGTTCTTTTTGACTTTTTCCCTGATTGATTAAAACCGCATTATAACTTTCCAGATTCGCAAGCACCAGTAATTGATTCAGTGTCGCTGCATCCCGCATATTTCCTTTTACCGTTTCATTTTCATCTTTCCATTGTTTCGCCGTTTTTCCAAACAAAACGACGTTCAACATGTCTGCTTCATTAGCATATGTATACGCCATCTGTGCAGGCGTTAATTCTGGCGGAATCAAATTTTCCTTGATTGCGTCCGTATGTATTCTGTAGTTTAATTTAGAAATTTCTCTGTTTAAGTTCCAATTCAAAGATAAGCGACTATTTTCATCTGTCTTCAATCTCCTGTAGTCTTTCATAATATATAACTGAAACTCAGGAGAAATCCAAGTGGCGAAAGACATGGCGATATCGCTATGAGCATATGTTCCTCCATAGCGGCCTGCTTTTGAAACAATGCCAATTGCATTCATTTGTGTAATCCATTTAGTTGGTGTCATGACAAAACGATTTAATCCCGCCTCATTTTTAACCGCCTCGAATTGCACACGGTTAAATTCCGGATTATGCAATTCTTCCCATACTCCCAAAAGCTCTATTGTGTTTCGATTTCTCATCCAGTTTTGAATCACAAATCTTGGATCATCTTCATTTCGATATTTTGCGATATCTGTTAATGAAATGAATTCATTTTCAAAATTTGTTGTATAAATTCCAATATCAATACCTTTGGCATGAATTATATCCTTTATTATTTTCGCCATAGCCCCTCCTACATTTATCTTACATTTTTTCTAAATCTTCTCATTTCTTTTACCTTATGAGAAATATCCATCAGAAAATAGATACAAAGCTCATGATAATCCAGCTTATCTACCACTTCATTAAAAAATGACTGGTTCAGCCACAGGGGACGGACAATCTCCAGCGTAATCTCCAGTTCTTCCTCCACCTCCCGGGTCACCGCCTGCTCCGCTGTTTCTCCCAGTTTTACCCTGCCGCCGGGAAGATAATAATAAGGCGAGCGCTCATCGTGCATGGCAAGGATTTTATTGTCTGAAATGATAACCGCGCAGACCCTGTAATTGAATTTTTTGGTTCCCGTAACATAAGAAATATCCATGACGTCCTCCGTTCATTTCATTGGTCATATAACAAACATCCATGTGCGTCATCAAAATATATTTTTCAGCTCCATAAGACTTTCAACGGTTTCGTCCGGTTCATATTCTCTTGATATGTGATGCTGGTAAGTCGAAAATCCCTGTCTGACCCAAACCGTTCTCATTCCTATTTTTTTCGCTGGAAAAATATCGTTGTCCAGTCTGTCACCTACCATGACCGCTTCCTGCGCCCTGCACCCTGCCATTTCCAGAGCCTTATAAAAAATCTTCATATCGGGTTTCGCGCAGCCAAGCTCCGCCGACGCAGCAACTACATCAATATACTGTAAAAGTCCCCACGATTCAAGACGCCCAACCGTTCCGAGAGACTGATTTGCAATAACACCGATCTGATACCCCTTTGCTGCAAGATACCGCAGCACTTCCCCGGCATCCGGATAGGGGATCTCATCTTCTTTATGCCATGGAGTTTTTCTCAACCCGAAATATTTAATTGCTTCCAGATCTCCCCGCAGGTTCTGTTTCGCAAAAAATATCCGTTTTTCCTGAAACTGCGCAAAGGAAATATCTGTACCTGCAATGGCATCTTTTATCCGATGATCGTATGCTTTTGTTTCATCAACAAGCGTTGTGCCTACATCAAAAAAGATCCATTTTATCTTATTGGTCATTAAGGGACTCCCTTTCTATCCGGATTGTTGCCATACAATGTACGCAAAACAAAGGGTTTTTAAAAAATCGACTTATGGGAGCAATATATTTGGAGCATATCATGATACTCTCCGCGAAAATGATAGCTGATCCCGTTTTTATTTTCACCGATAATCTTCAAGCCAAGATGCTTTAGTATGCCATGTGCTTTGTGATTTTGTTTGTGTGAGTATGCTTCTACCCAAAGCGTGTCCTGCGGGATGATCTCAAGCAGATAAGAATACAGCCGACGGAACAGACCTTTACCCTGATAGTTTTTTTGAAATTGAATATCGCACATCAAAAAAGTGGATAAATGCAGAGAATACTCAAAATACCCGACAATTTCAGTATTATCATAGATTAAAACAATCCTATATGTTTCGTCTTGAATCGCCGGTGCAACTGCGTCAAGCCAACAGTGAAGATCATATTGATAATCGTTTCCGGTTGGCGCGATCACACTCATATTGGCATGAAGTATTTGAAAAAGAACCGGTAAAATATTGTCTGCTTCATTTTTTTCAAGAATACGAAACGATACCTTATCCATTTATCTTCTACCCGTCCTTTCCGTCTTTTAAAACAATTTGTTTCCTGCGCTGTATGGAAGTTCTATGTTCATGCTGATTTTGATACAAATGGTAAGTCCCATTATTTGTGTAAAGGAATTTATTTTCGCATTTTTTCTAATAAATCCATCATCTCATTCCACTCGTGGATATGTAGATGTTCATATTTAGGTACAGATCCTTCGAAGCGGTCCTTATATTCTCTTTCTGTTTCATTATCGTACCAGACAGGGTATATACCGACCTGCGCTGCGCCCTCAATGTCTGCCTGCGGATTGTCCCCGCAGTACCATACCTCATCGGCGCAGAGACCGGCTTTCTGTAAGGCAATATCAAACAAAAGCCGGTTGGGTTTTCGCACGATATAGTCGCTGGATGTCATAACAACTTCAAATTGATTCATTGGCAGCAGACGGTTAAGCCGTTCCGTCAATGCAGCTCCCGACCACAGCAGATTGCTGATCACGGCGCTTCTTATGCCGCTTTTATTGATATAGTCCAGCATTTTATCAGCGTCCGGCATGACAGCACCCATAGAAGCCCCGTTCCAAAATATGGTCTCCATTTCAAGAGGCGTAAGGGAAAACTCAATTCCCAGGTACTCACACAGCACCTTGTCACCAACCTGACCGCATATATCATAGCCGATTTTACGAATGTTTTCGATATGCTCTCCGAAAATCATTTCTGCAGCTTTTATGACATCTTCCAGGGTGCAGTGATTCGGGTTTTTCGTGGCGTATTTCAGCAATTCCGCATTCCCCCTGACGGCATCCCAGCCGGGTTCATACAGAAGCGTACGTCCATAGTCAAACAGGATCATTTTCGGATATTTCATGAAATCCTCCTTCATTGATACTGATTTATAAAATAACTCCGGCAGTTATGATCTGCCGAAAGCTTTCTGACTGATCAGCATTTGTGAGAAATTGCCACTTTTTCATCTTACCTTATCCGCCCGGTCTGCACCCTTAAACTCCTTTTCGATATGTCCATGCTCAGTCGTGGAAATAAACTGCTGCCGGTCAAAATCCATTTCCAAAATATAGGGCATCCAGTCGATGATACGCAAAAAATCTTCACAGCCAAATTCCGGCTTATAGTAATTGATCATGGAACTCAGCGCGGTCCCGTGCGTTCCTATTACAATATTTTTCCCGCTATTATTTTCCAATATTTCTTTCAGTGCTTCAATATTACGCTTTTGGACCATTGCGATGGATTCTCCGTTTTCCTCATGATAGTCATGGTCGGCCCACCGTTTCTGATACATTCCATAATGATTTCCGTCTGCGCCTTTTTTTCGCTCCCGCAGCCGTTCATCTAACCGGATTTCCTTATTAAAAAAGGCAGCTGTCTTTTTTATCGTATCGATACTCCGCCTGTAAGGGCTGCAATAAAATTCATCTATCTTTTTATCCTTAAAAAAATCCAATACCATTTCTGAATCGGCAAGTCCTTCTTCTGTCAGTGGGCGGGTCCTGTCGTCTTCATAATTTTCACAGTAGTCTCCTGCTTTTACTCATTAGATTTAACAATAACTCTCGTTTTTACTTACCCTCATCTCTTGCGATATATTTTATATCCCCGTTCAAATAAATCATTTACCTGAAAATCTCTTTGCGAAACTTTCCCTGTGCTTCGTGCCGCGTCAATGATCCTGACTTTGGTATGATCATCTTCAATAAATTCTTTGAAGATCATAACATGACTTCCCGGCAGCGCAAACACGTCTCCCTGCCTTGTATCCTCAAGATTTCCCACGACAACCGCAACATTCGGAATGTCTTTCGTTGCAATCCTCTCCGGCAGTTCCCAACATATTGACAACAATCCGGAACAATCAACACCTACAGATTTACAACTAAAAACTCTGGATTTATCTTCCGGCACATTTCCGGCATATTTTCCTTCCCGAACGCCTTGATCAAATTCTTCAAGTGTGGAAGCATTACCCCAGCTGTAAGGAATCCCTGTATTATATTGATTCACTTTCCACCAGCCGCAGTGTAATTCTTTTCCCTTCCATGAAATGTCCGGCGTATCAACATACCTTCCGTCCGCATCCCTGCCGTGCAGAATGTTCTGTTTTGTAGCATACCATTTATACTCTACAAAGGACAATGCCTTCTCAACGACTTTTTCTCCGTTCATCTTTTTCCCTCATGTGTCATACTTTTCCATTGTCCTTTATATTTCTCCTGCAACTCTCTCTGCATGGAAAGCATTTCCTGTATCGAAAAATCTGACATTATAACCTCCGTCTTTTCTTAACACAAACGTGTGTGATCCATATCAAACACTTTTCCTTCTAACATTAAAAATATACAGCCAGTATATCACAGAAATACGGCGGTTTCAATCAACGCTTGCTTTACAAACCAACAGTGGAGGAAAAAGCTAAAGCAGGCGTTGATTGAAGCAAGTAGTGACCTGTGATAAACTAGTTGTATAAAGTGGGTATTTATAAGGCCAGTAAAGAAAGTCGGGCAACAGAAGACATTGTCGATAGAAATCGGGCTTGCATTTTGCATCTTTTTGCCGTAAAATATTTTCAGTTCAAAAAAATTATCGTCCGCTTTTTGCAGGTCGTGAACTGTAATAGCGGCAGATAACATTCCGTGATGACAACAGAATAATAGAAAGATTTATATAACATCGGAGGGTAAGTCGTTCTTGAAATGATGAGCTGGATAAGATGTCAGGCTGAAATACCTGTTATCTTGTCCGGCTTGTTTTGTTGCGGGCGCTTTTTTAGATTTTCCGTGATAGTACAGGCCCTTCTGGATCAGAGAGGAGAAGCTCATGAAAAACAATCAGGATTTTACGCAGGGAAAAATACTTTCGCCGCTGCTTCGTTTTGCGGTACCGGTTTTGTTCGCGCTTTTTCTGCAGTCATTATACGGCGCAGTGGATCTGCTGGTAGTCGGAAAATTTGCGGATGCGGCGGACGTATCGGCTGTTTCTACCGGGTCGCAGATCATGATGACCTTGACGGGACTTGTGAGCAGCTTTGCCATGGGAACTACCATTTTTATCGGACAGAGGATCGGAGAAAAAAGACCGAAGGAGGCAGGACAGATCGTCGGAAGCGGTCTTCTGTTTTTCCTCGCTGCCGGCATAATCTTAACGGTGCTGATTCCGGCTGGGGCAAGGCCTCTGGCACGTATCATGAATGCACCGAAGGAAGCGTTTTCTCTCACGGCTATGTACATTCGGATATGCGGAGCAGGCTTTGTCGTGATCACTGCCTACAATCTGATCGGGAGTATTTTCCGCGGGCTGGGTGATTCTAAAACGCCGCTGTTTACCGTTGCCGTTGCCTGTCTCTGCAACATAGCGGGAGATTTCCTGCTGGTAGCCGTATTCCACTTTGGAACGGCGGGAGCGGCCATCGCCACTGTCTTTGCGCAGATGGTCAGTGTCATTATTTCTTTTCTCCTGATCCGGCGAAGGGAATTGCCGTTTCTGATGGACAAAAGCATGATACGGTGGGACAGCGGTATTATCAGGAAGATTTTCCGGCTGGGCGCGCCCATCGCGCTGCAGGACCTTTTGGTTGGGATATCTTTTCTCGTGATCCTTGCCATCGTCAATTCCCTCGGACTGACGGAGTCTGCCGGGGTCGGTGTTGCGGAAAAGGTCTGCGCATTTATCATGCTGGTTCCGTCGGCTTTTATGCAGTCCATGTCTGCGTTTGTCGCGCAGAATCGCGGCGCGCGTAAGCCGGAGCGCGCGGTAAAGGCATTAAAATATTCCATAAGCGTATCGCTGATCTTTGCGGTGACAATGTTCTATCTTGCTTTTTTTCACGGGGACGCGCTGTCCCGGATCTTTGCCAGAGATCCCGCTATCATCGCGGCGTCGGCCCAGTATCTGAAGGCCTATGCCATCGACTGCCTGCTGACTTGCTTTCTGTTTTGCTTTATTGGATTCTTTAACGGGATGGAACTTACCGCTTTTGTAATGGCGCAGGGGATCATCGGCGCGTTTTGCGTGAGAGTTCCGGTCTCATTTTTCATGAGCAGGATCAGACCGGTATCTCTGTTTCTGGTGGGACTTGCAACGCCGTGCTCCACCGTTATTCAGATCCTGCTCTGTTTCGGGTGCCTGCTGTATATCAAAAGGAAGCGTATTATTGAAATCTGATGCCGCAACAAATCGTTGCTTGCCAAAGCGGGACAATCCCGTTATGATTTTTGTAAACGAAAAGAGAACGGAGGAAATCTGTATGGATCAGATCGGCAAGAACATAAAAAAATACAGGGAAGAAAGGGGCATCACCCAGGAGCAGCTGGCAGCGCAGATGAATGTGACCAGACAGGCGGTGTCCAACTGGGAAAATGCAAAGACGCAGCCAGACCTGGATACCCTCTTCCGGCTCTCCCAGATTTTTGGAATTTCTGTAGAAGAATTGATTTATGGGGAGAAGCGGGAAGAGGCCCCAAAAGTTATCAATATTACCAAAAAATCAGTTCATAAAGTGGAAAAAGGGCTTAGCTTCGGGGCGGCGCTTGCCATGGTGATTTCCTATGTTAAATGGCATTCGGTGGGCTGGGCGATCGTCCATGGTCTGATGAGCTGGATTTACGTGATTTACTTTGCGCTGCGGTATTAAAAGATTCCGGATTGTATCTGTTGAAAGAAAAAAGGAATCCCCACTGGCATACCGTGGGGATTCCTCATTCATTATCCTGCAGTCACTTAACTTTGTCACTCGTACTTATTCTGTATCTGTCTTGCTTATACGATACCCTGTGCAGTCATAGCGTCTACAACCTTCTCAAATCCGGCAATGTTCGCGCCTACAACATAATTGCCTTCCTTACCATATCTCTTGGCTGCGTCAGCCATATTATGGCAGATATTGACCATGATATTCTTCAGCTTGCCGTCAACCTCTTCAAATGTCCAGCTTAATCTCTCGCTGTTCTGGGACATCTCCAGAGCGGATGTAGCAACGCCGCCAGCGTTGGCAGCCTTGCCGGGAGCAAACAGAACGCCGTTTGCCTGCAGATATTCGGTCGCTTCCATTGTAGTAGGCATATTTGCGCCTTCAGCCACAGCGATCACGCCGTTTGCAACCAATGCCTTTGCATCATCCAGATCCAGTTCATTCTGGGTTGCGCAGGGAAGTGCGATATCAACCTTCACAGACCAAACGCCTCTGCCCTCATGATATTCTGCGCTGGGCCTTGCAGCCTTGTACTCTGTCAGACGGGCACGTTTTACTTCCTTTACTTCTTTGAGAAGCGCAACGTCAATGCCTTCGGGATCATAAATCCAGCCTGTGGAGTCAGAAACCGTCACAACCTTAGCTCCCATCTGCTGTGCCTTCTCGGTTGCATAGATCGCTACATTACCAGATCCGGACACTGCAACAGTCTTGCCCTTGATATCCTTGCCGTTGATCTTCAGCATCTCCTCAGTGAGATAGAGCAGACCATAGCCGGTAGCCTCTGTTCTTGCCAGAGAACCGCCGTAGGAAAGGCCTTTGCCTGTAAGCACGCCCTCATAGAGGCCCTTGATTCTCTTGTACTGGCCGAACATATAACCGATCTCGCGTGCGCCTGTACCGATGTCGCCTGCAGGAACGTCGGTGTCCGCGCCGATATATTTGCAAAGCTCTGTCATAAAGCTCTGGCAGAATGCCATCACTTCTCTGTCAGATTTTCCCTTGGGATCAAAATCAGAACCGCCCTTGCCGCCGCCGATCGGCAGACCGGTAAGAGAATTCTTAAAGATCTGTTCAAAGCCAAGGAACTTGATGATACCGATATTTACGCTGGGATGCAGACGAAGACCACCCTTGTAAGGTCCGATCGCGCTGTTGAACTGTACTCTGTAGCCCTGATTCACCTGTACCTGACCCTTATCGTCTACCCAGGGCACGCGGAACATGTAAATCTTCTCAGGCATTGTCAGTCTTTCCAGCAACGCATCCTTTCTGTATTTTTCTTCATTCTCTTCGATCACGACTCTCAGAGATTCCAGAACCTCCTTCACTGCCTGGAGAAATTCCGGCTGCGCAGGGTTTTTCTCTTCTACCTGCTTAATGACTTCATCAACGTATGACATACTTTTACCTCCTACTGCAGAATGTCTCTGCCCTTTTGCTACTTTGTCTGTCGCACTATTGCGATTTTCCTTTAATTTTATAGCACATTAAAGCGTCTTTTGCAATAGAACCCCTAAAAAAATATACAAAAAAATAAGTATAAATCAAAAAACAGATCCCCGCTTTACTTATTTTTAAGTATTTTTCAGATATTCTTCTCGAATCCGGTCATTCACACGACAGATCTCATCCCAGAAATCTCTCGCCGACAACAGCCTGCTGCCCTGACTGCGGATAATGATCTGTTCCAGCCCGTCCGAGGTAGCCACGGTCACATCGTACCTTTTACTGTTATCATGGGCAAACCGTTCAATATATTGATCCGCCGTCTCCGCCTCTTTTGTATAGACCACTTTAATATTGTGATAATCGATCACTTCCGTCTGATGGCCTTTTACCCGGTATGCGTCGAACACAAGGATCAGCCGGCAGCTTTCAAATGCCTGATAATTACAGAGCATATCCATCAGCTTTCCTCTTGCGCCGTCGATATTGTCCTGAGCCAGCCGGTGCAGCTCCTCCCATGCGAAAATAATATTGTAGCCGTCCACCAGCAGATACTTCTCTTTTACAGGCTGGGGCTTTCCCCGGCCTGTCCCAAAGCTGCCGGAAGGATTCCCGGTTCTGCCGCCGGATGTACCGCCATTGCCTGCCGAACCTTTGCTTCCTGCAAACCGCTGACCCCAACGCTTTGAAGTATCAATATTTTTTCTCTGATTGGAGCCTCCCGCACTGGCAAGGATCCTGTCTATTTCTTCCGGGGACAGCCATATCCGCTCTGTGCTGCCCACAGAGACCGGCTCCCGTTTTTCTTTATCCTCACCGGCGTCCCCTTTCTCTTCTTCCGTAAGAGGTACATGGCAGTGCTCTTTTACCTGATCCCACGGCACATAATATCCTGCTCCATGGCTGCAAAATACAGAGCCGGGAGGAAAGACCGGATCACTGAGCGGATCATATTTTACCCGGGCAATGATCTCTTCGGCATTATGACAGGGAAGATAGCCATGATAACTGCAGAACAGACGCCCTGTTCCTTTTGTATAGGCAAGCACCTGACGCTGATACTCATTGATCTGCGTCACCGGAACAATTCCGGTAAGTACGGCCCTGTGAGCGTCTTCTCCCTGCACCGTCTGCTGCAGGGTAAACTCTGCCTGCATCCGCTCCAAATCCGACATAGCCCGGCCCACGCAGAAATCAGGCACTTCAAGCCGAAACTGGTACCAGGGTTCCAGAAGTACACTCTCCGCCTCCATCAGTCCCTGTCTGACCGCCCGGTAAGTAGCCTGCCGGAAATCTCCGCCCTCCGTATGCTTCAGATGAGCGCGGCCTGCAACCAGCGTGATCTTCATATCCGTAATGGGGAAGCCTGCCAGCACGCCCCGATATTCCCGCTCCAGCAGATGGGTAGCCACAAGCCGCTGCCAGTTTTTTGCCAGCATTTCTTCCGGGCAGGAAAGGGCAATGTGGAGTCCGCTCCCCGGCGCCATAGGCTCCAGCTTCAGATGTACCTCCGCATAATGGCGCAGGGGTTCATAATGTCCCACTCCCCATACAGTATTGGCAATTGTTTCCCGGTACAGCACCACGCCGGTGCCAAAAGAGACGGAAACACCAAATCGATCCTGGATCAGCTGCTTTAAAATCTCCGTCTGCACCTGCCCCATGACCTGTACCTGAATCTCGCCGTTTTCTTCATCCCATGCCACATGAAGCTCCGGCTCTTCCTCCTCCAGCTGGCGCAGCTTCGGCAGGAAGGCCGTGGGGTCTGTAGCCTCCGGCAGCAGAATACGATAGGTAAGCACCGGCACAAGGAGCGGCATATTTCGGCCCTCTTCGGCGCCAAGCCCCTGCCCCGCTACAGGCAGACGAAGTCCCGTTACCGCACAGACTGTCCCTGCGCCCGCTTCCTCCGTGGTCTCATACCGGTTTCCGGAATAGAGGCGGATCTGACTGACCTTTTCTTCCTGCAGCTCCTCTCCCTTTTCATCGGGGATCTTCAGCTGCTGCCGCACCTTCAGGCTTCCGCCGGTGATCTTCATGTAAGTCAGCCGGTTTCCCTGCTCGTCTCTGGCAATCTTAAATACCCTTGCGCCAAATTCTTCTCCGTATTCGGGAGGTTTCACATAGCGGGCAAGTCCGTCCAGGAACCTGTCCACTCCGATCATTTTCAGCGCGGAACCAAAATAGCAGGGAAACAGCTTTCGATCCGCCACCGCATCCTGAAGCTGCCCCTCTGTCAGCACACCATTTTCCAGATAGGCGTTCATCAGCATTTCTTCGCACATCGCCGTCTCCTCATAAAAAGCATCCGGGTCCGTCTCTTTTTCCGCAAAAGATATACACCTTTCATCCAGCTGTTTTTGCAGCTGTTTCAGAAGCGCCTGCTTTTCAGTTCCTTCCTGATCCATCTTATTCACAAACAGAAACACCGGGATCCGGTGTTTCTGCAATAACTTCCATAAAGTCACAGTATGACCCTGTACGCCGTCTGCGCCGCTGATTACCAGCACCGCATAATCCAGCACCTGCAAGGTGCGTTCCATCTCAGCGGAAAAATCCACATGGCCCGGCGTGTCCAGCAGGGTCACCTCCAGCTCCCTATAGGAGAATCTGGCCTGTTTTGAAAAGATTGTAATGCCCCGCTGCTTTTCCAGCGCATAAGTATCCAGAAAGGCGTCCTGATTGTCTACCCTGCCCATAGCGCGGATGCTTCCCGCCGTATAGAGGATTCCTTCAGACAAGGTTGTTTTACCTGCGTCCACATGGGCAAGGATCCCGATCACCAACTGTTTTTTCATGGCCTAATCCAACTCTGCCTTTCCTGTATAAAGATTATAATATCTGCCCTTCTGCGCCAGCAATTCCTCATGATCTCCACGCTCAATGATCTCTCCATGCTCCAGCACCATAATGGCGTTGGCATTGCGCACAGTGGAAAGCCGGTGGGCGATTACAAAAGTGGTGCGCTCCTTCATCAGACGGTCCATACCCCGCTCGATGTGACGCTCGGTACGGGTATCTACGGAGCTGGTAGCTTCGTCCAGTATCAGGATCGGCGCTTTGGAGACAGCAGCCCTTGCAATATTGATCAGCTGCCGCTGACCCTGGCTCAGATTGGCGCCTGCCCCCTCTAACATCGTATCATAGCCATATTTCAGCCGCTTGATAAACGTGTGGGCGCTGGCGAGCTTGGCCGCCTCTTTCACTTCCTCGTCCGTGGCATCCATGCGTCCGTAACGGATATTTTCCATCACAGTTCCGGTAAATAAATGGGTATCCTGCAGCACCATCGCCACATTTTGCCGCAGGTATTCTCTGGAATACTCCTTGATATCCCGGCCGCCGATTATGATCTGCCCGCTGTCAATATCGTAAAAACGGTTGATCAGGTTGGTAATGGTGGTCTTTCCCGCGCCGGTAGAGCCCACAAAGGCGATCTTCTGCCCGGGTTTGGCATAACAGCTCACCCCTTTTAAGATCACTTTTCCGGGCACATAGCTGAATGTTACGTCCTTCAGCTCCACACTGCCGTCCAGCCGGCCTTCTTTGACCGCCCCGGGCGCATCCGGCGCTTCCGGCTCGCGGTCCATGATATCAAACACTCTTTCTGCACCGGCAAGTGCGGAAAAAATGGTGTTCATCTGCATGGAGATCTCATTGATCGGCCTGCTGAACTGTCTGGAATAATTGGTAAAGATCGTAAGACCGCCGATATCAAATTTGCCCAGCACACACAAGATTCCTCCTGCCATTGCAGTGATGGCATAGCTGATCTGGCTCATATTGCCCATAACGGGACCCATGATGCCGCCGAAAAACTGCGCGTTCATCTGGCTCTTCTGAAGATGGTCGCTCAGCACTTCAAACTCCTCCGTGGCGATCTTCTCATGGTTGAATACCTTTACCACCTTCTGGCCGGTAACCATTTCTTCTATATAGCCATTTACGCCGCCAAGGGCCGCCTGCTGGGATTTATAATATTTCCTGCTTCTGCCTGCAATCGCGCCGCCTGCCTTTGTGAACAGAGGCACCGTGAGTACCACCACTATCGCCAGGATCCAATTTGTGTAAAACATCAGCGCCAGCGTACCGATCAGCGAGATCACGCCGGAAAACACCTGCACAATGGTGGTGTTCATCATTTCACCGATCACATCCACATCGTTTGTAAAACGGCTCATCAGTTCACCGTGGCTGTTGGTGTCAAAAAAGCTGACGGGAAGCCGCTGCAGCTTATTGAACAGGTCCTCCCTGATCCGCTGCAATGCGTTCTGGGAAATCCGCAGCATAAACCGGGATTGCCCGTAAGAAGCCAGCACGCCGATCATATAGATGGCGATCATCAGCATAATCCCGCTTAAAAGTCCCGCGATCTTTTCTTCCCCGGTGGTATCCGGCGCAACCAGATTGTTGACAATGGGCCGCAGCAGATAGCTGCCTCCCAGAGAAGAAACCGTGCTGGCAAGGAGGCAGATAAGCACAATAATCAGCTTGTATTTATCATTCCCGATGTAGGAAAACAGCCTTTTCACAGAAGTCTTTGCCGCCTTCGGCTTTCCGGTGGCATTCATGCCCCTGTTGCGGCCGCCGGGTCCTCCCGGCCCGGATCCCGGGCCCGTTCGCCGTGTCTGGCCGCTCTGCAGATTTCCTTCATCTCTCACATACTTTTTAAGCAATAATTCACGATCTACAGCCATTACGCGGACACCTCCTCACGCTTATCCGCCTGAGATTCATAGATCTCACGATAGCTTTCACAGGTGTCAAGGAGCGTTTCATGTTTTCCGCTGCCTACGATCTTTCCGTCGTCGATCACGAGGATCAGGTCCGCGTCTTTCACAGAACCGATCCGCTGGGCAATGATCAGCTTTGTGGTGTCCTTCAGCTCATTTTTAAAGCAGGCGCGGATATTTGCCTCCGTAGCGGTATCTACCGCGCTGGTGCTGTCGTCCAGAATCAGAATTTTCGGCTTTTTTAACAGCGCTCTTGCGATACATAACCGCTGCTTCTGTCCGCCGGACACATTCACGCCGCCCTGTCCCAGCTCCGTTTGATATCCTTCCGAAAAGGAAGTGATAAATCCGTCTGCCTGAGCGCTTTTGGCTGCTTCGAACACTTCCTCATCCCCGGCATCTTCATTGCCCCATTTCAGGTTTTCCATGATCGTTCCTGAAAACAGCACATTATTCTGCAGCACCATACCTACGCCTTCCCGCAGCTGCTGCAGAGAGTAATCCTTCACATTGACGCCATCTACCAGCACTTCCCCTTCGTCCACATCATAGAGCCGGGGAATCATCTGCACAAGGCTGGACTTCCCGCAGCCGGTGGAGCCAATGATACCCACCGTCTGTCCTGCCTGAATCTCAAAACTCATATCTTCCAGCACCCATTCGGGAGAATTCTTGTGATAACGGAAATAAACGTGCCGGAAGGAGATGTCTCCCCGCTGCACTGCAAGATCCTTATTGCGCGCAAGGTCATCATTGAGATCGATCTTTGTTGTCAGCACTTCCTTTATACGCTTTGAAGAAGCCATGGCACGGGAACTGTTCAGAAAGATCATAGAAACCATCATCAGAGACATCAGGATCTGTACCACATAATTTGTAAAGGCAGTGAGATCCCCTACCTTCATATCTCCCACAATGATCTGATTGCCGCCAAACCATACTACCGCCAGAGTAGTGACATTCATCACAAATGTAATCAACGGCATTGTAAGAATCATCACGTTCAGGGCATGCAGAGTGGAGTCCTTCAGATCCTGATTTTCCTCTGCAAATTTCTCCTCTTCATAAGATTCCCGTACAAAGGATTTCACCACACGCACATTGGTGAGGTTTTCCTGCACGCCCAAATTCAGATTGTCGATCTTTTCCTGCATCTTCTGAAATCTGGGAAAGGAGATCTTCAGCAGCAGCGCAATTCCCGCCGCCAGTATGGGAATCACCACGGCGATCACCATTGCCAGACGAGGGTTCATGACAAATGCCATGATGAGCGCGCCAATGAACATACCCGGAGAACGCAGCATCATGCGCAGCGCCATTGTGATCAGATTCTGCATCTGGGTGATGTCATTTGTCAGACGGGTAACAAGCGACCCGGTACTGAAAGAATCAATATTGGCAAAAGAAAATTTTTGGATCTTGGAAAAAATATCTTTCCGGAGATCATTTGCAAAATTGCTGGACGCTTTGATGGCAAAATAAGCGCCGCCCACGCCGCCGGCCATCATCAAAAGAGCCGTCACGATCATCAGAATACCCATGGCGACGATAAATCCCACGCCTTTGCCGGCGCCGTCCACACCTACCCCGTCATTGATGATCCTGGACAGCAAAAAAGGCATGACAACCTCCCCGATCACTTCCACGATCATGCAGAGGGGTCCGATGATAAAAGCGGGCAGATAGGGTTTCACGTATTTCCAGTAAAACTTCATAATTATAAACCTCTGAATCCTTTAGATTTTATCCTGTTTTCTCCTGCGGTCAATGCTGCTCCCGGTGAAAACCTTTTGCCGTGTCCGTGCAGGCTTTCATTCCCTCAATCACCGCACTGCGCAGTCCTTTTTCCTCCAGTACCCGCACCGCCGCAATGGTGGAGCCGCCGGGGGTACAGACCGCGTCCTTCAGCTGTCCCGGATGCAGGCCCGTCTCCAGAACCATTTTTGCGCTTCCAAGCACTGCCTGCGCCGCAAACCGATATGCCAGGTCACGGGGCATGCCCTCCAGCACCGCGCCGTCCGCCATAGCCTCAATAAACATATATACATAAGCCGGAGAACTGCCGCTGACAGCCACTGCCGCCTCCATCACCGATTCCGCAAGGATTTCCGTACTGCCAAAGCACTCCAGCGCCTTTCTCGCCTTTGCAAGCTCTTCTTCGGACACATTGCTGCCCGGCGATACGGCCGTGACAGCCTCTCCCACAAGTGCAGGGGTATTGGGCATGGCACGTACCAGCTTCACCGGCCTTTTAAAATATCCCTCCAGTTTTTCTTTGGTCTGTCCCAGCGCCACCGAGATCACCAGCTTGTCATCTGTGATCCTGTCTCTGATCTCCTCCGCCACGGCAGAGACAAACTGGGGATTTACCGCAATGACGATCACTTCCGCAGCTTCCGCCAGCGCAGCCGCACTGTCCGCCGCCTGAATACCCAGTTCTTTGGCCAACTCTTCGGCCGCCGCCCTGTTTTTGTCATAGATTATGATATTCGCTTTTTCGATTTTTCCTTTGGCAGCCATCCCGCGGATCATGGCGCTGCCAATATGTCCGATCCCGATCATTCCTATCTTCATTATTCTGGTCTCCTTCTGAAATATTTGTTCAACAAGAGGCAATGAAAGGCTCTTGTATGCAGTCAATTGGATTTAAATTGCTTTCAAAATGCTGCGGGCAACGCTGAGCCCGTTTGCCGAAGCCTGCTGCAGTCCTCTGGTGACGCTTGCCCCGTCTCCGATCGCCCGCAGTCCTTTGACGCTTGTCTCAAATTCTCTGTCCACCACAACCTTGTTGGAATAAAACTTTACTTCCACTCCGTAAAGCAGCGTTTCATCGCTGGCAATACCCGGCGTCACCTTATCCAGCGCAAGCAGCATCTCCTGTATATCCACCATGATCCGATGGGGAAATACAAGAGACAGATCTCCCGGCACCGCATCCTTCAGAGTAGGGATGAGATTGTTCCGGCAGAGCCGCTCCTCCGTAGTGCGCCTTCCCCGCTGAAAATCGCCGAAAGTCTGCACCATGATCTTGCCGTCGCAGAGCATATTGGACAGCTGGGCAATCTGTTTGCCATATTCGATGGGTGTTTTAAAAGGCTTGGTAAAATTCTTTGACACCAGTATGGCAAAATTGGTATTGGACGTTTTCAGATCTTTTGATTTATAGGCATGTCCGTTGACTACCGCCAATCCGTTTTCATAATATTCCACTGCCACCTCCCCGCTTGGATTGGTGCAGAAGGTGCGCACCTTATCGTCAAAAGTAGGGGTATAGTAAATCAGCTTGGCCTCATAGAGGTTTTCATTGAGAAATGCCATTACCTCGTCCCTTACTTCCACACGCACGCCGATATCCACTGTACCTACCAGCGTCTCAATGTCGTGGGCCCGGCAGATATCGCTGAACCACTGGCTGCCTTCCCGTCCGATGGCTGCCACTACCTGGGAAGCCTCAAACACCTGTCCGCTGTCTGTCCGAACGCCTTTTGCCGCCCCGTTTTCGATGAGAATATCTTCTACCATGGTATGGAACAGCATTTCTACCCCTGCTTCCTGCAGGTGGGCCTGCATTTTCTGATAGATCTTGTAGCCCTCTTCTGTTCCCAGATGCCGGATGGGACATTCGATCAGCTTCAGATTGGCATTAATGGCCTTTCTGCGGATTTCTATGATTTCCTTCATCTTGTCCAGCCCATAGACGTTCTTGTCGGCGCCAAATTTCAGATAAATGTCATCTGACTCCTTCAAAAGCGCCACCGTTTCCTCATAGCCTAAGATTTCCGGCAGGTTGCCGCCCACATCAGGAGACAGAGACAGCTTGCCGTCTGAAAACGCGCCGGCTCCCGCAAAACCTGTAGTGATGGAGCAGGGCTTACAGCCCATACACACCTTTGTCTTTCTCTTGGGACAGGAACGGTTCTCAATGGGCCGCCCTTTTTCAATCATCAGGATTTTTATTTCGGGACGCCGTTGTTTCAGCTCATAGGCGCAAAAAATACCGGAGGGCCCTGCGCCGATAATGATCACATCATATTCTCTGTTCATAAAAACCTCTTTTCCTCTATCAGTTTTAACAGTTCCTGCGGCCTGTCAATAATCTGATCCGCATGATTTTCTTCCAGCTCCTTACGGCTGCGGAATCCCCATGTGACGCCCACCGTATACATGCCGGCCGCTTTTCCCGTTTTCATATCTGTATCGGTATCTCCCAGATAAACGCACTCCTCCGGGCGCGCGCCCAATGCTTCCGCGATCTGCAGGGCGCCCTTCGGGCTCGGCTTTCTGGTGGATTCATCCCTCATACCCTGTATCATATCAAAGTAACCCTTTCCGAACAGGGCCTCCACAACATCCACAGCCCGCTGATGGGGCTTGTTGGATAACACTGTGATAGAAATACCCGCCGCTTTCAAAGCTCTCAGACATTCCCGGATCCCGTCATAAGGCACTACACGGTACATGCAGTCCTTCTCAAATAAAATCCTGTATTCTTCATGAACGCGGTCAAAATATTCCAGCTTCTCATCCCCTGCATCCCGCAGACTGCGCCGGAGCATTTCCGGTGCGCCGTCCCCTGCGTACCGCTTGTAGTTTTCCACTGGATTAGGGGAAAACCCAAATTTTCCAATGGCTCTGTTGGCGCTGTAGGCGATGCTCTCCACCGAATCCGCCAGCGTTCCGTCCAGATCAAATATACATACTTTATACATCTTTTTTGTGTCCTTCCTGTGTCTCTTCCTGTAATTTCCCACATTCTCAGACAGTCTGACTCAGCTTTTTTCGTCCGGTAAAATCTCCAGTATGATACGGACTGCTTCCAGATAAGTCATTCCGTCCGCTTTTTTGATATCCAGCGGCGTAATGGTACATTGCATCACCGACTGTTCCTTTTGCTTCTCATCCAAGTATTTAGTAAACGCATGAAGGGCATATACCGTATCCTCCTTCATGCCCAAATAAATCATCACATGTCCCTTCATCAAAAGCAAACTGCCGGGTAAAATGTTTCCCAGCACTTTCCGCATTTCTTTTTCACTCATGCCAGCCACATCGAGCCGATGCCCTTGTAACTTCTCCATATCCGATGTATTTCTGGGCAGCGAAAAGCCAAAACATTCATAAACGGAAAGCACCACAGAAGAACAGTCCAGCAGCCCGTCCTTACCGCCCCATCCGTAATTTATATTCAGCAGCTTCATAGCCTGATCCAGCACAAAGGCTGTGGTATAGGGCAGATATCCATCCGCATATTCGATTTCATTCATGGGCAGCATATTATAAGCCAATTCTCCGCCGTCGGAAACAGGGCGCAGGATCATTTGGATCTTCCCGCTCCAGTCTTTTTTTACCGGCAGCCTGCAGCCCATAGCCAGACGAAAATCCTCTCCCTCAAGCTGCAGCGTCACAGGCTTTGTGACGATGGCAAAATCTGTTCCGGTGAGATAATCCGTCATCTTCTTTCCGGAACAGAAAGCAACAGTTTCTTTTTTTATCCATCCGGCATAATTTTTTGTCTGTACAAACAGCCACGTGCCCTTTTGGTCTGTATGATAGATCCAGACGCCTTCCCCTACTTTCAGCGTCGTCTCCTGAAAATAATCAAAATCCCGGTCGCCTGCCGCCTCCGTCAGCGCAGCCAGCGTGGGAAATGTACGGACCGCCGTTTCCCTGACAATAATCCCATACTGCACCCTGACATTCCCGCCGTCCTGCAGCGCTTTCAGGTTTCGCTTTTCCATGAGCGCTTCCCGCTGGCCATCAGTGATGGGGACGCCGTCCAGAAACCGGTGATCCGGCATCTCATAACTGGCGATCAGTTCTGACACCTGCCTCTTTGTGACGGTTTCCGGCAGCTTCGTGATATCTGTCACTTTACAGCCTTCCGTATCACAAATCTGTCGGTTATATGCCCTTATTTCCTCCTCTGTAAGCAATCTGCCTGCCGCTTTCTTCTTATCCGCAAGCCAGAATCCGGGTGCCGCATATTTGTCCGTCACACCTTTCACGTTGCGCGCTATGTGATACTTGTTTCGCTGCACTTGGGCGCTCATCGTTTCTGCCTGAATCTCCATAAACTGCTCCTTGTTATGACCGGGTTTCCCCACTGCCATCAGACATCTTTACTATTCTATTATATTTCTTTTTAAAAATCCAGTAATTCTTCATTTTCGTAAGTATTTATTGAAAATAAGAAAAAAAATGCGTATAATAAACGCAAATAATTATATGATGAAGGGAGTCTTTCTATGAAAACGTTCTGTAAATGGATGAAACGGTTGTTTGTGGCCGGTATTTTTGCCGGGATCGCGGCGCTGCTCTTCAAAAAGAAAGCGGACGACCAGCAGGCTGACGATGGTTCTTCACCGGAAAAAGACGATGACCAGAGAAACTATGTGCCTCTGAATCCATCTCCGGAAGAAGCAGAGGATCAAGGCGGCCAAGAAGTGGAAGAGACAGCGGAAGCCGCCGGTACGGACAAGGAAGAAGAGCCGGAGAAATAAAGCCGTCTGCCTCTCCCCAAGGAGCAAAAAAAGTCTGCTGCATCAGCAATGTCACTTTGCAGCAGACTTTCTTTATGCTATCAGAAGAATACGCTTACAGGATCCTACGCCGATTTGCGAAAAGCCCCGGCAGAACCGACGTCTTACCGGCATCTTACTTCGGCAGCTTGAAGGAACTCTTCAGGGAAACGATCCGGTTAAACACCGGGTGTTCCGGCGTCGAATCCTTGTTATCCGCGCAGAAGTAACCCTGCCGCACAAACTGGAACCGGTCATAAGCCTGCACCTTTCCCACTCCCGGCTCCAGATAGCAGTTTTTCAATACCGTAAGGGAATTGGGATTCAGGTTTACATTTCCGTTCTCATCATATACGCCTGCTTCTTCATTCACAATGTTCTCATAAAGCCGTGCTTCCGCCTGAACAGCATAGGGCGCGGCCACCCAATGAATGGTTCCCTTTACCTTTCTTCCTGTAAAACCGCTTCCGCTCCGGGTCTCCGGGTCATAGGTGCAGTGTACTTCCGTGACTCTTCCCTGCTCATCTTTGACAAAGCTCTCACATTTCACAAAATAGGCATTCATCAGCCGTACTTCATTTCCGGGGAACAACCGGAAATACTTCTTCGGCGGCACCTCCATAAAATCTTCCCGTTCAATATACAATTCCCGGCAGAAGGGCGTCATTCTGGTACCCAGATCCGGATTTTCCGGATTATTGGGCACTTCCATCTGCTCCGTCTGTCCCTCCGGATAATTGTCAATGATCAACTTCACCGGATCCAGCACCGCCATCAGACGACAGCATTTCATTTTCAGGTCTTCCCGAATACAATACTCCAGCATGGCATAATCCACGGAGCTATTGCTCTTTGACACTCCGCAAAGCTCAATGAACATGCGGATGGATTCGGGGGTAAAGCCCCGGCGCCGCAGCGCCGCAATGGTCACCAGACGGGGATCATCCCATCCTTCTACCGTACCATCCTCTGTCAGCTTCTTGATATAGCGTTTCCCGGTGACCACGTTAGTCAGATACATCTTTGCAAACTCGATCTGTCTGGGCGGCACTTCATACTCCAGTTCCCTTACAACCCAGTCATAAAGCGGTCTGTGATCCTCAAATTCCAGTGTACAGATAGAATGAGTCACCCCTTCTATGGCGTCCTCTATGGGATGGGCAAAATCATACATGGGATAGATGCACCAGCGGTCCCCCGTGTTGTGATGGGAAATATGGGCCACCCGGTAGATCACCGGATCACGCATATTGATGTTGGAGGAGTTCATGTCGATCTTTGCCCGAAGAACCTTCTCTCCATCCTGATATTTGCCGTCCTTCATCTCTTCAAAAAGCCGAAGGTTTTCTTCTACACTGCGATCCCGATAAGGACTGTTTTTGCCCGGTTCTGTCAGCGTCCCCCGGTACTCCCGGATCTGCTCTGCCGTCAGGTCGCAGACATAAGCCTTGCCCTTTTTGATCAGCTTCACAGCCGCCTCATACATCTGTTCAAAATAATCAGAAGCAAAATACAGACAGTCTCCCCAGTCGGCGCCAAGCCACTGAATATCTTCCTTAATGGACTCCACAAACTCCACTTTTTCCTTTGTAGGATTGGTATCATCGAACCGCATGTGGAAGCTGCCGTTATATTTCTTTGCAAGACCGTAATTCAACAGGATGGATTTGGCATGTCCAATGTGCAGATAGCCGTTGGGCTCCGGCGGGAACCGGGTGACAACGGTATCATAGACGCCATCCTCCAGATCTTTGTCGATCATCACTTCAATAAAATTTTTGGAAACTGATTCATTCTCCATCTCGGAATCATTCCTTTCTGCCGTCAGTTCTGTTTCGCTTTCATATTTCCAAAGTATACCACACTCTTTTTTCAAAGTCCACTCTTATTGAACCGCTCACGTTCAATTTTGGGCGGTGCGGCAGAATTTCTGGGTTTTCAGTCCAGCGCAGCCTTCAAATCTGCGATCATCTTCTCATATTCCTCATCGGTAAGATAACGCTGATTCGGATTCATCTGGAAGGTTCCACCCCACTCAAACTGATCCTTATACTTTGGCACCAGATGAAAATGGAGATGACAGCCGGTATCACCGTAAGCCCCATAGTTCAGCTTATCGGGATGAAATACCTTGTGGATGGCTTTGGCCGCCTTTGCCACGTCCGCAAAAAACAGACTGCGCTCCTCATCGCTGATATCCACCAGCTCGCTGATATGATCCTTATATGCCACAATACACCTGCCGGGATGGCTCTGTTCTTTGAACAGGATCAGCTGGCTCACCTTCAGGTCACAGATCTTGATGCCAAATTTGGCAAGGGGCTCTCCGCCTACACAATATCCACATTGATTGTCCTTCATGTAAAATCCTCCTTTGTTGACTTTTTATCTGCATTTTAATTTGCGATAACGTTCGCAATTATTTTACTCTAATTATTAAAAAATCTCAACGATTTCTCTGGAATTATTTTAGGATTCCATCATCAAATAAACGCCTTCTTGTTATTTCTTTTAAAATATGATACTATTTTTTTAATTGCTTTTGGTAGAGGAGAATGTTCTATGACGAAAATCAAAATATGCGGACTGACTACGCCCCAAGACGCCCAGACTGTCAACAGCGTAAAGGCGGATTTTGCCGGCATCGTACTCTTTTTTCCGAAAAGCAGGCGGAATCTTTCTGTCACCCAGGCCGCTTCTGTGCTTTTTGCGCTGAATCCTTCCGTCTCCTCCGTTGCCGTAACGGTCTCACCCACACCCTCGCAGGCGGCGGAGATCCAGTCGCTGGGATTTGATTATATTCAAATACATGGGGAACTCTCTGCAGAGACGCTTCAGGTGCTGACCATTCCAATCCTTCGCGCTTTTAATATGTCAGATACAACACAATATGACCGCAGCAGGCAGAATGAAAAAATTGCGGGCTATGTGTTCGATGCACAGACACCAGGCAGCGGCAAAACCTTTGACTGGTCTCTTGTAAAACCTGTCCGCGACTGCAGGAAGCCCTGGCTCCTTGCAGGAGGACTCCACTCCTGCAACGTAGCCGACGCCATCCGCACACTCCACCCCTGGGGTGTAGACGTCAGCTCCGGTGTGGAAACAGCAGGCATCTCCGGCAAAGACCCTTCTAAAATTCATGCCTTCGTGCAGGCTGTCCGAGAAGCAGATCAGCTTCTTTCCCGTGAAAACTAAAATGGAAATCTTAAAATTACATTAAAATATCCGCTTCTAGATTTTAACGAACAGAATTTGATGTTGACAATTCTGTTCGTTTGCTTTATGATAAGATTGTATTATTTTATCCGCTTTTCAGATTCAAATCCACTGTTTTAGAAAGGATGCTGACTATGTACGATGTTGACGAATGCAAAAAAATCTTTTCACAATACGGGGGATTGATGCGTGCCAGACAGCTGAATGAGGAAAAAATCTTTTACCGGAAGCTGCAGCGCCTGATCAAAGACGGTTATGTAGAAAAAATACGCTCTGGCTATTATCATTGGATCGACCATGACGATTTCAGTGAAGTGGAAACGCTGATCCGCCTGTTTCCGGATGGAATTTTCTGCATGGACACCGCCCTGCGCTATTATGGCTACAGTGATCGTACTCCCCGTGAATGGCACATTGCGGTAAATAAAAATTCAGGAAAATCCCGTTTTCATCTTGATTATCCTTTTGTTAAGCCTTATTATCTGGCCCCTTCTCTTTTGGAGCTTGGCCTTACCGCAGGGATCATAGACGGGCGCGATGTTCGTATCTATGACAAAGACCGGGTGATCTGCGATTGTCTCCGCTACCGCAATAAGATGGATCGGGAACTGTTTGCCCAAGCCATCCGCAGCTATGTCAACGATCCCGAAAAGGATGTTTCCCGGCTGCTTTCCTATGCCGGCGAACTGAGGATGCAAAATATTGCCAAAGAATTGATTGGAGTGTGGCTTTCATGAAAGATCCGGCCGCGTCAGCCCTTGCAAGGCTGAAAAACAAATCGATCTCTTCCGGAATCAATTATCAGCAGTGTCTGCAGCTGTTTTTTCAGGAAGAATTTTTAAGAAGATTATCTGAATCCAGATATGCGGAAAATTTTATTTTGAAGGGCGGTCTGTTTATCTACACACTGACAAATTTTGAAAGCCGCGCAACCGTTGATGTAGATTTCCTTCTCCGTGGTCTGGACAACGATCTGAACCGTATGGATGAGATCATCGGAGAAATTATTTCTAAATCCACCGGTAATGATTTTATTGCTTTTCAGGTAGGAAAGGCAAGCCCTATTTCGGTACAGCGGGCCTATCACGGCGTGTGTATTCAGGTGACCGGCCAGATCAAAAATGTCCGCGTGCCCTTTCACATTGATATCGGCGTGGACGACGTGGTTGTTCCGCCGCCCCAAAAGCGAAAAATCCAGACACAGCTGCCTGAGTATAAAATGCCGGATATCTTTACTTATTCATTGGAAAGCACCATTGCGGAAAAACTGGACGCCATTTTGCAGCGGTTTGAAATAAACGGGCGGCTGAAAGATTTTTACGACATTTATTACCTTTCCCGCGCATTTGACTTTGACGGGCTCCGGCTGCAGACCGCAATTACGGAAACCCTTCAGCACCGGGGGACCCCTTTTCAAAAAAATAGCTTCTTACGTATATTAAACTTAAAAAATGATCCACAGATGCAGACCAGATGGCGGCGCTTTCTGAAAACCATCGGGAATACCGGCCTGTCCTTTTCCCAGATACTGGATGCCATCGGACAATTTCTGTACCCCGTCTGGACTGCCATCACAAACGAACGGGAATTTCAAAAGCGCTGGAACGGCGCAATGCAGAGTTGGAATGTAAAGGAGGAATTCAGCATGAGCAAAAAACCGATTGTATTTGTCATCACACCTTTTAACAGAGACGCACTGGATATGTATGAAGAGATCAAGCGGCGATTTGAAGACAAATTTACTTTTACAAACGCCGGCGATCTGGAGAGTCAGCAAAATATCATTAAGGATATCGTAGAGGGAATCAATCAGGCGGACATAATTCTTGCAGACCTTACCGGATTGAACCCCAACGTATTTTATGAGCTTGGACTGTCCCATGCCATGAATAAAAAGACCATTATCATTACGCAGGATCTGGACGAGCTGCCTTTTGACGTTCGTTCTTACCGCGCAACTGAATATAGCCTGCTCTTCAATAAGCTGCCTAAATTTATTGAAGAACTTGACCGGCTGCTGACAGGTGCCGCCGACAACAGTATTCGTTTCGGCAATCCCGTTTCGGATTATGTGTCCGGTTACCCCGCAAACATCGAAACTGCACCCGGACAGGTTTCCGTTCCGGCGCAGGAAACGGAAATGCCGGCGGAAACGGACAACCGGGGCGTTTTTGACTATATCGCCGATATTACGGAAAACACCACCGGCATGAATCAGGAAATCTTTTCTATTGCGCAGGAAATGAACGACATGAGCGCTTCTATCAGAGAAGCCACCCAAAAGATCCAGCGGGCGCAAAAAAACGGCGGTGATATCACCGCCTATACAAGAGCAGTCTGCCGCAAGCTGGCAGACCCCATCACCCTTTTTTCCAATCAGCTGAAGGAGCATGTGGACAACGCCGCCGCCTTCTGGGATCTGGTAGAAAACAGCTATCTGGCATTGTTGGATAATCCTCATATCAGAGCCGAGAAGAACCTAAACGACCTGAAAGAATCCTTACATTCACTGGATTCTCTCCATCAATCCATTTCCATTTCAAACGCAAGCATAATACAGCTGCAGGAAAAAACCAGAAGCTGCCGGGGATTTGAGCAGCGGCTGAATCAGGCGATCTCCCTGCTGATCAATGAAACAGACGGTTATCTGTCCTTTACAAATGTACTGGACTCCTCCATAGACAGAATCGTTTCCCGAGGGAAACTGGTTCTGGAAGCATGTGGCATGGAATTTTGATCAGACCTTCCTGCATCCGATGCGGCTGCCCATCCGCACCACGGTCTCCGCGCCCGCTTTTGAATTCCGGAGAATATCTTCATCCGGCGTAAACACATCCGGCTCCATACACAGGATCACTGTGGAGCCCCCGTACTGAAACATCCCCGCTTCCTGTCCCCGGGCTGTTGCAGCCTGTCCGGTCCTGTTGACAATCCGGCCTACCAGGAGCGCTCCCACCTGCATAAAAAGGATTGTTTTGAACCGCTCTGTTTTCAAAAGGGAAAAGGTACGGGTATTTTCTTTATAAATGGGGCGGGCATGGGCGGCAATGGGATGCACCGTATGCAGAATTCCGGGCAGCATGTAGTTTTCCGATCTGATGCCGGAATCCGGATAACAATAGCGATGATAATCTCCCACCGTCAGGCGGAACAACAGCAGCTTCCCGCCGTGATAGCGCTTAGCCAGCTTTCTGTTTTTCAGCAATTCTTCCATTGTATAAGGGCGTCCCTTGATCTGAAACCGGCTGGATTCGTCTATATCATAAACGGTCAGCCGTCCGTCGCAGGGCGCGATGAGTACGTTCGGATCCCGGTTGATCTTCCGTCTCTCCGGCTTGATCTTCCGGGTGAAAAATTCATTAAAGGAGCGATACTTCCGTTCCTCGTAATCGTCAGGATCAATTTTGTTTGCCTTTATAAACCGTGGAATCAAACAGACGGACAGTCTGGAATCCAGCAGTCTGCCCGCCGCTTTGGAAACCCATGGTTTTGTCAGCCCCCGCAGGATCACTCTGCCGGGTACAGATTGATAGAGCAGTTTTACCAGCTTTTTCTGGCCCTCGCCTTCTATGATCTCTGTTCCGTCTCTATCAACACATCTCATTTGTTTCCCATCCTCAAATTATCCTGAAAGCTCTTTGAATATCGCTACATGCAGCATGGATGCTGTCTGATCTTCCCGCTGCTTCTCCGCCGGTCCGTCATCGCATAGAACAGCGCAGATAAATTGTCGCAAGCAGCACTGCCGCTACACAAAGGATCATCAATATCAGACATTTTATTGTCGGTTTTTTTACTTTAAAATCGATCACAAACAGAATACCGGTGATAAAAAGCATCGCGCCAAGCATTTTTGCCTTATACATTTTCGGCACCCAAAATCCGACCAAATGCACAATAGGAAAAATAATGGCAATACTGGTCACAGGCAGTCCATGGAAGTCTCTGCCCCCGTCATTTTCCCCCTTTAATCTGTTTGTTTCCAATACATTATAATAAGCAAGCCGCGCCACCGCCAAAATGCAGTAAGCGATCTCAATCAAAAGGCCCGGGATCCCGTGAAGTCCCATTCTGTAACAGAGAAACGCCGGGAAAACGCCAAAGCAGATCACATCGCAGAGTGCGTCCAGCTGCATGCCGTACATTCTTTCGTCTTCCGTACGATTCTTTTTTGTTCTGGCAACTCTCCCGTCAACCCCGTCCAAAAGACCTGATAACGCCAAAAAAATAATGGCAGCCATAAAATGATTCCGCATTGCCGCCGCCATTCCCAGCAGGGAGCTTGCCAGACTACAAAATGTAAGTACTACCGTATAATCCCAAAATCCTATCATTTGAATTCCTCTGATGTTTTTTCACTGTTGTAATTTCTTTCTTTTGCCGATCACAAAATGCCCTACTACCGTCATAACCAGACAGATCAGCAGTTGGGCATAAAAACTAATGCCTCGGCTCACCACCAGTCCGGGAAGGGTCAGTTTCCCGAAGATCGGCGCAAATATCATGAGAAACAGGCCTTCTGTAATCCCCATTCCTCCCGGCATCGGAAGCATATCCACCGCTACAGAGATCATTCCCTGCAGGATCAGGATTACAATGAGGCTCTCCCCCTTTAAGCCGAAAGACACGTAAATGATCGCCGTCACCGCAAACAGCGCCATTCTCTGCAGTATGCTGAGCAGCAGCACATTCAATCCGATATGGGGATGGCTTTTCAGATAAGCTGACACCTGTTTATATCTATCTACCAGCGATTCAATCTTCTGCTTCCATTTCTCTCTGTCCTTCACCAGTCTGAACCTGCACGCCACACTGAGCAGCCCGTTGAGCATGGCCCCGACAATTCCTGCCCGGAACAACAGCAGAAGCATAAACCCAACGGCAATCACGTTCAGCACGATCCCCAAGAGGATCCATCCGTTTACAGAATCCAGATACCTGATGATGCCGGCAGGCCGTATGAGCATGACACCCAGGCCCAGAAGCACCAGCACCATCTTATACCCAATTGTCACGATCATCAGGATGTAAGTAGAAATTGCCACAGAAAGCCCGTCTTTTTTCATATACACCAGCTGCATGGGCTGTCCTCCTGAAGCGGAAGGCGTGACGCAGCTGAAGAAAAAACCAATGAACGAGTACAGGCAACAGTGTCCGAATCTCGCCGGCTGTCTGGTACTTTTCAGCAGATAAAACAGGATTACGGATTCACCTACAATGAATATCACAACAAAGATGACTGCGATTACCCAGTATGCCGGGTCAGACATCCGGATATACGCAGCCAGCTGTTTTAAATCCCTGCCGTGAAAAACGTAATATAATGTTGCCGCAAACACAGCCACCAGAAACAAAGCGTTGAAGACATATTTCTTTTTATTCATAAATGCCTCCTATCGCCCGGCACAATACACCACTACTCACATTTACTTTAATGATTATAGCATAGTTTAAATATCTATTGCAATAACATCCATTCAAAATAAACAGTAAACTTTACATTTTATTCGTTCTTTTATAGGATATTGTATGATCTTGAAAAATCATCCCTCCTTCGTCCGGATCAGGTTCTTGAAATCCGGAATTGCAGACAGCGCCGGGAACAGAATCAGAGAGATCACCAGACCCGGGAGTTTGACAGCTTAAGTACATAAAAATTCCTTCAAAGCCTTTACTGGCTTATTTTTTTTGTCAAATTTAAAA
>CANQNE010000026.1 GCA_947625135.1 uncultured Lachnospiraceae bacterium
CCCGCTTCCAGAAATTCCGCCGCATTGTGGGCGTTTATGCCTCCTCCTGCCTGCAGCCCGCCCGGATAAGCCGCCAGCGCCGCCAGCGCCTGCGCCTTTGTTTCCTCATAATAGGAAGAATCCCTGCTGTTCAGCAGGATCACATGTCCCCCGGCAAGATTTCGCTGCCGGTACAGCTTTCCATAAAAAGCGCCGTCTGCCTCGGACACAAAATTTTCCCGGGCCCGGTCGCCCTGATCCCGCAGGCTGCCGCCCACGATCTGTTTTACTTTTCCGTTATGTATGTCGATACAGGGCCTGAATCTCATCATCTTCTCCCTCTCTTTCACAACAAAGCAGGCAGGCCCGCTTCAACCGCCTGCGCAGATACTTTTGCCGGGATGTGCAGCCGCAAAGCAGCTTTCCTATGACAGAAAAAATACCGCAGTCCGTAATCCCTTCACGCACTGCGGTATTTTGTGTCAGGTCAGTTTCCGGCTTGCTCCGTGGGTCCGGAAGTAGATGTAGCGGAATTGACCATGTCAGACCCGTTGTCAGTCAGCGCGTCGCCCGCGTTTTCTACGCCGTCAACCACGTCATTCACGCCTTCTTCCACACCGGTTCCCACATCATCCACCATATCGCCTACGGCGCCGTCTGCATCTTCCGTGTTTTTCACATCCTCCGTGGGGTCAGCTGATCTGTCCGGACTGGGACTGGGCTTTTCGCTTTCCCTTGCCTCCTCCGTTTTCAGATCTGTGTCGTCTCCGTTGTCACGCATGTTGCCGCAGGCAGTACACATCAACGCCATGGAAAACAATACCGCAAATAAAAATCCTCTTGTTAACTGCTTCATATTCATTTCTCCTTTATGATTCATCGGTAGTAATATGCGCAGTTTTTTCAGAAATATACAGATTTTTTCTTTTTCATGCCGCGAAAGCGCTTATTGCCGGGCCGGGCTTTCTGAGGCCAGTTCAACCTTGTCAGGCACGATGTAATCCTGACTGTTCAGCTCCATAAACAGCTCCGCCACCGCCGCCTCTATGGTCAGCACGCTGTTGTCTTCAGAGGTCTTCGCATAATAATCGTCGGTAAAGGTAAAGGTGTCCGTTGTATTTCCCAAAGACAGCGTCAGGTGTTTTTCCAGCGTATCAGTCTCATAATGGATCTCGTTGATATTTTCACCCACAGGCCGCTGTTCGATGGTAGCAGTATCTACTTTTTCTTCCGTATAATCTATGGTGATCACCACGGCAGGAGCATCCAGTCCATAGTCCTTCAGTTTGTCCTCCGGACAGTTGTACTCCACCTCCTGCACATAGCTGATCCCGGTGATCGCGGATATCAGCACGCTGGTCTTAGACTGATTTGCCTTTACCCGTTCTCCCTGATCGTTTACAATATACCAGTCTCCTACATTGATGGTTCTTCCGGTCTCACTGTCCGTCTTCGTATCGGTAACGTCAAAGGTAAACTCCAGCTCCCTTTCCGGCGTCTTGATGTTCACCCGGGAAATCTGGTCTGTTCGGATCTCCGGAAATTTTTTCGTCTTCACCATATCGTACAGCTCCATGCCGAATGCCACCGGCAGGGTGCCGTCCACTGTATATACCTGCTCCGTCCCCTTGATGTTCATATAATAATCCGCCGTACTCTCATTGTAATGGCCGATCTGGTAAGTGACCGTTTCCCTGCCGTCGCTCACTGAGATCAGCAGATCCGGATCATCCAGTCCATAAGTGGCAAAATTTTCATCCGTTTCCTCCAGCAGGCGCTTCGCATAGACCTTGGACAGATCCTCCAGCTTCGTTTCCAGCACCGTCTGACTGACGGGGAAATCTTTGTCATCCTTGTAGTACCATTTCTGTCCTTCCTTCACAAACGTATATTTGGTGTCAGAGAATTCATCGTCGTGGGGATGCTGATAGGAAAATCCGGTGATCTGATCCTTATCCATCTCTTTCACAAGAAAACCGTTTTCCGCGATCTCCGCCTCTCTATCCGCCTTTTCCTGCTGCTTATGGTTGTAAACGGCCACCACGCCGTATACCGCTCCCAGCGCCACAAGGACTGCCAGCAGGATCACAAGCCGTTTTGCCTTTTTGGACATTACTTTAACCTCCTAACTACCCAGATCACAATACCCGCGATCAGGAGCAGAATGGGAACAACCGCCACCACAATGGTACTCCACAGATTTGCCTGCGCAGAAGAGATCTGCAGCTTCTCACCATCCAGACTTTTTGCATGAATGGAGATGGCGCTCTCATGCTCGCACATCCAGCCAAAAGAATTGATCATCAGGTCATAATTTCCCCCTGCGGAATACGCGTTGGCGCTATTATCAAACATCATCGGTGTGGTATAGACAACCATCTTTCCGCTCTTACCGCCCTCTGCCTGCTTCTCCACAGCAAGTCCCAGCGTGAGGGTTCCGGCTATATCACCGTCCTCCTTCTCAATGGTGGTGCTGTTGGGTTTTTTGGCATAGCCGGAAGCGCTGGTAGACAGCAGCCTGGTGCCGGTGATGGTTTTATCCTCCGTGGAAAACGCCATTGCCTGGGCGTCCGCCACAAGCACGTTCATGTTGCCGTCGATCAGCGGATCGGTAATGGCATGGCTGTCTATCCGGGCAAAGAGCAGATCCGCATTGTTCTGGTAAGTATAGCCGGTATCGCCTTCCAGTACGATCCCGTCCACAAACGTAATCCCGTATTCCTTCAGCAGGGCGTCCAGTCTGGGCGTATCTCCGGCGGACAGGCTTGTAACTACAAAGAGCCCGCCTCCCTGCTCATAATATTCCCTGATCAGCGTTTCCTCCGCCTCGGTAATATCCTTTTGGGGCGCATAAAACACAAGGGCGCTGCAGTCATCGGGAATCTTGTTTGTCTGAATCAGATTCAGGGACTGCATTTCTATATTCTGTCCGGTGATCTCCGATACAAGGGCGTCGGGCACCGCCATCTCTGAATGGCCCGTCACCGTATATGCCACCGGCAGATTATCGCTGGTGACAAAATCTATGGCGTTCGTCAACTGATTTTCCCCGTCAAAATTGGTGTTCTGCACCGTCTGATAGGTTTCCGTATAACTGTAAACAGTCTGATAGATCTCTTCGTGGGGGATCACCTTGAACCGCCTATCACTTTCCACCACAAGGCTGTTGTCCTCCAGCCCTCCCGTGGTGTACTGGGCGGCAAAGGCAGGATACAGGGCGGAGTCCCGGATCTCAAGATGTATCCTGGAGGAAAGGGACGCATACTTCTCCACAAGCTGCTGGATCATGTTGCGTTCACTGTCCAGATCCGCATCCTGCTGGGTCACCAGATACACCGTCACATCCTCCGTCAGCCCCTTCACCAGCTCTTTTGTCTGCTGAGACAGCGTCAGAAGCTGCTGCTCACTGAAGTCCGGTTTCGTAATTGTCGCGGGCAGTCCGTTAACGATAAAATTTATCACGATCAATACTGCGATGACGATCACCGTGATCAGGGTGCTGTAGGAACCGTTTCGCAATCGCTTGCTTTCTGCTGAATTTGATCTCATATCGTTCCTCCTCCCTTAGCTCCAGCGGCGCTTCTGTATCGCCTGCACCGTGAGAAATACAAAGAGCACAATCGCCGAAATATAATAAGTGATCCCGGTAACGTCCAGAATACCGTTGATAAAATTCTCCATTCTGCCGCTGACATCAAAAATACTGAAGAAAGAAGCCACCGCTCCCTCCAGCAGCTTTGAATTGATGAGAAATATCACCACAAGAACCACTTCCAGCGCGCATCCCGCTCCTGCCGCCAAAAAGATATTTTTGGTCATCAGATAAATGATCACCGCGGCAAGCAGGATCATCACCGTAAAGGCTACCAGAGAAGCATTCGCGGAAGCGGGCACGATGGACGCCAGACTCGCGCTGTAATAACAGATCAACAGCACAAGGAATGTCAGCACGGCGGAAAGCACCTGACTTTCCGTCATGGTGGAGATAAACAGGCCGATAGCCAGATTGGCCGCGCCAAGCAGAAAATATCCGAAGATCCCGATATAATCCATCGCCATGGAGGCGTCCGATTTGCCGAATGTCTTTAACAGCAAAGGATAGAGGCAAAAGACCAGCATCGGAATGGCAAATACGGTCAGCAGGGCAAAATATTTGCCCAGCACCACATCTACGATCCGAACCGGCGCCGTGAACAACAGCTGATCTGTCTTCTGCCGGCGCTCCTCCGCCATAATCCGCATAGTCAATATCGGCACCAGAATAAGAAATACAAAGGTGGTGCCGGACAACACAGAGGCAAACCACGGATAAGACTGCCGCAGATTATAAAAGGTGAAAAAAATGCCTACAACAAACAATAAAAACGCAATAAAAATATAGCCCACAGGAGAAGTAAAATAGGCTTTTAATTCTCTTTTATAGATGGCAAGCATTTATTCTTCCTCCTTTTCTTCTGTATTTGTTTCTTTTGTATCTGTTTCTTTGATCGCTGTTTCCTTTGTATTTGTTTCTTCCGTATTTCCCTTTTCTGCAGCGCCTTCATCGGTAAGCTCAAGGAAGACATCCTCTAAGGACATACCGGAAGTCTGCATCTTCAAAATAGGACATTTGATCTTTGCAAAGGCAGTAAACAATTCTTCCCTCAGATCCGCGGAGCCGATGCAGGTAAGCTCTGCGTCGTAAGCGCCCGGCTCTTCTTTGGATTCCGAGATGGTATACTGCCTGATCTGGCTTCTGGAGGAAAGCACCTGCTGGATCGCTTTCTTCTGTCCCAACACGGTAAGGGACACGCTGGTGGAACCCTGCAGCTCCTTTGTCAGATTGGCGGGACTGTCGCTGGCGATGAGCTTTCCGTTGGAAATGATCACCACATGATCACAGATAGCACTTACCTCCGACAGGATATGGGAGCTTAAGATCACCGTATGCTTTTCGCCGATCTCCCGGATCAGATCCCGGATATCAATGATCTGCTTGGGGTCCAGTCCCACTGTAGGCTCGTCCAGAATGATGATCTCCGGATAGCCCAGAAGCGCCTGGGCAACCCCCACTCTCTGCCGGTAGCCCTTGGAAAGATTTTTGATGAGCCGATCCTTTACCTCATAAATCTTCGTCCGATCCATGATCTCCTCGATCATATCCCGGCGCTGGCCTTTGGGGATTTTTTTCAGTTCCGCTACGAACTTCAGATATTCATAGGGGGTCATATCCATATAAAGGGGCGGCTGTTCCGGCAGATAACCGATGCACTTCTTCGCCTGCTCCGGCTCCTCAAAAATATCATAACCGTTGATCTTCACCTGTCCGCTGGTGGCGCCGATATAACCGGTGATGATATTCATCGTGGTGGATTTTCCGGCCCCGTTAGGCCCCAGAAATCCATAGATCTGCCCTTTTTTCACGGTAAACGTCAGATTGTCCACCGCGACATGATCTCCGTATTTTTTCGTCAAATTCTTTATCTCTATCAAAGCCGCCGTCCCTCCTAGCATAAAATCTATTTGTAGTATACCAAAAAAGTGTGTATGAGAAAATAATTATTTGTGTCTATTTTGTGAATCTCATCACGCCGATGAGCAAAAGCAGATAGGCCACTGTGATCAGATACGCAAAGGCGTCCCTTCTTCCATAGGCAAGGGGTTTCATCTTGGTCCGCCCGCTTCCGCCCCGGTAGCACCGGGCCTCCATAGCCATGGCAAGGTCCGCCGCCCGGCGAAAAGCCGACACAAACAACGGCACCAGAAGCGGCACCAGACTTTTCGCTTTCTTGATCATATTGCCGCTCTCAAAATCCGCGCCTCTGGCAGTCTGCGCCTTCATGATCTTGTCCGTCTCCTCCAGCAGAATGGGAATGAATCGCAGGGCGATGGACATCATCATAGCCAGCTCGCTCACCGGCACACGAAATACCCGCAGAGGCCCCAAAAGCCGCTCCAGCCCGTCCGTCAGCTGGTTCGGCGTGGTAGTCAGCGTCATCAGAGAGGAACCGAAGATCAAATAGATCAGCCGGAAAGCGGTAAACACTGCCGTGCGTATGCCCTGATCCGTAATCGTCAGCTTCCAGATCCGCACTACCGGCTCTCCCGGTATCAGAAACAGATTAAACACCACCGTGATGACAAGAAGCACCATAATGGCTTTGACTCCCCTGAAAATAAAGGTTACCGGCACTTTAGACAGCAGGATCGCCGTACACAAAAACACCGTCGCGATCAGGTAGCCTGTCCATTCCTGAAACAAAAACAGGGAAATGATATACAGCAGCGTACACAATATTTTTGTTCTTGGATCCAGTCTGTGAAGAACCGATTCCGCCGGATAGTATTGTCCGATTGTAATATCCCGTATCATACGCTCTTCTCCATCGCCTTCAAAATCGTGTCGCGGGCGTCCTCCACCGTTACGGCCTCTGTGTCCACGTCAAATCCTCTTTCCCGCAGACTGTGCAGGATATGGGTCACATTGGGCGCGGCAAGCCCCGCTTCTGCAAGCTCCCGGTAATGGGCAAACACAGCCTTTGGCACGTCGTCATACATCAGCCGTCCCTGATTCAGCGCTATGATCCGATCCACATAGTTTGCCACATCCTCCATACTGTGGGACACCAGAAGCACAGCAATCCCGTTTTCCCTGTGGAGTTTTGCGATCTGTTCCAGTATCTCGTCCCGGCCTTTGGGATCCAGCCCGGCAGTAGGCTCGTCCAGTATCAGATAATCCGGCTGCATGGCGAGAACACCGGCAATAGCCACCCTTCGTTTCTGCCCTCCGGACAGGTCAAAGGGCGAATCCGCAAAATACTTTTCGTCTATGCCTGTCATGGCAAGCGCTTTCTTCGCCCGCTCCCTTGCCTCCTCCAAAGAGCAGCCCAGATTCCTGGGGCCGAAGCACACGTCGGACAGTACGTCCGTCTCAAACAGCTGATGCTCCGGATATTGAAATACCAGCCCCACCTTACTGCGCAGCATTTTCCGGTCGAAATCCTCCGCCCATATATCTTTCCCTTCAAACAGCACCCGTCCTGAGGACGGTTTTTCCAGTCCGTTCAAAAGCTGCATCAGGGTGGATTTTCCGGAACCGGTATGCCCGATCACGCCGATAAATTCTCCCTTGTGAATTTCCAGGCTGATATCCGTCAAAGCCTGCATTTCGTAAGCGGTATGCGTTCCATAAATATAATTGATCTGTTCCAGTTTCAGAGACATTTTATACTGATTCTCCATTTTCCGTAAACTGCTTTTCTCCGGCAGCTCTCACCCTGCAGAGCGCCTCCACCAGCTCCTCATTGGTCAGAACCCCCTCCGGCAGGGGAATCCCCTGCTTCCGAAGCTCATAAGCCAGCAGTGTCACCTGGGGCACATCCAGCCGATAGCTTTTGAGCCGCTCCACCTGAGAAAAGATTTCCCTTGGCGTGCCTTCCATCACTACTTCACCCTGATCCATCACAAACACCTTGTCCGCAGACACCACTTCTTCCATATAATGGGTGATGAGGATGATCGTCATTCCTTCTTTTTTGTTCAGCACACCAACGGTCTTCAACACTTCCTTCCGACCGGTAGGGTCCAGCATGGCGGTTGGCTCGTCCAGCACGATGCACTTCGGGCGCATCGCCACCACGCCCGCAATGGCTACCCGCTGCTTCTGACCGCCTGACAGCTTGTTTGGGGAATGTCTGCGGAATTTATACATGCCTACCGCACGCAGGCTTTCTTCCACCCGCCGCCAGATCTCCTCCGTTGGTACGCCCATGTTTTCCGGGCCGAAGCCCACATCTTCCTCCACCACACCGGAAATGATCTGATTGTCGGGATTCTGAAACACCATGCCCGCCGTCCGCCGGATATCCCACACGTTTTCCGGCTGTCTGCTGTCCTTTCCGTCTACCCAGAGGGTTCCCTCGTTTGGGGCCAGAATGGCATTGAAATGCTTTGCCAGCGTGGATTTTCCGGACCCGTTGTGACCCAGAATGGCAATAAAATCGCCGGCGGCCACGTCCAGTGTGATATTGTTCAGCGCCTGACGGACAGACTCCACTTCTCCCTGATCGTTGAGACGCTTATAGGAATAACCCACTTCTTTGGCACGGATGATCCCCATGGTGTTCCTCCTTTCCTGTTAGATAAAAAAAGCGGAGATGCTTGCACCTCCGCCTCTGAAATGGTTTTATTATACCAGCTCTAATACCACTGTCATAGCTGCATCGCCTTTACGTTGGCCGATCTTGATGATACGTGTGTAACCACCATTGCGGTTTTTGTACTTGGGTGCAACTTCCTCAAACAATTTTTTGGGCAAGTCAACCTTCTTGGTAGCTTTTCTCTTGCCCTTTATTTCTTTGTCCACCTCTGAAACAGGATACAGAACTTTCAGCATCTGCCTTCTTGCGTGAAGCCGGGAAGGCTGATCTTTGTGAATGGTCTTCTCCACCTCGTCGTACACGGTCACTTTCTTGCCGTCTACCACTTCCTTCACTCTCTTGCCGTCCTTATCCTTGCGGGGAACCTTTGCAGTCACGGTAACAGTGTCGTAATTGTCCATCTCCTTCACTGCCAGCGCAATGAGGCCGTCCGCGATCTTGCGCACTTCCTTTGCCCTTGCCTCTGTAGTGATGATCTTGCCTTTGTTCAACAATGCTGTTACCTGATTTCTCAGCAGCGCCTTTCTCTGGCTTGCTGTTCTTCCAAGCTTTCTATACTTCGCCATTTTTATTTCCTCCATTTGTGGAACAACCATACATGCACTTCGGGCTTATTGTATGATTGCTGTTGATCCAACTTTGCTGCGTATGAAATGCCGCCGGCACTTCATCAATCCTCACTGGAGCTGAAAGACAAACCCAGCTCCTTGAGTTTTGTCAGTACCTCCTCCAGAGACTTCCGGCCCAGATTCCGAACCTTCATCATCTCTTCTGAGGTCTTGTTTGTCAATTCTTCCACCGTATTGATCCCGGCACGCTTCAGACAGTTGTAGGAACGAACAGACAGCTCCAGCTCGTCGATGTTCATCTCCAACACCTTTTCCTTTTCATTTTCTTCCTTCTCGATCATAACCTCCGCGGTCTTTGCATTCTCGGAAAGGTCAATGAACAGGTTCAGATGTTCGCTGAGTACCTTTGCCGCGAGGCTGACTGCCTCATCCGGCTCCAGCGTTGCGTTCGTGTATACATCCAGAATCAGTCTGTCATAATCTGTGATCTGTCCTACACGGGTATTTTCCACCGTCATATTTACGCGCTCTATGGGTGTGTAGATGGAATCCACCGCGATCACGCCGATGGGAAGATCTTCGCTCTTGTTCTTCTCGGCGCTGACATAACCTCTGCCCCGTGTGATGGTCAGCTCCATGTACAATTTGCTTTCGCTTCCGCCGCTCAAAGTGGCGATCACCAGATCCGGATTGAGAATCTCAATATCAGAATCCACCTGAATATCCGCGGCAGTCACCACGCCCTCGCCTTCGTACTCAATATACGCAACCTTCGGTTCAAGAGAATCACTGTTGTTCTTGATGGCAAGGTTCTTGATATTCATGATGATCTCGGTAACGTCTTCTTTGACTCCGGGGATGGAACTGAACTCATGAAGCACGCCTTCGATCTTAACCTGACTTACCGCAACGCCCGGAAGAGAAGAAAGCATGATCCTTCTCAGAGAGTTGCCCAGCGTAATGCCGTACCCGCGCTCCAAAGGCTCAACGACAAATCTTCCGTATTTCTTATCCTCTGAAATTTCAACAATGTCAATGACTGGTTTTTCAAAATCGAACATGACAGCCCCTCCTTTGGGTCGTGATTGTAATGAGGGTTACTTACTCAAGCGGATTACTTAGAGTACAGCTCGACGATCAGCGTCTCGTTCACAGGAACGTCGATGACCTCTCTGTTGGGCAGCTCTTTCACAGAACCTTTCAGGTTCTCCGGGTCGCACTCCAGCCATGCCGGTACCATTCTGCCGCCTGTTGCCTCCAAAATCTCTGCATATCTTTTGGATGTCTTTTTCTTTTCTCTGATCTCGATCACGTCGCCTGCCTTAATCAGATAAGAAGGGATGTTCACACATTTGCCGTTCACGGCTACCTGCTTGTGTCCTACGATCTGTCTTGCCTCTCTTCTTGTTCTGGCAAAGCCAAGACGGAAGATCACATTGTCCAGTCTGGTCTCAAGAAGTACCATCAGGTTCTCACCGGTGATGCCGTTCATCTTGGCAGCCTTTTCATAATAATTTCTGAAAGGCTTTTCCAGTACGCCGTAAATAAATTTTGCTTTCTGTTTTTCACGCAGCTGAAGGCCGTACTCGCTTACTTTTCTGTTGGCTCTTCTCAGCTGTCTGTGTGATTTCTTGTCGATTCCCAGATACAGGGGATCCAGATCCAAAGATCTGCATCTTTTCAAAACAGGAACTCTGTTTACTGCCATTGCAAATTACCTCCTCATTAGACTCTTCTGCGCTTGGGCGGACGGCAGCCGTTATGAGGTACTGCGGTCACGTCCCGGATGCTGGTTACTTCCAGTCCGCATGTCTGTAATGCACGAATTGCTGCTTCTCTGCCTGAGCCCGGTCCTTTAACCATAACCTCTACCGTCTTCAGACCATAGGGCAGAGCTGCTCTTGCTGCAGTTTCCGCTGCAGTCTGTGCTGCATAAGGAGTAGATTTCCTTGAACCTCTAAATCCAAGACCACCGGCACTTGCCCATGAAAGAGCATTTCCTTCAGAATCCGTAATCGTCACGATCGTGTTATTAAATGAAGATTGGATATGTGCCTGTCCACGTTCAACGTTTTTCTTAACGCGCTTCTTCGTTACTTTTCTTGCAACTTTTTTAGCCATTTTCTAAACTAACCTACTTTCTTCCTCATATTATTTCTTCTTATTAGCAACAGTTCTCTTGGGACCTTTTCTTGTTCTGGCATTGTTCTTTGTGTTCTGGCCACGAACAGGAAGCCCTCTTCTGTGACGGATCCCTCTGTAACATCCGATCTCCTGCAGTCTCTTGATATTCATTGCGATCTCTCTGCGGAGATCACCTTCTACCATCTGCGTCTCTTCGATGACAGAACTGATCCTCTTTACCTCGTCATCTGTCAGATCCCGCACCCGTGTGTCGGGATTTACATTTGCCTCGGCAAGGATACGATTGGAGCTGGATCTTCCGATTCCATAGATATAAGTCAGTCCAATCTCTACACGTTTTTCTCTCGGTAAGTCTACACCAGCGATACGAGCCATGTAATTTTTCCTCCATTTTCATATTGTCTTTAATTGAGGTTCGGGGTATGCTGATCTACAGATACTCCTCTCCCAGCCGCAAAAGTACACGACCTTTCCGGACGGGTGTCGGTATTCACTCATCCGGTATTAGAAGCAATACAGGCGGATTTGACCGACCTCGGGAACCAAAGCGCATTAGATACGGCGCCTGCCGCAAAACAGACGCATGCGCCCGGCCTGCCCCAAGGGCATCCGCAATATATTGTCATCAGTATACACTGTCAGTGACAGGATACTGCAGCCGCTCAATTTGAATAAGCAAAAACGGATCAACCCTGTCTCTGCTTATGCTTGGGATTCTCACAGATTACTCTGATACTCCCTTTTCTCTTGATGATTTTGCACTTTTCACAAATCGGTTTTACTGATGATCTAACCTTCACGGTAAACCCTCCTTTCAAAAAAGTCTATCTGTTATTATATCAACAGCGAAAAGCACTGTCAAGCTTTATTTATCTCTCCATATAATCCTTCCCTTTGTCAGATCATACGGGGAAAGCTCCAGCGTCACCTTGTCTCCGGGAAGGATCCGGATATAGTTCATTCTCAGCTTGCCGCTGATATGGGCCAGCACCTGATGACCGTTCTCCAGCTCCACCTGAAACATTGCATTGGGCAGTTTCTCAATCACAGTTCCTTCTATTTCAATTACATCGGCTTTTGACATAAATTCCTCCATTTCTTTCATGCTGCCTGTAAGCCTGCAGCACAGATCTGATCTCTTCATCCCGAAAATCCGGCTGCCGCAGACCCGGCAGCAGCTCCTTCGCCTCAAGATCGATGGGCTGCACATGTCTGCGGTTTTTCCGCTTTGGCCGCTCCACAGATCTGTACTTGCCGTCGGCAACATACAGACCCTCTGCTTTCATGTCTACTATTACATATATCTGATCTTTGTCATGACCAGCCAAAGACTTTGCCAGCTGCCCGATCCGCAGACCGGGCTGTCTGTCCCTTTGCATCTTGCTCATGAACACACCATGCCTTTCCTTATCTGTCCCTTTCTATGGTCAGAAGCTCCGGTTCCCCTTTGGTGATCAGCACTGTGTTCTCATAATGGGCCGACAGAGAGCCATCTTCCGTCACTACCGTCCAGTCGTCGTCCAACCATGCGACATCACACCGCCCGATATTGATCATCGGTTCAATGGCAAGGGTCATACCGGCCTTTAACAGCAGGCCCCGCCGCTTCTGCCTGTGGTTGGGCACCTCCGGATCCTCATGGAGCCGGGTTCCGATCCCGTGACCTACAAGGGCCCTTACAACTCCGTACCCGAAGGATTCCGCATAAGAAGCAATGGCATTTGAAATATCAAACAAATGACAGCCTTCCCTGGCAAAGCGGATGCCTTCAAAAAAGCTCTGCCTTGTCACCTCGATCAGCTGCCGGGCATCCTCCGAAATACGGCCGACCCCGTAAGTACGGGCCGCGTCCGCATGGTATCCTTCGTAGATCAACCCCGCGTCCAGACTGATGATATCGCCTTCCTGCACGATCATCTCTTTGGAGGGGATGCCGTGTACCACCTCATCATTCATGGAAATACAGATAGAATTGGGATATCCGTTGTAATTCAAAAAGGAAGGAATACAGCCCATACTCTCTATGAATTCTCTGCCGATACGGTCGATCTCCCATGTGGAGATCCCCGGCTCGATCACTTCCTTCAGTCTCTCGTGGGTTTCTGCGAGACGCTTTCCGGCTTCTCTCATCAGTGCAATTTCCCGGGAAGATTTTATTGTAACTGCCATGACAAGCCTCCGTCAACCTAAGATTCCAATGATTTCTTCAAACACTTCCGACATGTCTTTTGTGCCGTCTACCTGCTTCAAGATCCCCTGCTTTTCATAATATTCAATGAGAGGCTGTGTCTGTTCGTGATAAACAGTGAGACGCTTCTGCACCGTCTCCGGCTTGTCGTCATCTCGCTGCACCAGCGCCGCGCCGCAGATATCGCACACATCCGCTTTCTTTGGCGGATTGTATACTACATGATAAGTGGCGCCACAGGTTAAGCAGGCCCTTCTGCCGGACATTCTCTCCACGATCGCCTCGTCAGGCACCGCAATGTCTATGGCATAATCAACCGTCTCCTGATTTTGAGCCAGCGCTGCCGTAAGCGCTTCTGCCTGAGGAATCGTCCTTGGGAAACCGTCCAGAACATATCCGCTTTTACAATCATCCTGCGCAAAACGGTCCATAACCAAATCTAATGTCAGTTCATCCGGAACGAGCATACCCTGATCCATAAAAGCCTTTGCCTTTTTGCCAAGCTCCGTTCCGTTCTTAATATTTGCCCGAAAAATATCGCCGGTGGAAATATGGGGGATCCCATATTTTTTTGCAATGCTTTTTGCCTGCGTTCCTTTTCCGGCTCCGGGCGCCCCCAGCATAATAATCTTCATAATACCTGCCTCCATAAGCGAAAAAAGGACGATGCCACAAGAAACGCAGCCGCAGACCGGCAATCCTGCCGGAGATACAGAATGCGTTTCATGTGATATCATTACCTGTTTTAACCAAAACTTATTCGTTTAAGAATCCCTTGTAATTCCGTACCTGCATCTTGGACTCGATCTGCTTGATCGTCTCCAGAATCACGCCTACGATAATGATCAGGGATGTGCCGCCGAAAGATACCTTTGCGCCTGCAACACCATTGAAAACGATGGGGATCGTCGCCACGATCAGCAGACCTACCGCACCGATAAAAATAATGTAGTGCAGAATATTGTTCAGGTAATCGGTGGTGGTCCTGCCGGGACGGATACCCGGAATAAAACCACCCTGCTTCTTCATGTTGTTGGAAATCTCCAGCGGGTTGAAGGTGATCGATGTGTAGAAATAAGCAAAGAACACGATCAAAACCATATATACCACAAAACCAATGGTATAAATGGGCTGCTGCAGATTGAACCAGTTATTGGAGTTCATTCCTCTCAGGATCTGGGAGCCGATACCGGTTCCATTGCCTTTTCCCAGCATCGTCGCGATCACGGAAGGGAACTGCAGCAGAGAAGAAGCAAAGATCACAGGGATCACGCCTGCGGTGTTGACCTTCAGGGGGATATGTGTACTCTGTCCGCCATACTGCTTTCTGCCTACCACCTTCTGGGAATACTGGACGGGGATCCTCCGCTCCGCATCCTGCAGGATGATGACCAATACTACCGTAATCAGGATCACTGCAATGATGATCACTGCAGCCAGCAGCGCCGGCGCCAGCTTCTTGCCGGAAACAAACTGCTCAAACAGCGTCACCATATCCGCGGGGATACGGGACAGGATATTGATCACCAGCACAATAGAAATACCGTTTCCTACACCGTGGGTGGTGATCTGCTCACCGATCCACATCAGGAACGCACTACCTGCCGTCATTGCCGCAACCATTACAAGCACGGTGGGAACATCAAAAGAAACAAGATACTGGCTGCGGCCGAAGCCGATAGCCATAGCAAGCGAGGTTGCCAGCGACAATCCCACTGTCACATAACGGGTAATCTCCGCAATTTTCTTTCTTCCTTCCTCGCCGTCCTTCTGCATTTCCTCCAGCTTGGGGATGGCGATGGTCATCAGCTGCATGATAATGGAAGATGTAATATAGGGCGTAATGCTCAGAGCAAATACGGACATCTGCTCAAAGGAGCCGCCTGTCATCATATTAAAGAAGTTGAAAGCACCGGATTCGTCCAGCGTATTCATAAACTCCGACAGCCGCTGTCCGTCAATACCCGGTACCGGGATCAGCGAACCCAGACGGATGACGATCAGCATCAGGAAGGTGAAAATCAGGCCTTTCCGGATCTCCTGTACTTTGAACATATTGCGTAGTGTCTGTAACATTAGATCACCTCTGCTTTTCCACCAAGAGCCTCAATCTTCTCCTTTGCACTTGCGCTAAAGGCATTGACCTGAACTGTGAGCTTCTTAGTTAATTCACCGTTGCCGAGAATCTTCACGCCGTCTTTGGCATGTCTGATGATTCCCTGCTCCTTTAATGTATCAACAGTAACTACCGTATCATTGTCAAATACTTCCAAAGCGCTCATGTTGATAGCGACGATTTCCTTTGTATTCCTGTTCGTAAAACCACGTTTCGGAAGTCTTCTGTACAAAGGCATCTGACCGCCCTCAAAGCCGATTCTGGGGCTGCCGGAACGAGCCTTCTGACCTTTGTGACCCTTGCCGGCCGTCTTGCCGTTGCCTGAACCGTGTCCGCGGCCTCTTCTGAAATTATTGCTTTGTTTTGAGCCTTCTGCGGGTCTTAAATTTGATAAGTCCATCATGACACCTCCTTATATGCAAATTAGATTTCTTCTACTTTTACCAAGTGCTGTACCTGCTGAATCATACCTCTGATCGCTGCGTTGTCCGGCATTTCCACGGTCTTGTTCAGCTTCTTTAATCCGAGAGCCGCAACCGTCGCCCTATGCTTGGGAATCGCACCGATTGTAGATTTAACCAAGGTAATTTTTAATTTCTCTGCCATGTTTACCTCTTTCCTGTTCCGTCAGCGGAACTATTGATTAACCTAAAATCTCCTCAACAGATTTTCCGCGAAGTCTTGCGACCTCTTCCGGGGTCTTCAGTTGGCTGAGGGCCTCGATGGTGGCAAGAACCACGTTCTGCTTATTGTTGGAGCCCAAAGACTTTGTACGGATATTCTCGATACCGGCAAGCTCACATACCGCACGGGCGGGACCGCCTGCGATAATACCGGTACCTTTCGGCGCTCTCTTCAGCAATACGCTTGCGCCTGTATGCTTACCCATTGTATCATGTGTAATACTGCCGTTTTCATCTCTGCACACAGTGATGAGCTTCTTTGCAGCATCCTCTTTGCCTTTACGGATTGCCTCAGGAATTTCGGCCGCCTTTCCAAGCCCTGCGCCGATATGTCCGTTTCCATCGCCTACAACTACCAAAGCTGTAAATCTGAAGTTACGACCACCCTTAACAACCTTTGTTACTCTCTTGATTGCGACTACCTTCTCATTCAGCTCTAACTGGCTCGCATCAATGATCGTTCGTTTCATGTGCTCTCCTCCTTCTTAGAATTTTAATCCAGCTTCTCTGGCTGCATCCGCCAAGGCCTGAATCTTACCCTGATATATATAGCCGCCTCTGTCAAAGACCACTTCCGTGATTCCCTTTTCCAGCGCCCTTTTTGCAATCACAGTACCTACGTATGCTGCGGCGTCTACGTCGTTTGTCTTCTCAAGCTCCGCCTTCACTTCTTTCTGAACGGTGGAAGCGCTTGTCAAAGTGGTTTGAGCGTCGTCGTCAATAATCTGAGCGTAGATATGATTATTGCTGCGAAAAACTGCCAAACGGGGTCTGGCGGCGGTTCCGCTCAAATGATTACGCAGTTTTCTATGCTTGTTCTCGCGAATCTTTGATCTTGATGTTTTCTTAATCATGTTCACACTCTCCTTAATTATTTCTTACCAGTCTTACCAACTTTGCGTCTGATAACCTCGTCAGCATATTTGATACCCTTGCCCTTGTAAGGCTCCGGTTTTCTCTTCTCTCTGATTTCGGCTGCATACTGGCCAACTTTTTCTTTGTCGATACCCTTTACAGTGATCTTGTTGCCGTCCACGACAGCTTCCAGCCCCTCGGGATCTTCCATCTCTACAGGATGGGAATAGCCCAGATTCAACGTCAGCTTCTTGCCTGACTTTGCCGCCCTGTAGCCGACACCGTTTACTTCCAGTACCTTTTCATAGCCCTCGGTCACACCGTGAACCATATTTGCGATCAGCGTTCTTGTAAGACCGTGAAGAGATTTCATCTTCTTTAAATCGTTGGGTCTTGTAACTACGATCTGATCTGCCTCCAGCTTGATCTCCATCTCCTGAGGCAGTGTTCTTTCCAATGTACCCTTGGGACCTTTTACAGTCACATGATTATTTTCTGCGATATCCACAGTCACACCTGCAGGCACCGCGATCGGCATTCTTCCTATACGTGACATGCCCGTTACCTCTCTTTCTTTCACTTAGATTGTCAAGACGATTCTTGTTTTCAGTTTTATCAAGTGGGGATTACCAGACGAAGGCCAGCACCTCGCCGCCTACATTCAGCTTTCTTGCTTCCTTATCTGTAATCACGCCGTTGTTTGTGGAAATGATTGCAACCCCAAGTCCGCCAAGAACCTTGGGAAGCTCATCCTTGCCTGCGTATACGCGAAGACCCGGCTTGGAGATTCTTTTCAGCCCGGTGATGATCTTTTCATTCTTATCTGCACCATACTTCAGTGTCACGCGAATGGTCTTGAAATTTCCGTCTTCAACGATATCATATTTTGCAATGTAGCCTTCATTTAAAAGAATATCAGCGATAGCGATTTTCATTTTTGATGCAGGCACATCCACTGTATCATGCTTTGCAGTGTTGGCATTACGGATTCTTGTAAGCATATCTGCAATCGGATCACTCATTGTCATAGCTGTTTCCTCCTAAAAAATTTACGATCATATCGTTCTCATTACCAGCTTGCTTTCTTCACACCGGGGATCTGCCCTTTGTATGCCAATTCGCGGAAGCAAATTCTGCAAATACCGTATTTTCTCAAATACGCATGAGGACGTCCGCAGATCCTGCAGCGTGTATATTCTCTTGTAGAAAATTTCTGCTTGCGCTGCTGCTTAATTTTCATCGATGTCTTTGCCATGAATTTCCCTCCTATCTCTCAAACGGCATATTGAACAATGTCAATAATTCACGTGCTTCTTCATCGGTCTTGGCTGTGGTCACAAAGATCACGTCCATTCCTCTTACTTTATCCACCTTGTCATACTGAATCTCAGGGAAAATCAACTGCTCTTTGATACCAAGGGCGTAATTTCCTCTGCCGTCAAAGGCATTGGGATTCACACCACGAAAGTCACGTACACGGGGCAATGCAAGATTGATCAGACGATCTACAAACTCATACATCTTCTCGCCTCTCAGCGTCACCTTACATCCGATGGGCATTCCCTCTCTGATCTTGAAGTTTGCAACTGAATTCTTTGCCTTGGTGATCACCGGCTTCTGACCTGAGATCAGCTCCAGATCACCCATTGCAGCATCCAGGATCTTGACATTTTCTCTGGCTTCACCAACGCCCATGTTGATGACAACCTTTTCCAGTTTGGGAATTTCCATGACATTTTTATATCCAAACTTTTTGACCATCGCATCCATGATCTCGTTCTTATACATCTCTTTCAGTCTGCTCACCTTGATGGACCTCCTCTCCTAATTAGTCAATGACGTCGCCTGTTGACTTTGCAACACGCACCTTCTTATCATTTTTCATCGTAAATCCGATTCTTGTGGGCTTTCCCTTGTGTACATACATTACATTGGAAATATCGATGGACGCCTCTTTACGCACAATGCCGCCCTGCTGGTCTGTTGCGCTGGGCTTTGTGTGCTTGGACACCATGGCTACGTTCTCTACTGTCACGCGGCCTTTCTTTCTGTCAACAGAAAGCACTTTGCCTTCTTTGTCTTTATCTTTGCCGGCGATTACACGCACTGTGTCGCCTACTTTAATCTTCATTGACATACTGTGCAACCTCCTATAATACTTCCGGAGCCAGAGAAACGATCTTCATAAACTGCTTCTCTCTCAGCTCTCTTGCTACCGGCCCGAAAATACGGGTACCTCTGGGATTTTTGTCCTCCTTGATAATCACGGCTGCGTTCTCATCAAATTTAATGTAAGAACCATCCTGACGGCGTGCGCCTTTCTTTGTACGAACAATCACAGCCTTTACCACATCGCCTTTTTTAACAACACCGCCGGGCGTTGCATCTTTAACGGTAGCAGTGACCACATCGCCAATGTTCGCATATCTTCTGGTTGAACCGCCCATAACACGGATGCAAAGCAATTCCTTTGCGCCGGTGTTATCAGCAACCTTCAATCTTGTTTCCTGTTGTACCATGCGGATAACCTCCTATATATTTGGCAGCGAGCATTATTTTGCTCTTTCCATAATCTCTACAAGTCTCCATCTCTTGTCTTTGGACAGCGCTCTTGTCTCCATCACCTTTACTGTGTCACCGATGTTGCAGCTGTTCTCCTCATCATGCGCTTTCAGCTTATATGTCCGCTTTACGATCTTGTTGTAAAGCTCATGCTTCACATGGTTTTCCACTGCTACAACGATGGTCTTATCCATCTTATTGCTGATGACCTTGCCGGTTCTGGTCTTTCTCAAATTTCTTTCCACAACAATTTCTCCTTTCATGGGTTACTCAATACAAGGGCATTATTTTGCCTTCTCGGTGATCAGAGTCTGGATCCGCGCGATGTTTCTGCGAACCTCTTTGATCCGGCTTGTATTATCCAACTGATTTGTTGCGTTTTGGAATCTCAAATTAAAAAGTTCCTTCTTGGCAGCCACCAACGTTTCCTGAAGCTCTTCCGCTGTCTGCGCCTTTAAATCTTCTAAATATTTATTACTTTTCATTAGATTCACCGCCTTCCAGGTCTGCACGGGAAACTACTTTACACTTGCAGGGCAGCTTATGGGTCGCAAGACGAAGCGCCTCTTTCGCAATTTCCTCGGATACACCTGAGATCTCGAACATTACACGTCCGGGTTTTACGACTGCTACCCAATATTCCAGCGCGCCCTTACCAGAACCCATACGAGTCTCGGCAGGCTTTGCAGTTACCGGTTTATCGGGGAAAATCTTGATCCACACCTTACCGCCACGCTTGATGTAACGTGTCATTGCGATACGGGCGGCCTCTATCTGATTGGATTTGATCCAAGCGGGCTCAACAGCCACGATTCCGTACTCACCGTTGGAGATCGTGTTTCCTCTGGTTGCTTTACCTTTCATGGTACCGCGGAACTGTTTACGACGCTTCACTCTCTTCGGCATTAACATTATTTATCGCTCCCTTCCTTACCATGCTTTGTGGGGAGTATCTCACCCTTGTAAATCCAGGTTTTCACACCAACCTTACCATAAGTGGTGTCGGCCTCAGCGAAGCCATAATCAATATCAGCGCGAAGTGTCTGAAGAGGGATCGTGCCTTCACTGTAAAATTCTGTACGGGCCATATCCGCGCCGCCCAGACGTCCTGAACAGGATGTCTTGATGCCCTGTGCGCCGGCCTTCATTGTTCTTGACATTGTGGACTTCATCGCTCTTCTGAAGGAAATACGGTTTTCCAGCTGCTGTGCAATATTCTCCGCAACCAGCTGCGCGTCCACGTCCGGTCTCTTTACTTCCTTGATGTCAACAGAGAGCTTGGTTCCCTTTGCCACATGCTTCTGCAGCTCAGCCTTCACCTTCTCGATCTCTGCGCCGCCTTTGCCGATAACGATACCGGGCTTTGCGGTAAAGATGATCACTTTTACGCGCTCGGATTTTCTCTCGATCTCGATCTTGGAAATTCCTGCCGCGTACAGCTTATTCTTCAGAAACTTTCTGATATTGTAGTCTTCCACGAGGCAATCTGCAAAACGATCTTCTGCATACCATTTGGAATCCCAGTCTTTAATTACTCCGACTCTGAGGCCGTGAGGATTAACTTTTTGTCCCATGATTGTCCTCCTATCTCTGATCAAGCACAACAGTAATGTGGCTCATTCTCTTCTCGATCCTGTAAGCCCTTCCCTGCGCTCTCGGTCTTACTCTCTTCATTGTAGGTCCTTTGTTTGCATAGCACTCTGCAACATAAAGGTTATCAATGCTCATGCCGTTGTTGTTCTCCGCATTGGCAACGGCTGATTTCAACAGCTTTTCTATCACAGTTGAAGCGTATCTGGGGTTGTATGCAAGAATACCCAAGGCAGTCTTTACATCCTTGCCGCGAATGGCATCCAGTACGAAACAAGCCTTCTGAACGGGCACTCTCGCATAGGAAACCTTTGCAGAGGGCCGTGTATCTTTTTGTGCGTTTCTCTCTCTCTTGATCTGGGATCTATGTCCTTTCGCCATGAATAAAACCTCCTTTCAGCCTTGATTAGCGTACCTTTGATTTCTTTTCGTCTTTTCCATGACCTCTGTAAGTTCTTGTGGAAACAAACTCGCCGAGCTTATGTCCAACCATGTCCTCTGTCACATATACAGGTACATGCTTTCTTCCGTCATGAATGGCAATGGTATGTCCAACCATCTGCGGGAAAATGGTAGAACGACGGGACCATGACTTGATAACCGTCTTCTGTCCTGACGCATTCAGTTCATCCACTTTTTTCAGCAGACTCTTGTCCGCAAAAGGTCCTTTTTTCAATGAACGAGCCATATATGGTAAACCTCCTTAATAATCTGTAAATATTATTTAATCGACTTGCCGTCTCTTCTTCTTACAATCAGCTTGTTGGACTGCTTATTCTTCTTTCTGGTCTTCAAGCCAAGCGCAGGCTTGCCCCAAGGTGTACAGGGACCAGGACGACCGATACCCGTCTTGCCTTCGCCACCGCCGTGGGGATGGTCATTGGGGTTCATTACAGAACCGCGGACCGTAGGTCTGATGCCCATGTGGCGTTTCCGTCCTGCCTTACCTACGTTGATCAGGTTATGCTCGCCGTTGCCTACCACGCCGATAGATGCCCGGCAGATACTGGGAACCATTCTCATCTCTCCGGAGGGAAGACGAAGCGTTGCGTACTTGCCTTCCTTTGCCATCAGCTGTGCGCTGTTTCCCGCGCTCCGCACCAGCTGGCCGCCCTTACCGGGATGCAGCTCAATGTTGTGGATCTGCGTACCTACGGGAATATTGGAAAGAGGCAAACAGTTGCCTACTCTCACCTCGGCCTCGGTGCCGTTCATCAGCTTGCTGCCCACCTTCAGCCCTTCGGGAGCGAGAATATAGGTTTTCTCACCGTCGGCATAAGCGATCAGCGCAATGTTTGCGGATCTGTTGGGATCGTACTCAATGCTCTTGACCGTTGCCGGAATGCCGTCTTTTCTTCTCTTGAAATCAATGATTCTATATTTTCTTCTTGAACCGCCGCCGCGGTGTCTAACAGTAATCTTACCCTGATTGTTACGACCTGCGTTCTTCTTAAGGGAAACCACAAGCGCTTTCTCGGGAGCGGTCTTTGTGATCTCAGAAAAATCGGAGCCGGTCATATGTCTTCTGGAGGGTGTATAAGGATTATAAGTCTTAATACCCATTGTTACTGTCTCCTTTCTACTTGATGTTTGTTGTCACACTTTTCTGTGTATAGTTTCATGCTTATGGGATGCCGCAGACTGTTTCGCCCTGCGTGCTTTTACAGTCCCTGGAAGATCTCAATCTCAGCGCTGTCCTCCGTCAGCTGCACGATGGCCTTTTTGGTCTTTGCAGTCTTGCCGTAAGTCATGCCTCTTCTGCGGGTCTTTCCATTCAGATTCATGGTGTTTACCTTGGCAACCTTGGTGCCGGCAAACATTTTCTCCACCGCATCCTTGATCATGGTCTTGTTTGCTTCCGGATGCACCCGGAAGGTATATTTCTTTTCCGCCATAGCCGCCATACTCTTCTCTGTTACGATCGGCGCCAGAATGACATCATAATATTGTATATTTGCCATTATGCGTACACCTCCTCGATCGCTGCAACCGCAGCCCTAGTCACTACCATTTTCTTATACTTCAGAATATCGTACACATTGATGGTGTTCGTCAGTGCAGTCTTGATGGTAGGAAGATTGCTTGCGCTGCGCATTACGGTCTCGTCCCTCTGATCCAGCACTACCAGCGCGTTGGATACATTCAGGTTGTCCATAACCGCTTTGAACTTCTTTGTCTTGATCTCATCCAGCTTCAGCTCATCCAGAACAATAAAGCTGTTCTCGCTGACCTTTGCGGTCAGAACGGATTTGAGCGCCGCTCTCTTCTCTTTCTTGTTCAGCTTGAAGGAATAATCTCTGGGAACGGGAGCGAACACAACGCCGCCACCCTTCCACTGAGGCGCTCTGATGGAACCCTGTCTTGCGTGACCCGTTCCTTTCTGTCTCCAGGGCTTTCTTCCGCCGCCGGAAACTTCGCCGCGGGTCTTTGCCTTCTGCGTACCCTGGCGTTTATTTGCAAGCTGCTGCACAACTGCCATGTGTACCAGATGCTCATTGACGTCAACACCAAAGATTGCATCGCTTAATTCCATCGTGCCGACTTCTTTGCCTTCCATATTATAAACAGATACGTTTGCCATCTGTATTGTCCTCCTTTCTTAGCAAAAGCTTAGTTTGCCTTTACCGTTTCTTTGAGTGTAACCAGTGACTTCTTCGGTCCGGGCACCGCGCCCTTTACCAGAAGCAGATTGTTCTCCGCATCCACGCTGACAACTTCCAGATTCTGAATCGTCACCTTTTCACACCCCATGTGTCCGGGCATCTTCTTGCCCTTGAACACCTTGCTGGGATAAGCGCTGGAGCCGTTTGAACCTGCGTGGCGGTGATACTTGGAACCGTGAGCCATCGGTCCTCTGGACTGTCCGTGACGCTTGATGGCGCCCTGGAAGCCTTTTCCCTTTGAGATGGCTGAAGCGTCTACCTTGTCGCCCTTCTCAAATACATCTGCTTTGATCTCGTCCGCCAGCTTGTAGTCTCCGGCGTTTTCCAGCTTCAGCTCTCTGACGTATCTCTTATAGGAAACGCCCGCCTTTGTAAAGTGACCTCTCAGCGGCTTGTTGACAAGCTTTTCTCTCTTGTCCACGAAGCCTACCTGCACTGCGCTGTAACCGTCGTTTTCAACGGTTTTGATCTGCGTTACCACACAGGGTCCCGCCTGCAGCACTGTCACCGGGATCAAAGCCCCGTTTTCGTCGAAAATCTGTGTCATTCCAACTTTTGTTGCTAAAATTGCTTTTTTCATTTTCTTACCTCCTGTTTTCCTACAGCGGATTAAGCATGGGCAATCTTCCCAGCGGCTTAATCATCCTAGTACTCACGCAAAACCGCACCTTTTATAGTAATGTGCGCTGCGTAAATTCCCGGGGCAGCAACTTTCCCCCGCGGAATGTGGACGCGCCATATTATTTTTCTTTCATTTTGATGTTGATGTCTACACCTGCGGGCATTTCAATCTTTGTCAATGCCTCTACCGTCTTCTGTGTAGGCGTCATGATGTCAATGAGTCTCTTATGCGTTCTCTGCTCAAACTGCTCTCTGGAATCCTTGTACTTGTGTACGGCACGAAGGATCGTCACTACCTCTTTCTTAGTAGGAAGGGGTACGGGACCGCTCACCTGCGCTCCATTCTTTTTCACAGTTTCAATGATTTTTTTCGCAGATGCGTCAATCAGCTGATGATCATACGCCTTCAATGTGATTCTCATTACTTGACTTGCCATAAAAAAAGCCGCCTCCTTTTCGCACTCTTATGAGAAGTACGACAAGTGGTGACTGTACACTCTTCCGTGTGTGTCCTAGAGACTTTCACACGACGTTTCTACTCTTTCCGGTAGACTGATTTTGGTACAGTGACTTGTCGCCAGTTTTCTAACTTGACATTCGCTCCACGGAAAACCTGCCTCTGCAAGCAGCAACCTCACGTTTCATCGCTATCAATGTCACAGCAAAAAGTATTATACATGAAGATTTTGACAAATGCAATACTTTTTTTCAAAAATTTTCTAGCTGTTTTCCTGGGGTTTTGGACGCAGAAAACCCAAAAAAGACGGCTTTCCCGGACGCCTCCGTAAAAAGAAGTCTTTTTTGGGTCTCAAAACCTGTCAGTCCAGATAATCCAGCGGGTCGATGGGCTGACCGTCTTTCTGCAGTTCCATATAGACATGATCGCCCTCCACGGAATAATACTTGGTGGGCGCCCCGATCAGCCCGATAACGGCGCCGGAGGCTACCATATCTCCTTCCGCCACGTTCAGCGCCTTCAGCTGTCCATAAGTCACCGTGTAGGAATTCCCCAGATCCATGGTGACGGTAAGTCCCAGCTCATCGTCCTCAGCAATTTTTGTCACAACCGCATCTGCGCCTGCGCAGACCGTAGTGCCCTCTTCGCCCTGAATGAGCATACCGGGATTATACTTATATTCCTGCAGGGTATTGAAAAACACGGTTTTGTCCATACTGTACTCCATCAACACGCTTCCCTGCACCGGCCATGTGAGTACAGAATCCTCCCGGAAATTCAGCATTACCTGCGGGTCCTGAAGGATGGCGGCAACGCCGGCCATCGTCTCCTCCATTGCCTGCCCGCTCTGTGCGTTGTCTGCGCTTCCGTTCTCCGTATCTCCGGTTTCCGGTTCTTCATTGAGGATGGGAACCGGCTCTCCTTTTGGCGCCGGTGTTGGGATCAGCGTCTTCGCAGACCCTTCCTGCTTTTCCTCTTCGTCAAGGGATGCCTTCACCAGTGCGGAAACCTCTTCCTCACTGGGCGCTTCGTCCTCATCCGCTTCCCGCAGATCCACCAGGTCATTCATCTCTGTCTTCCGGCTCACTTCTCGCCGGTAAATACCTGCCATGGCCACCACAGATACACAGCAAAGAAGCAGCGCCAGCAGCATCGATCTTTTATGTTTTCTCATATCCTTACCTCATTTCTTCTGTCATGATCCAACAGTTTTATAAGGATATGGTTTCCATTTTATGAAATTCTATTCATTTTCTATGGTAATATTTCCATAATAATAGGTCAGCAGTTCCTGCCACGATCTGCCTTCCTTCGCCAGTTCATTGGCGCCAAAAACACTAAAGCCAAGGCCATGCCCCTGCCCTTTGCACAGGAGCTGCAGCCCGTTTTCTTTCCACGAGCCAAAATAGGCTCCGGAACACAGGGACAGCTTCTCGCGAAATTCTTCTCCCGGGATCACAGCTTCCCCTGCAGAAACCTCTTTAATATAAGAAGTCTTTCCCTCCTCCACAAAGGAGAGCTGCCGCCACTGTTCCTCTGTGATCTCCGGGAACAATGCGGACAATGTCTTTCCGGAAAACCAGTACACCGTCAGAAACTGCTCCGATCGCCTGTCTGCCTGACTGTCTACACTGGCCAGATAGGGATAAGCCCCCTCTCTGGTCGTCCCTGCGCTGACGCTGTGAAAAGCCGCCTCCAGCAGCTTCCCTTCCCACTTCAGTGTGATTCCTCTGGTCTCTTCAATGGCCTGCTTCCCACGACGCTGGTACTCCAGATACGTGTCCACGCCCCATGTTCTCGCTCTGGCATATTCCTCTATAAAGTAATTCTCTTCCGGCAGGATCGGCTGTCCTTTTTCCTTCATGGCGTATAGGTTGGTGCGCAAAATCACCGCTACCGCTTTTAATGTTTCCGACTCATCATTCATTGGGACTGCCGCCGCCATGGCGCCAAGGAGATACTCCTCCTCTGTCATCTCATACAGTACCTGCCCGATCTGTACCTGCAGCTTTTCCTCCTGGACTTCAGCCCGGGCCTCCTCCCATGCTCCCGTCTGTGATTCCCGGGCAAACCAGCTTCCCCAAAACACCGTCACTATGTAGGGCAGCAGAAATCCTGCTGTCAAAACGGCCAGACATCTTCTGACATAAACCAAACGCGTCACTCCGGTTATTTCCTATTATAAATACCGTATGCCCCAAACGCCGTTTTGGGCCTGTATCAGACAGATTTCTTTGAGCGGCAGATCTGCGGCCTATCAGGCTGCCAGTCTGACAGGGCAAGTCCGGCCGTCAGTTGGGCAGCGTGACAGGGGTGGATTGCCCTTACAGTTTGTCTTCCCAGCTGAGTGAGTCGGGAAGCGTCACCCCGGACATCCGAACATCCCGGCAATTCTCCGTCACAAATTTCCCGGCTCGCTTGGCGGTAAAATCCTGAAATCTGAAGTCTTTCATATCCACGTCATAGATAGGACTTTCCGGGTGCCCGATCAACCGAACCCCGAATTTGTGTTTTCCGATAAAGCTGAGATCTTCAAATGCGATCCGCCTTGTGACCGGCAGTACCGGGGCAGGATCCTCATCACCGCCGTGGTTGTACTCTACCTGCATGGCGCCGCCGGTATCCTTCAGCACACAGTCCCGCATGATCACATCCTCCACCAGACCGCCCCGGCAAGGCGCGCTCTTGATCCAGAGGCCGAAATTGGTAATATTTTCTATATGTAAATTCTGAAAAAGCACATCATGAACGCCGCCGGACTGTTCGCTGCCAATGGCAAAAGCGCCTTTGGAATCCACGCAGACGCAATCCGTTACGCGGATATAAGCGCTTGGCCTTGCCTGCTCATGCCCCTGCCGGTTCCTGCCGGACTTGATGGCAACCGCATCATCTCCCACCGTAAAATAACAGCCTGCAATATTTACGTGGGTGCTGGAATCAGGATCTACCCCATCGCCGTTCAATGTCAACATTCCCTCGGTAGTACCGGTACGGCCGTTCGCCATTGAAATCATCTTCACATTGTCAATGGTTACATTTCTGGAAAAAACGGGATGGATCGTCCACGCAGGCCCGTAAGCCACCGTCACATCGGAAATATAGATCTCCTCCCCATTGTAAACAGCGATCACCCTGCCCCGGACATTCTGATCCCGCTTCGGCGACTGGGGAATGGGCAGCCCTTTACGGCCGGTATACCAGCAAGGTCCTTCATTATAGGAAAGGCTGAAGCCGTTTCCGTTAATCATGCCCCTGCCGCAGATCCGCAGCCGCTTTGTATGGTAGGGACCGGTGCGCCCCGGCTCCCCGCTGTCATAAACGCCAGCGTTTAACAGGCTGGCATGAGAATATACATTTTCTTCAAACACGGGCACCGTATTTTGCTGATGCTCTTTCGTAAGCCGCAGCTTTCGATATCCCTCCCATCTGCAGACAACGGGAGGATATTCATCCGGGTCATCTGTCCCCAGCAAAATTCCATCCACCCGGAAGGTCATATCACTTTTCAAAAACAGTGCGCCGCAGCAAAATACGTACCCTGCCGGCAGACAGACCTCTCCTCCCGCCGGGCAGTCGTCAATTGCCTGCTGGATTGCCGCCGTATCGCTGGCGATACCGTCTCCCACCGCGAAATAAGGATATTTCGTCACATCCAGCACGGCAACAGCCGCCTTTCTTGTAGTGACGGTCACGGACTGCCTGCAGATCTCTGTTCCCTCCTCCGCGGCTGGAGAAGCAGGCCTGCCGATCGCCGCTACTTCAAATATGTGGGTACTTTGAGGCGCCAAACCTCTGGCTGTATAGCTGATCTTACCCGTCTCCCCAAGTTTCTGTCCATTATCATAAATTTCATAGTGAGAGAAATGCTTCAGGCCGGAAAGAGCCTGCCGATTCCACAACAGGCAAACGCTATCTTCCGTCACGGCTTCTTTTGGGACATGGAGATGATACAGACAGCCTTCCGCCTCCCTGACCCGCACTTTGCAGACTGCAAAAGCTCTGCCGGAAAGCGCTTTCTTCAATATACCCAGATCCGTTTCCGACAATGTCCTCTTCCCGGACAAAGTCTGCAGCAGCTCTTTCTCCGCCTTTCCA
>CANQNE010000027.1 GCA_947625135.1 uncultured Lachnospiraceae bacterium
GGTCCCTCTGCTCCTTCTGGCAAGCTCCATCGCGCCTGAAGGGTCAATTTCCACTTGCAGCACCTGCGCGGAGCGGGTGATGATATCCGCCAGCTCCTCTTTTGTATAATATTCCAGACGCATGACGATCCCGAAACGGTCCCGCAGAGGCGCCGTCAACATTCCGGCGCGGGTGGTAGCGCCTACCAGCGTAAACTTTGGCAGATCCAGCCGGATGGATCGGGCGGTAGGCCCCTTCCCGATCATGATATCTATAGAAAAATCTTCCATGGCAGGGTACAGCACTTCCTCCACCTGCCGGTTCAGCCGATGGATCTCATCAATAAACAGCACATCCCCCTCCTGCAGGTTGTTCAGTATGGCCGCGATCTCCCCGGGCTTTTCAATGGCAGGGCCGGAGGTGATCTTTAAATTCACTCCCATCTCATTGGCAATGATCCCGGCCAGCGTGGTCTTCCCCAGTCCCGGCGGGCCATAGAACAGTACATGGTCCAGCACATCTCCCCGCTGTCTGGCCGCCTTCATATAAATATCCAGATTGTTCTTTGCCTTTTCCTGCCCGATATATTCCTTTAACAGTCTGGGGCGCAGGGAGGCTTCCAGTGTGATATCCTCCGCTGTCACCTCAGTGGTGATCATTCGTTTCAGCATGTTTTCCTCTTTTCCGGATCCGTCTATCCTTTGTCATTCCCGTTAAAACAAATTTTTCAGCGCGGCCTTCAGCAGCTGTTCCGCCGTCATCGTTCCGTCATTTTCCACGCTGTTTACCGCTTTCAAAGCCTCTCCGGCTCCATAGCCCAGCGCCACAAGGCCCTGTATCGCGTCAGATTCCGTCTGAGACGCTTCCGCGCCTGCCCCAATGGATCTGGTCCGCTCCTCAAATGCTTCCTCGAGAGAGATCTTATCCTTCAGTTCCATCACAATGCGCTGGGCGGTTTTGGCTCCTACTCCCGGCGCTCTGGCGATCCCCTTTGCATCGTCGGACAAAATGGCAAATTTCAGATCATTGACATTCAGCGTGCCCAAGATACCCAGCGCCGCTTTGGGCCCTACGCCGCTTATTGTGATCAGCCGTTCAAACATTTCCTGTTCTTCCCGATTGATAAATCCAAAAAGGCTGACTGCGTCCTCGCGCACCTGCATATAGGTATACAATTTTACCTCACTGCCTGCCGGAGGAAGCTGTCCCATGGAATTCATCGACATAGAAAGCAGATAACCTACGCCCTGTACATCTACGATCACTTTATTTTCTCCGGCAAGGGCAAGCGTACCCTTTACATATCCGATCATAACTGATATCCTCCGTTATTCAAAAAAGTCAGCTTCGGCAGAAGCTCTCTGACGATCACGCCGATGACCAGTCCTGTCACAACGCCGGACACAAGCAGCACCGGCAGATAGAACAGCAGGCTTTCCACGGAACGCAGTACCAGCGCCGCCACCGCAAGCTGCCCGATATTGTGGGCAATGGCGCCCGCCATACTGACCCCCGGGATCCCGAAAATGCGGAGCTTCTTTAGCAGCGTCATCACAAGCAGGCTGAAAATCCCCCCTGCCAGACTATACAGGATCGTCATCAGGCTGGAAAAGAGAAATCCGCTGAGCAGGATCCGCAGAATAGATAACAGCCATGCGGAAGGCGCGTCAAACAGATACAGCATCAGCAGCACCGCGCCGTTGGCAAGCCCCAGCTTCACCCCCTGTATGGGAATCTGAATGGGGATGAGCATTTCCACATATCCTAACAGGATGGCCGCGGCAAGAAGACAGCCAAACACCGCAATAAATCTTGGGAGATCCTTTCGGTCTGCATATCCCTTCAAAAAAACGCCTCCTTACTTTGCCACCGCATCATACCCGGAGTCCTCGCCGCCCTCGATCCGGATCAGGATCCGGCCGGGCAGGCAGGCAATGGTCTCACCGCTTTTGCTGACTGCATGCTGGCGGACGCACAGCCGGTCCGGGCAGTCCGCTTCCGTCACCGAAGCGCTGCCATTTTTGATCTGCAGCAGGCAATATCCGTTTTTGCCCTCGATCCGCACAGTCTGTTCCTGTGACAGGGAATAAGCGCCGGACTCCTGTCCGTCCACTGTCACAAGCACCCTGCTCCCAGTCTGACGGCTCCCCTGCTGCATCCATGCCAGGAGGGCTGCGGCAAGCAGTACCACGCCTGCCAGAATCCAGTCATTTTTTTTCACAAAGCACCACCTCGCACGGTTTTATTATACACGAAAAAAATCCCCTTTTCAACCATTGGAAAATCGTATATAATGACCTTATCACACTGCAGGAGGAGGTTCACCTACATGGAAGATACCATTACATTATATCTGGATAACGGCCAGGAGCTGGAATGTCATATTCTGACGATATTTGAGGCGGGCGGTCAGGATTATATCGCGCTTCTTCCTCTGGACAAATCCTATGAGGAATCCGGCGAAATCTTTATTTACCGCTATGAGGAAGATGAGAATGGAGAACCTGTTCTTGATAACATCGCCGACGACGAAGAATATGAGCTGGCCGACGAAGCCTTTGACGAATGGCTGGACAGCAATGAATATGATGAGCTTGTAGACGCTGAGGAACTGGATTTTAATGATTGAGCAGATCGGACAGATCGGGCATATCCTGCAGCGCTTCTATGAGAAATCCTGACGGCTGCAGCTTTTTTTCAGTATTTTTGATGAAGGAAAGCTGCAGCTTCTTTTTTGCTCTTGTCACGGCCACATAAAACAGCCGCCGTTCCTCCTCCAGATCTTCCACTACCCCCGCTTTTGCATAAGGCGTGATCCCCTCGTTGACGCCGATGATGCAGACCGTATCAAATTCCAGTCCCTTTGCCCCGTGAATGGTGGACAGGCGGATTCCCGGCTTTGTATTTTCCTGCCGGCTCTCCTGCCTCTTCTTTTCTTTCTGAAAGTCGCAAAAGCACTCCCAGCTGTCCATTGATCTGACAAGTTCTTCAAATTCTGTTTCTATCTCTGTAAGGGCGGACAGCTCCAGCCGATTCTTTTTGGCGTACTCTTCCAGATACCGGTCATATCCCATGACAGTGCGGATATAACGGACTGCGCCGTAAGGCGGCAGGACGCGCAGCAGCGCATTTTGCCCCATCCACTCCTGAATCCTCCATAAACATTGTGGATACGCGGACACAGCCTTCTCCAGGCATTTCAGATCCGCCTTTTCCGGAAGCTGTTCCAGCACGCCCCGTGAGAGAAAGCGCCCGGGCTTGTTGGCAATACGGATCAGCTGCGCTTTGGCTTTCTCTCCCCCATCTTCCCGGGCGACGCCCACATAAGCCAGCAGATCCTCTACGATCCAGTGATCGCAGATTTCCCGCACCTTTTCCTTCATCACAAAAGGAACCTTGTTTAAGATCAGCTGTTCCGTCAGAATCCCCGACTGCCGGTGATTCCGAAACAGCACGGCAAACTCCTCAGGCGGATTCCCGGCCCGGATGTACGCCATTGCCGCCTCCGCCACATAAACCGCTTCCTCCCGCGCAGAAGGAAATCCTCGCACCGAAAGTTCTCCCTCCGCTTCGGAACCGGAGCGGATCTTCTTTTCATATCGTATTTGATTGTGCCGGATCAGGCTGCCGGCTATCTTTACGATCTGTCTCGGGCAGCGGTAATTTGTTTCCAGCAGCACCTGCCCGGCCTGTGGAAAATATTTGGAGAAAGCAAGCATCAGCTCCGGCCTTGCGCCGCGAAACCGGTAGATGGCCTGATCGTCGTCGCCCACCGCAAACAGATTCTGCTTCTCTCCTGCCAGAAGACGGATCCCCTCAAACTGAAGGGGCGAAATATCCTGAAATTCATCCACCAGAATATACGGAAATCGGGACTGCCAAAAGGCAAGCGTCTCTCTTTGGCTGCCGAGAAGGGTTTTCGCTTTCAAAAGGATATCGTCCATATCCATGAGGTTCTGACGCAGCAGCTCCATGGCGTATTGACTGAAAAGCACTTCCGGCAAAGGGTTCCCATACAGCTGCTCTTCCCGCCTTTCATCATAACTTCCGGCCTTGATCCGGGACACCATATTCAGAAAATCCTGAACTGCCCCATAGGAAACAGGCGCCGTCGTCTCAGTGCGAAGGATCTTTTCCGCAATATTTTGAAGCTGCCTGCCGCCGGCGATCCGGGGCAGACGGCTGCCGTAAGTGTATTGCAGGATCTGATAAAAAAGGGAGTGAAAGGTACAGACTGTAATCTGGGGATATCGGCCGTTCGTCAGCCGGGAAATGCGCTCCCGCAAAGACATCGCGGATGCTTTTGTAAAAGAAATGGCCAGAATCTGCCGGGGAGAAATGTGATAATGGGTGATCAGACAGCGGACGCGCTCCGCCATTACGGCAGTTTTCCCGGAACCGGGCCCTGCCAAAACCAGTAAGGGGCCATCTCTGTGCCGGATGGCCCGCTTCTGGGAATCAGAATATTCAAAAACCATAAATAGTTCAATAACCTTTCCTGCTTTAAGAAGCCTGCAGCTTTTCAATAGCGGCCCGGATTCTGCTTAAGGATTCCTCCTTGCCCAGCACCTCCATCAGCTCCGTTGCGCCGCCGGGTGTCATCATCTTGCCGGAAACCGCAATACGGATGGGCCACATAACATGGTTGGTTTTATAGCCCTTTTCTTCAATGTACCCGCCGATCAGCCCATAGAGCGCCTCGTTGGTATAGCTTTCCTGCTCCTGCAGCAGCGGAAGCACCTCCGTCAGAATAGTCAGGCTGCTTTCCGGAGTGGATTTGCTTTTTTTGTTCCGGTACATTTCCGTGTCATATTCCGGCATCTCCTCAATAAAGTCGATATGCTCCCGGATCTCCGGCAGAACGTCGATCCGCGTCTTTACCATCTCCGCAAGGCGCCTTGTATTTACGTCCCGGGTCACCGTTTTGTGAATGTACGGCAGCGCCATCTGGTAAAATTTGTCAAAATCCATCGCCTTTAAGTACTCGCCGTTCATCCATTTCAGCTTTTGGATATCAAACACGGCGGGAGATTTATTCATTCGTGTGTAATCAAATCTTTCCGCCAGCTCTTCAAGAGAAAAGATCTCCCTGTTTTCTGCGGGGCTCCAACCCAGCAGCGCCACATAATTGACAATGGCCTCCGTCACATAACCCTGTTCCAGCAGATCCTCAAAAGAGGAATGTCCGCACCGTTTACTCAGCTTCTTGTTGTTCTCATCTGTGATCAGGGGACAGTGGACATAAACGGGAACCTCCCAGCCAAAGGCCTCATAAAGGCGGTTATATTTTGGAGCGGAGCTTAAATATTCATTTCCCCGCACCACGTGGGTGATGCCCTGCAGGTGATCGTCCACAACATTGGCAAAATTATAAGTAGGATAGCCGTCGGATTTGATCAGGATCATATCGTCCAGCTCGCTGTTGTCCACGGAAATGTCTCCATATATCTCGTCGTGGAAGGTGGTGGTCCCCTCATTTGGCGTATTCTGCCGGATCACGTAAGGGATTCCCTGTGCCAGCTTCTCCTCCACCTCTTCCTTTGTAAGAGAAAGGCAGTGCTTGTCATAGACCACGATCTCCTTGCCCTCTATAGTCTGCTTCAAAGACTCCAGCCGCTCCTTGTCACAGAAGCAGTAATAAGCCTGTCCCTTGTCAATGAGTTCTTTTGCATACTTCAGATAAATCCCCTGAGCCTGCCGTTCACTCTGCACATAAGGGCCTGCGCTGCCGCCGATATCCGGGCCTTCATCATGCCGAAGCCCCGCTTTTTCCAGCGTCCGGTAAATGATCTCCAGCGCGCCTTCCACAAACCGCTCCTGATCCGTGTCCTCGATCCGCAGGATAAAATCTCCTCCCGCGTGCTTTGCGATTAGATAGGCATACAGCGCCGTTCTTAAATTTCCCACGTGCATCTTCCCCGTGGGGCTGGGGGCAAATCTTGTTCTCACTCTTTTCATACTGATCTCCATTCCTCGTCTCTCTATCTCTTTACACCTTTGTTGTCTCTCTTGCCGATCTTCAGCCGGTTCAGATGAATCTCCCCGTCCTTGTAATTCACCGTGATATCCTGATCCGCCAGAAGGTAAGCGCCTGTCAGCACATCTTTTGCGGCAAGGCTGATGCCCCGTACGCCGATGGCGGGCTTCTTCTTTTGGGGGATCTCCTTTACCGGGAACCGCAGGAAATACCCCTTCTCGCTCTGCAGCACCAGATGCTCCGTCCCTTTCACCATCCACACCAACAGCAGTTCGTCATCCTCTGAAAGCTTCGTTGCGGCGATATTTTTCTTTGAAACGGAAAATTCCTCTCCCTCAACGATCTTTACCATGCCCTTCTTTGTTGCAAATAGAAGGGAAGCATTTTGAAGCGCTCCCATGGGGCAGGCATAAATAATGGATTCCACGCTGCTGTCATAACCGCTCACATTGTCAATGGGGGTTCCCTTGTCGCGGAATTTTCCGAAGGGCAGCTCCATGGCCTTTATTGTATACATTCGGCCGGTATTTGTAAAGATGCAGATCCGGTCCGTATTCATCGCCTGAAATACAAATTTATTTTCCGCATCCGCATTTTCCTTATTGCGGTCATAAACAGAGGGCTCTATGGTCTTGGCATAGCCGAAGCGATCCATGAGAAAGACAATGGGCGCTTCATCCGGCTTCTTCTCCTCAAAAACGATCTCCTCCGCGTTTTCAATACGGGTCTTTCTGGCTTTGCCAAATTCTTTTTTGATATTTTTCAGATCCCGGATCAGCACCCGGTTCATGGACGAATGAGAATTGAGAATGTCAAGATATTCCGCTATATTCTTCAGTGTTTCCTCATGCTCCTTCATCAGCGCCTCAATCTCCAGCCCGATCAGCCGGTACAGGCGCATTTCCAGAATGGCGTTGGCCTGCCGCTCCGTAAAGGCCAGATTGGCGGCCGCTTTTTTGGATTCCTGCGACTTGAACCTGATCCCCTCTGTATTTCCCGTGGTAAGGCAGGCACGTACATCCTTAATATTCTTGCTGCCCCGCAGGATCTCAATGATCAGGTCGATCACATCGCAGGCACGGATCAATCCCTCCTGGATTTCCTTTTTGTCCATCTCCTTTTTCAGGAGATTGTTGTATTTTCTTGTGGCCAGATCATACTGGAAATCCACATAATGCTCCATGATCTGACAAAGCCCCATGGTCTCCGGCCTGCCGTTGGCTACTGCCAGCATATTTACGCCGAAGGTGTCCTCCAGCTTCGTCTTTTTGTAGAGCATATTGATCAGATGTTCCGTGTCCGCGCCTTTCTTTAATTCCAGCACGATCCGGATGCCCTCCTTTGAGGACTCGTTGACGATATCCACGATATCCATGGTCTTTTTTGTCTCCACGAGCTGATAGATATCATTCAGGAATTTGCCGATGTTGGCGCCGATCATCGTGTAGGGGATCTCTGTGATGACGATCTTTTCCCTGCCGCCTTTTCCCTTCTCCACCTGTACCTGCCCCCGCAGCTTCAGCTTGCCGGTACCGGTACGGTAGATCTCCTCCAGTTCATCCTGATTGACGACGATACCTCCGGTGGGGAAGTCCGGGCCCGGGATATACTCCATCAGCGCTTTGGTGTCCATTGTAGGATTCTTGATAAAGGCGATGGCGGCGTCCAGAACCTCCGACAGATTGTGGGGCGGAATATTGGTAGCCATACCCACCGCAATGCCTTCCGCGCCGTTGATCAGCAGATTGGGAATACGGACGGGCAGCACCTCAGGCTCCTTTTCCGTCTCGTCAAAATTCGGAACAAAGCTGACTACATCTTTATCCAGATCCGCAAGATAGGCCTGCTGGGTGATCTTTTCCAGTCTTGCCTCCGTATAACGCATGGCGGCGGCGCCGTCCCCCTCGATCGAGCCGAAATTGCCATGTCCGTCCACCAGCGGCACGCCCTTTTTAAAATTCTGCGCCATGACTACCAGCGCTTCATAAATGGAACTGTCCCCGTGAGGATGGTATTTACCCATGGTATCGCCCACGATACGGGCGCATTTTCTGTATGGCCTGTCATAGCGGATGCCAAGCTCATTCATATCATAAAGCGTGCGCCGCTGCACCGGCTTTAACCCGTCCCGCACATCCGGGAGGGCTCTGGCCACAATCACACTCATGGCATAGTCGATAAAGGACTTTTTCATCACATCGGAATATTCCGTTTTTATTACCTGCTCCATGATCTCCTCCGTTATCCTCTTTTCTTTTCAGGAATCAGATATCCAACTCCGCTTCCCGGGCGTTTTTGTATATAAACTGTCGTCTGGGCGGTACATCCGTGCCCATCAGAAGCCCGGTGACCTCCGAAGCCATACGGGCATCCTCGATCTCCACCAGCTTTAACTTTCTCGTCTCCGGATTCAGCGTAGTCTCCCAAAGCTGCTCCGCATCCATCTCGCCCAGTCCCTTGTACCGCTGCAGGGTAAACTTTTCATCCCGGTGCAGCCTGCGGAACCGCTCCAGCTCCGCGTCGTTGTACAGATAACATTCTTCCATCTTTGGCGATCCGGGGATCACTTTGTAGAGCGGCGGCATAGCGATGTAGACATGTCCCTCAAAGATCAGCTGGGGCATAAACCGGTAAAACAGGGTGAGCAGCAATGTGGAAATGTGGGCGCCGTCCACGTCTGCATCCGCCATGATGATGATCTTGTCATAGCGGAGCTTGGAAATATCAAAATCGTTCCCGTATCCCTCTGAAAAGCCGCAGCCGAAAGCATAGATCATCGTCTTGATCTCCGCATTTGCCAGCACCTTGTCGATGCTCGCCTTCTCCACGTTCAGGATCTTTCCCCGAATAGGCAGGATGGCCTGTATTTTCCTGTCTCTGGCATTTTTGGCGCTGCCCCCTGCACTGTCCCCTTCCACGATAAAAATCTCGCATTTGGAAGGATCACGGCTTTCACAGTTGGATAATTTGCCGTTGGAATCAAAAGAAAATTTATTTTTTGTGAGCAGATTGGTTTTTGCCTTCTCCTCTGTCTTTCGGATCTTGGCTGCTTTTTCCGCGCAGCCGATGACGCTCTTTAAGGTGTCCAGATGCTTGTCAAAAAACAGGACGATCTCGTCCCCCGTCACCTTGCTCACCGCTTTGGCCGCATCCTGATTGTCCAGCTTGGTCTTGGTCTGCCCTTCAAATCTGGGGGACGGATGCTTGATAGAGATGACCGCCGTCATGCCGTTTCGCACGTCCGCTCCGGTAAAGTTGATATCCTTTTCCTTCAGGATTCCCAGCTCTCTGGCATAAGAATTGATCACCGAAGTGAAGGTAGTCTTAAAGCCGGTAAGATGGGTCCCGCCCTCCGCATTGTAAATATTGTTGCAAAAGCCCAGTACCGTCTCGTGGAATTCATTGGCGTACTGAAAAGCGATCTCAACGGAAATTCCCTCCGACTCTCCCCGGAAGAACACCGGGTCGTGGAGGACTTCCTTAGACTGGTTCAGATCCCTGATGAATCCAACGATCCCGTCCTCTTCATGAAATACAAGGCGTTCCGTCTCCTCGCCCCGTCTGTCCTCAAAATAGATCGTCAGCATCGGATTGAGATAAGCGGTTTCATGCAGCCGGCTCTTGATCTCCTCCTCCCGGAATCTGGTTTTTTCAAATATTTCCGGATCAGGCAGAAAGTTGATCTTTGTACCGGTTTCCTTTGTTCTGCCGATGGTAGGCAGCAGTCCCTTTTCCAATTCGATCACGGGAATGCCTCTCTCATAACGGTCATGATGAATGTAGCCCTCTCTGGACACCTCGATATCCAGATAGGTGGACAGCGCGTTGACTACAGAAGAACCTACGCCGTGAAGTCCGCCGCTTGTCTTATACACGGAATCATCAAACTTTCCTCCCGCATGGAGTGTCGTAAACACAAGACGTTCCGCAGACATGCCCTTTTCGTGCATCCCCACCGGGATGCCCCTGCCGTTGTCGGTCACCGTTGCGGAGCCGTCCTTTTCCAGATAAACGCAGATCTCATCACAGAAGCCTGCCAGATGTTCATCCACTGAGTTGTCCACGATCTCAAAGATCAGATGGTTCAGACCCTTCGTGGTCACACTCCCGATATACATGCCCGGACGCTTTCTGACTGCCTCCAGTCCCTCCAGCACCGAAATACTACTGGCATCGTATGTTGTCTTCTTTGCCATAATCCGCTCCTTCTTCTCTGCAGTTTTTTAAAATCTCTAATAGATATTTCCACACACGGGCCACGCTGGAAACGGAGAGCCGTTCTCTGGGCGTGTGAATGTCTATGATATCCGGGCCAATGGACACACAGTCCAATCCGGGAATCTTTTCCAGTAAAATACCACATTCCAGCCCGGCATGGATCACCTCTGTCACCGGCTCCCGTCCATAGAGAGACCGGTACGTATCCTCCAGCAGCCGCCGAAAAGCAGAATCCCGCTTATACTCCCAGCCGGGATAATCGGAATTTGTCTGAAAACTGCCTCCAAAGGCTTCCGTAAGCACCCTTAGTTTTTCCGTCAGCGCTTCCTTTTTGGAGGCCACGGAGCTGCGCAGGGAAAACTTTGCCGTAAACCCATAGGCGTCCAGCTTCATGATCCCAAGATTCAGGGAGGTTTCCACAAGCCCTTCTATATCTGCGCTCATATCCTGCACGCCCCAGGGCGCCGCTGTCAGGAAGCGGTAAATCCGCCCCGCCCTCTCGCCGGGCACAACCGCCGTCTCTTCGCCGGGACGGCACGCTCTCCGCTCTGTGACAATCCGGATTCCGGGATCGGAAACTCCGTATTCATTTCTGAAGATCGACTCCGTCTCCCTGCAGGCCGAAAGCAGCGTTTCACAGTCCTGCGGGGCCGCCGCCAGCACCGCGCTGGTCTTGACAGGTATGGCATTGTCCTTGCTGCCTCCCTCCAGCACGGCCAGATCAAAGGGCGCTTTCCCGGAAAGCCGGTACAGCAGCCTTCCCATCAGCTGGTTGGAATTGGCCCTGTTTTTATTGATCTCCGTACCGGAATGTCCCCCTGTAAGGCCCTCTATGGAAATAGACAGCAGATCCTTTTCCACTTTTTTTCTGTCCGCGGAAAACGTGCAATCACAGCGCAGTCCACCGGCACACCCACAGAGGATATGTCCCTCTTCCTCTGAATCTAAGTTCAGAAGCCGCCGGCCCGCAAGCCCGCTCAGATCAATATGGATGGCTCCGTCCATGCCTGTCTCTTCGTCTGTAGTAAAGACAACCTCCAGAGCCGGATGGGCAATGTGGTCCGATGCAAGAAGCGCCAGTCCGTATGCTATGGCGATCCCGTCGTCTCCTCCCAGTGTGGTTCCTCGGGCGTAAACCCAGTCGCCGTCAACGGCAAGGCGAAGCCCTTCCTTTTCAAAATCTATCACGGTATCATGATCCTTCTCACATACCATATCCAGATGTCCCTGCAGGATCACCGCCGGAGCATGCTCATATCCCGGAGAAGCCGGTTTTTGCAAAATCACATTGTTCCATTGATCCTGCCGGTACGCAAGCCGGCGCTCTCTGGCAAAATTGACGATAAAATCGCTGATCGCCTTTGTATTGCCGGAGCCGTGTGGGATCTGACAGATCTGCTCAAACCAGTAAAAAACCTCCTGCGGTTCTAACTGTTCCAACATAAAAAATACCTCCACTTACTGTTAGATTTTCTGCGCCGCCCGCTTACATACACAGCCCAGCTGCGTTCCCTTAGAGGTCATACAGCTGCTCCCTATGTTCTATTTGGCGATGCAGTTCCATAATTTATATAATAACGCCTGTAAACAAGGGTATTCATGAAACGCCGAATTTATCTGCTGTCTTCTTTTCTTTTTTTGTGCCTGATGCTCCTTATGCCCGGTCTGACCCTTGCGGGCGCCAGAGAAGGGCTGGTACTCTGGTTTCAGAATTTGCTCCCGGCGCTCTTTCCTTTTATGATCCTGAGCAGCCTGATCCTCGGTCTGGACGAGGATTCTGCCCTCACCAAAGGGCTTTCCAGGATGAGCAGCCGGCTGTTTGGCATAAGCGGCAACGGCTGCTTCGCCATTTTTGCGGGAATCCTGTGCGGATATCCTCTGGGCGCGAAGATCACCGCGCAGATGATCCGGAACCGGAAGCTGTCCGCAAGGGAGGGCCAGTACCTGATCAGTTTCTGCAACATTGCCAGTCCCGGATTCCTCATCCAGTATGTCACCGCGCAATGTCTGGGCAGCATGGCTTATCTGCCTCCCATGCTATTCTCGATATATGGGGCGGCGCTGCTCACCGCTTTGCTGCTGCAGCTTCCCTATCGGAAAGGATTCTTTCCGTTTTCGCAGGCCCACAGCGCCCCAGAGGCGCTTCAGGCACAGTGCTGCGATATCGCCCCGCCTTCCGGCGAATCCCCGCGGCAGAAGCCCCTTTACTCTGTCAACAGCGCCATTATGGAAAGCTTTGAAGCCATGGTCCGGCTGGGCGGTTATCTGGTACTTTTTTCGATTATCGCAAAAATGGTAACAGCGCTTTTTACCACTGTTACCACTTCAAATTGTTTACTCATTGGTGTGATCGAAATCACAAATGGAGCACATTATATTGTAAGCGGCAGCAGCCCGCTGCACACGAAGCTGATGCTTCTCTCCTTTTGTGTTTCTTTCGGAGGCCTCTCCTGCTATGCGCAAACTGCCGGTATGTGCCACAAAAGCGGCCTGTCCATGCCGTATTATCTGGCGGCTAAACTGCTGAACGGCCTTCTGGCGCTTCTTTTGATCATGATCTGGTGTATGTTCCGGCCGGTGACAGGTTAGCGGAAAAATCAGTCTACACGATCCAGTGCGGGATCGATCTTATATCCGTTATTGTCTTCCTTGCCTGAACTCTGCTCCGGCGCGTTCTCCTCCGGAACACCCTCCGGATTCAACTCCGCACGGTTTGTATTTACCACATCATAGCAGTCCTGCAGCGTCTTTAACAGATTGCCGTATTTGGCGCCTGCATTGTCAATGGTGGTGCCGATGATGTTCTGCAGGGTATGAAGCATGTCGTCCGTATAAGCAATGGCGCCTGTACGGATCTCATTGGCATCTGCAGTGGCATTGGTGAGTATCTCATTTGCCTGAGCCGTAGCAGATTCCACAATTTCATTTGCCTGTGCATAAGCCTGCTGCATGATCTCATGCTCGCTGAGCATCTCGTCTGTGGTAGCCTTTGCCTGAGCAACCATCGCATCCGCCTTTTGCTGGGCGTCTTCCAAAATGGCGTCCTTGTTTGCGATGATCTTCTGATAACGCTTTACCTCTTCCGGCGTCTTCAGCCGGAGTTCCCTCAGCAAATCTTCCAATTCTTCCTTATTTACGATGATCTTTGAAGAAGAAAGAGGCTGGTACTTACAGCTTCCCACATATTCCTCAATCTCATCGATAATCTGCTCAATTCTGCTGCTCATGACAGTTCCTCCTTTTGTTGAAATTTCTCATTCATTGCATCCATCACGCTCTCCGGCACAAAATGACTGATGTCGCCTCCGTACATGGCGACCTCCTTCACTGTGGAAGAGCTTAAATATGCGTATTCCAGACTGGTCGTAAAAAAAATGGTATCGATCCCCGGCTTCATAATGTGATTTGTCTGGGACATCTGTAACTCATATTCAAAATCCGTAATCGCCCGCAGTCCCCGGACGATCAGGTTTGCTCCCGTCTCTGTTGCAAAATCGATCAGCAGGCCGCTGAAGGAAGTTACCTTTACATTGGGGAACTCTTTCGTCACCGTCTCCAGCATCCGCACCCGCTCCATAACGGTAAAAAGCGGATCCTTGCAGCGATTGTTCAGCACGCCTACGATCAGCTCGTCCACGATCGCGGACGAACGCCGGATAATATCCAGATGACCGAAGGTAACCGGATCAAAACTGCCGGGATAAATTGCTCTGGTCATACTCGCTCCTGTTCATTATGCCCGCTGTAAAAACAGGTGCATATTGGTTTTATAGTTTTTTTCTTTCACAGTCTGAAATCCAAGAGACTGTACGTAAGAAAAATCTGTATGCCGGTCTGCCTCCACCACGATCAGCGCATCCGGCCCCATAAGAGAATGGAATGGCTCTGAGGAGAGACTCTCCAGCACCCGCTTCTCCAGCTGCCGTCCATAGGGAGGATCCATAAAGATCACATCAAAAGGCCCCTTCTCCCTCAAAGCGGGCAGCGCCGCAAACACATCCGCCGTATAAAGGGACGCCCCGGCGTCCAGCTTCGTAAACACAAGATTATCTCGAATACACGCCGCCGCCTTTTTGCCCGACTCCACAAACACGCAGGAAACCGCGCCCCGGCTCAACGCTTCGATGCCAATTCCGCCGCTGCCGCTGAACAGATCCAGAAACCGGCAACCCGGTAAATAGGGTGCCAGGATATTGAACAAGGTCTCTTTGATCCGATCCGTGGTAGGTCTTGTGTCTTTTCCATCCACGGTCTTTAACGGAAGGCTCCTTGCAGTTCCCGCAATCACTCTCATAACAGGCCTCGATTCTCAGACTGCTGATTTATATATCTTGTGGTTACACCTACATAACTATTATAGATATGGTAGTCTCAACTGTCAACCACAAAAAAAAGATTTCTTCCAAATTCTTACATTCTCAACAAAAATCCGGCAAGCGCTTCCACCGTGGGCAGGATGTAGTCCGCTCCCGCATCCGACAGTTCATTTTCCACACTGTAACCGAACAACACCCCTGCTGAATCGATACCGCAGGTTTTGGCGCCGATGATATCGTGCTTCCGGTCCCCGATCATCAGGCACTGAGATTTCTGCTCCGGGGAAACTGAAAGCCGCCGGAACACCTCTTGGATCACCTCACATTTTACTGTGAGGCTGCCGTCCAGTCTGGAACCCACAATCTCGTCAAAATAGGGCGCCAACCCAAACTTTTCCAGTATCTGCACCGAATAGACTTCCGGCTTGGACGTGGCCACAGCCAGCGTTTTTCCAGCATCTTTCAGGGCCTTCAGCATCGGCTGGATCCCCTCAAAAACCCTGTTCTCAAAAAGTCCTATGGTGGAAAACCGTTCCCGATAGACCTCTACAAGATGCTTTGCCTCTTCTTCGCCTACCCCGCAGTACCGGGAAAATTCCTGATATAAAGGCGGACCGATAAAAGACAGCAGGGAATCCAGCGGCGGTTCTCCGTACCCCTCTTTTTTCAGGGCATACTGCACGCTCTTTGTGATCCCTTCCTTTGGATCCGTCAGTGTGCCGTCCAAATCAAATAATAAATATTGATACATGTTTTTCTCCGTTTCGTGATGGTCCAGTTCTCTTTATGCCGCGGGAGTGGGTTCGCCAGAAGGCGCAGGCGCTTCGCTGCCGGCTGCCGCCGGTTCCCCGGAAGGCGCAGCGGAAGGCGTCTCCGTGGGCATCTCCGTGGGCATCTCCGTGGGCGTCTCCGTGGGCATTTCCGTTTCCACAGCCTGCTCCTGCTGGCCCAGCGTAAAGAATTTCATAAAGAAATCATGTCCTATTTGCATAAAATTATATTTTGAAAAAGCGATGCTGATCCCCAGTATAATGACAACCAGCAGGATCTTTCCAACAGCTTTTCGCCATTTTTTTCTCGTTTGCTCATCTGCGTGTTTCATCCTTCATACACTCCCTCATTTTTTGCGCTTGTTTGTTATTCTGATAAATTCCCTTTTCCGTGATCACCGCCTGCAGCGGCACATCCCATTCCTCTTTCGGAATCTTCTCCTGCAGCTGCCGCTCATAGCAGACGCCCGCCGTGAAAAATCCGGGGTTTTGAAGCAGATACCGGTCATAATATCCACCGCCGTACCCCATCCTGTTTCCACCGGGATCAAATCCCACACCCGGAACCAGCACCAATCCTGTTGGATCCGTCAGCGGTATCCGGGGCGCAGGCTCCGGAATCCCGAAAGCGCCCTGCTCCAGATCTTCCAGATCCGCTGTCTGATAAAATTCCATCTCTTTCCCTGTCACCCGAGGCAGATACAGCCGCTTTCCATGGCGCAGCGCGCTTTTCATCACCGGCAGCAGGGACACCTCTCCCCGCACCGGCATATAAGCCAGTATCTGTTCTGCCTGCTGATAAACTGCCCATTGCAAAATATAGCTGCATATCTGGCTGCTCTTTTCCCGCCGGTCCGGCGGCGCCATGCTCTCACGGCAGTCCAACAGCTGCCTGCGCAAAGCCGCTTTCTCTTCAGTGCGTATCTTTTTCTGCATATTTTTTCCCGAATCGTTCTCCCAGATTGGTGACAGAACCGTCCTTTTCCTGAATATCGATATTGTCCAGCTGCGCGCGCAGATTTGCCCTGATCGTAAGGATATAAGCCTCTCTCAGCGCCGCCTGCTCCGCCCTTTCTGCACTGGTAAGTCCTTCCGTCTTGGATTTTCTGTATAATTCATTGATCCGCCGGATCTGATCTTCATTCATACCGTTGATTCCTTTCTCATTGGCCGAGATACTTCAGTACCTCCGGATAAATTTCCTCTGCGTAAGCATATCCGTGATCATAAAAACGCTGCAGCGTTTCCATGTCGCTTTCCGTGGACTTGATAACGGGAAGCTGCGGACGGATCACAAATACATGCCCCTGCCGCTCCAGCCGTTCCAAAAGCTCCATCGTCTTATTGTATTTGTAAGGTCTTCTGATAATGGTGCGCACCAGCTCCGGATAATTTCTGTACAGTGTCCTGATCACCTGATTGTATCGCCGGTTCACCTTTTTTCGGTAGCCCTTGTTCCGGGTGAGGATGACTACATTTTTTTTGATCCCATCCCGAAGGGCCTTCCGTATGGGCACGGAATCGCTGAGTCCGCCGTCCAGCATGGGAACGCCGTCTACCGTCACCATCTTAGAAAACAGCGGCAGGCTGCTGGAGGCCCGGCAGATCTGCATCAGCCGTTTCCGATCCGCCTTTTCGGACAGATAAGCCGCTTTTCCCGTCAGACAGTTTGTCGCAGTCAGATAACAGGTTTTTCCCGATTGGAAATAGCAGTCGTAATCAAAGGGGTACAGCTTATTGGGAAACTCCTCAAACAGCTTATCCATGTCAAAGACATTGCGTTTTTTCAGCAGCACCTTCATGCCCAGATAACTGTTTTCCTTCATACAGTCAACCATGCACTGTCTGGAACGGATGGGCTGCTCAGATACATAATCCACCGCGTTGCACGCCCCGGCCGAGACTCCGATCACATAAGGAAATTCCAGCTTCTGTTCCATAAAATACTGAAGGACGCCGCCTGTAAAAACGCCTCTCATACCGCCGCCTTCCAGTATCAGACCTGACTTTTTCATATTTTTTCACCATTCCTGTTCTGTTAATCTCAGATGTTCTGTCTCTGCCGCTTTCCATGGCTGGTATGCCGCGATAATCTTTTCCGCCACCTTCAGCCCGTCCATGGCGGCGGAAGTGATCCCTCCTGCATAGCCGGCCCCTTCCCCGCAGGGATAGAGCCCGGACAAGGAAGCCTGCAGACGCTCGTCCCGAAGGATCCGCAGCGGCGACGAGGTTCTGCTCTCCACGCCGGACAGACAGGCATCGTCCCCGGCAAAGCCCCTGATCTTGCGGCCGCAGGACAGTATTCCCTCCTCCAGAGCATTGCCGATTTCCTTTGGAAAAATTCCCCGTACATTTGCAGGCGCCCATTCGCCCTTCGTCTGAGGCTTTATATTTTCCATGGAAACGCTTTTCCTTCCTGCCCGGAAATCTGCAAAACGCTGAACCGGTATTTTCCCTGCTCCCGCCTGATAAGCCCTTCTCTCCAGCATCCGCTGAAAGGCCACTCCCAGAAGGGGTTTCGGAACCTGCAAGTCTCCCTGCAGCTCCTCCAGAAAATTCTGATAATCCTCCGGCGAGACTGTGACGATCATGGCAGAGTTTGCGTGCTTTCCGTCCCGGGCCGCATAGCTCATACCGTTTACCACCGTCATTCCCTCCTCGGAGGAAGCGTTTATCACATATCCGCCCGGGCACATGCAGAAAGAGTATACGCCCCGCTGTCCGGAAGATTTTGCCGTTACCTTATAGTCTGCGGGAGGCAGTGTATAAGGGCAGTCTTTCCCATACTGGCTTTCGTCGATCAGCTTCTGCGGATGTTCGATCCGCACACCCACCGCAAAAGCCTTGCTCTCCATGGCGATCCCCTTTTCATAGAGCCTGAAAAAGGTATCTCTGGCGCTGTGCCCAACGGCCAGCACCACCGTATCCGCAGGCAGCTTTTCTTCTCCGTTGATCTCCAGCTCCTTCACCCGGCCGTCCTCTATCAGAAAATCCGTGACACAGGAGGAAAAACGGATATCGGCGCCCATGGACAGCATTTCCATGCGCATGTTCCTGACAATCTTTGCCAGCACATCAGTCCCAAGATGGGGTTTGTTCTCATACAAAATTTCCGGCTTTGCCCCATGGTCCACCAGACAGCGCAGCACCTCTTTATGCCTGCCGTCCGGATCCTTGATCAGCGTATTCAATTTGCCGTCGGAGAAGGTACCTGCGCCCCCTTCTCCAAACTGCACATTACTCTCTGTATTTAAGACGCCGGTCTCCCAGAACCGGCGGACATCCTCCATCCGGTCCTCAACCGCCCTGCCGCGCTCCAGCAGAAGGGGCCGGTAGCCTGCCTTTGCCAGATAATACCCGCAGAACAACCCTGCAGGGCCCATGCCGATGATCACCGGCCTGTGCCTTAATATACCGGTTCCCCTTTCTGGAAGCCGGTACTGTTTTTTCTGAAAACGCGCTGCATCCCGAATGTGGGGATTTTTCAAGATCTGTTCCACCAGATCTTCTTCCACGCGCACCGCCACTGAAAAACTATAAAAAATCAAAGGCTTTTTTCTGGCATCCAAGGATCTTTTTAAGATCTCCAGTTCTTTAATCTGGCCGGGACGGATCAAAAGCTGCGCCGCCGCCTTTGCTTTCAGCAGCGCAAGGCATCGTTCCGGTTCCCCGCACTGATCCGGCCTCAGCTTTAATTGATTTATTTTTAACATATTCGTCAATCCTCTGCGGCATGGATGCCGGCCACATGTCCGCTTGCCCATGCCCATTGAAGATTATAGCCGCCGCATATACCGTCCACATCCAAAAGCTCCCCGGCAAAATACAGGTGCTTCATCAGCTTTGATTCCAGTGTCTTTCCATGGATCTCCTCAGTATCTACGCCGCCCGCCGTGACCTGCGCATGTTCAAACCCTTTCGTCCCTGTAATAGGCACCCGGTAATCCATGATCAGCTCTGCAAGCCCTTTCCATGCGGAAGCGCTGCAGGCCTCCGCCTTTGTCATCACCGACAATCCGGCCTTCCTGAGCAATCCATGGGCGAGCTTTTTGGGAAACATGCCAATGAGGAACTGCTCCATGGTCTTCCATGACTGATTGACCGCCCGCTGAAGCAAATAATAGAAAAGCTGTTTATCAGAAAAATCAGGCAGAAAATTCAGACTGACTACCGGCTGTTTCTTCTCGTAAAGAGCCATCGCCGCATACCGGCTGATCTGAAATACCGGAATCCCGGAAACCCCGTACTCTGTCAGCTGCAGCTCTCCTCTGTCGGAGGCAACCTCCTTCTCATCCACAAACAGCGTAACCTTTGCATCGCACCGCACGCCTGCCACGGAATGGAAGATCCCATCGTCCCCGCATAGCTGCACCAGCGCCGGAACCGTGGGCTTTAATCGATGCCCAAAGGCCTTTGCCAGAACATATCCGCTCCCATCGGAGCCGGTAGTAGGGGCGGCCTTTCCGCCGCATGCCAGTATCAGCCTGTCCGCCTCATACTTGCCCCGGTTCGTCTTGATGACAAACTGGTCCTTGCAAAAAATATCCTCCACAGCCTCTTCACAGCGCACGCGAACGCCAAGCTGTTCAATCTTAAAGCGCAGCACGTCCAGCACAGCCGAGGCCTGCTCGCTGTAAGGATATACACATCCGCTTTTTTCCTTTGCCAGCACGCCGAGATTTTCAAAAAAACTGATCGCATCCTCATGGGTAAACTGGGCAAGCACCGTCTCCACAAACTCTGGCGAGGCTCCCCGGAAACAATCGGATTCCATGCGCAGATTGGTAAAATTGCACCGCCCGTTCCCGGTGGACAGGATCTTCTTTCCAAGCCGGTCGTTATGCTCAATGATGGTAACCTTTGCGCCTTTCTCCGCCGCCGTAATGGCAGCCGTCATTCCCGACGCGCCGCCGCCTACAATTACAATATTCATCCTTTATTCATACCCTTTTCATTAAATATCCGCAGTTTATGCGCCAGTCGGAACATATTGATCAAATTCAGCACGCCGTCCACGATCAGCATCACAGACACATAGATATGCACTGTGCCGTCTTTTGATATAAACCGGCTTTTATTAAACAGAATCACACAGGCCATGATCAGCGTAATACAGGCCATCAAAAAGAACAGCGTCCAGTTCTGGTCCCGAAGCCTGCGAAGCGCCAGTGTATTCTGCATCTTCATCACACTGGTAATCACCACGGAGACTGCCAGCAGATGAGGCAGCCACCCGGCAATATTTCTGTTCTGCACAAGCAGTAAAATTCCCACGATACTCATCAATACGCCGAAAGAGAAATCATAATTGGAAGGCTCAATATGACTGTCGTTTCTCAAATATCGCATGATCCACCAGATCCCCATGAGGATCAGCAGCACACCCATGATGCAGACAATGGTAGATAAAGCGCCGGCATTGAAAATCAGCACTGCTCCCAATGCAAAATAGGCTAACGCAAAGATCGCCAGTATATAAGACATGGCGCTGCTTCTCTTTTCCGCCGGTTCTACTACCGCCACCTCGCCATTTGCGGAACTGTTTTTTCCATTGTTTCCCTCGTTCGTCTCCACACTGGGATCGTTTTTTCTTTCTTTACTCATCCTCCAGCTCCCCTTTCACCTGTTTTCCAATATAATAAAAACCTTTGCATTCCAAAAGCGCTATCTGATACAACCCGCCGATCATATCCGGCGTTCCGGGAAAATGTACAAGAGAATTGTTGCTCAGTCGGCCTGTAAGGAGCGAATCATCCTGCGTGTTCACACTTTCCGCAAGCACCGTCTGTACCGTACCTGTCAAAAGCCCGGCCCGTTTTCTGGCTGTCTCCTGTACCAGCTTTAATAATCTGTCAAACCGTTCATGGGCAACCTTATCCGGGATCTGATCATCCATGGATGCCGCAGGCGTACCTGTTCGTTTGGAATAAATAAAGGTAAAGGCGTTCTCAAACTGTACCTGCTTCACCACGTCCAGCGTGTCCAGAAAATCCTCCTCGGTTTCACCGGGAAATCCTACAATAATATCCGTGGTAATAGAAATATCCGGAATCGCCTTCCGTATTTTTGCAGCCAGCGCAAGATACTGTTCTTTGTCATAACGCCGGTTCATGAGTTTCAGAAGACGGCTGCTTCCGGACTGCAGGGGAAGGTGCAGATGCCGGCATATTTTTTTGGAGTCCGCCATGACGCGGATGAGATCATCAGAGAGATCCTTCGGATGAGAGGTCATGAAACGGATTCTGCGGATCCCTTCGATCTTTTCAACTTCCCTCAGAAGCTCCCCAAAGGAGACCGGCGGTTCCAGATTTCTGCCATAAGAGTTCACGTTCTGCCCAAGCAGCATGACCTCCTTCACCCCGTCTGCGGCAAGCCTCTCGATCTCCTGCAGAATATCTTTTGGCTGCCTGCTTCGCTCTCTGCCCCGCACATAAGGCACAATGCAGTAACTACAGAAATTGTTGCAGCCGAACATGATGTTGACACCGGATTTAAACGGGTATTTCCGCTGGATGGGCAGATCCTCCACGATCTGGCTCGTATCCTCCCAAATATCGATCAGCATCCCCTTTTGCTCATAGCTGCGGACGATCAGCTCCGCCAGCTTGAAAATATTGTGCGTGCCAAAGATAATATCTACAAAATCATAAGAGTTCCTGATCTTTTCCACCGCGCCGGGCTCCTGCATCATGCAGCCGCACAAAGCGATCTTCATGTGTGGATTTTTCTTTTTGTTGGCATGGAGATAGCCCAGCCTCCCGTATACCCGCTGATTGGCGTTGTCTCGGACGGTACAGGTGTTAAAGATCACAAAATCCGCGTCCTCCTCTTCCTGAAGCCGGTAACCGATCTCCCGCAAAATACCGGAAAGCTTCTCGGAATCTCTGGCATTCATCTGGCAGCCGAAGGTGGTTACGGCGGCAGTCAGGGGACGCCCAAGAGCCCTGCTCTCCTCCGCCACGTAACCGGCGGCTTTTTTTACAAAGAAGCGCTGTCTCTCCGCCTCGGAAAGCCCTGCCGGCGCCGTCTGCCCGATTTCCTCTGCAAACATTGTATTGACTTTGTCATTCATCGCTCTTTCCATTCCGGATCCTCCATGCGCCGGGCATGGAAGTCCACTGTCCAAATTAGATTTCATTATAATCTCTTTACCGGGAAAATGCAAAGAAAAAGTATCACATTCCCGCATCTATTATACGGTATATGTGATACTTTTTAAAGGAAAATCAATCAGAAATCATTTCAGATCTTTTTCAATGTGATCTACGATGTAGTTTTTTACATCTTCTTTTTCTTTGCCCAGCGCAATCGCGATCTCACTATAGAGCCTGTCCTCGGCATTTTTCATATATCTTTCATCTGTTGAAGTAACCCGTTTTCCCTGTAACGCCCTTTTTTGCTTACGAAGATATAACGTCTTAATGATCTGTACCCATTCTTCACAGTTTCCGGAATGTAAAGCCTTTTTGTATTCCTGCTCTCTGGATCTCTCATCGGGAATCCAAAGCTCCGGTATCTCGGGTATCTGTTTCACCAGCTGATCAACTTCTTCGGGGGTCATGATCCTGCGCATAACTACTTTTTCGTTATCCACAGGCGTGTAGATCTTGCTTCCGCGGTTTCCCAGCGGGACAAGCAAGTAATAGGATTTTCCTTCTTCCAGTCCAATGCCGTCTCTGATGATTTCCTGAATTGTACATACGCCGTTGTTGCCGTACTGGACAAATTCTCCTACTTTGAACATAAATTGGCCTCCTTTTTTTCATCATAACATATATTCTGAAAAAAAGTAAGCATTTTTTTATTCGTCATTCTATTTAATTTTATTTCGATAATATTAGACAATTTATCTATATTTGCTATTTTGTCAGCTCTTTATTACGGTACCATGACCGGATCCACTTTCCGTTTTCAGAAAGCTGTTCCACCGGATAGGATGTGGTTCCCGTATAACCGCTGGAGAGCAGCGCGCTTGTTTCTCCCTTATTGGACAGACTCCAGCACACATAGCTGATCTGATTCTGATCCAGCAGATTCAGCCATTTCTCCGTCTCAGCAAAATCATTATAGCCGTTTCCGGAAGCCTCGCTGGTGCTGAATTCCGTGACAAATACCGGGAGGCCTTTACTCAAAGCGGTAGTTAATTTGCTTCTGATATCGTCCTTATGGGTGGCTGAATAAAAATGGAGAGAATACATCAGGTTATCATAGCCGGTGATCGGATCTGCCGCCGCCTGATCCACATACTGTGACCAGTTGGGCGTACCGACCAGAATCACTGCTTTGGAAGCATGCCTGCGGATAACCGGGATCACCTGTGCGGCATATTCCTTCACATCTGCCCATGTGGTCCCGCCGTTGGGCTCGTTGCATATCTCATAAAGTACATTGGGACTGTTCTGATAACGCGCCGATACTTCGTCAAAGAATTTCACAGCCTCCTGCATATACTGCTTGGGATTGCTGTCGCTTAGTATATGCCAGTCCACGATCACATACATGCCAAGGGCGGTTGCCGCATCAATTCCCTTATACAGCAGATTTTTCAGCTGCGTCTGATCGCCGCCTGAGCAGTAGCCGTTATATTCGGCAGTATACATGGCAAGCCGCACCACATTTACATGCCAGTCATCCCGAAGGGAACGGAAGGACTCCTGATTCACATAATCCGGGAACCAGTTAATACCATGGGTGCTGACGCCGCGCAGCTGAACCGGGCTGCCGCTTTGATCCACCAGCCTGGTGCCCCTGACAGCAAGTTGTCCGTGCGCATCCACAGGCGTCTTAGGCGTATAAACCGCATCGGGGTCATATTGTTTTTGGGAAATGATCTTCACCGATGTCTGCAAAATCTGCAGGGCGTCTTCAGCGGTAACAGCGCCGTTGTGATCCATATCCGCCAGCTTAAAGACCTGTTCCTCCTGAAGGATGGACATCTTCACTACATGGCGAAGGGCCAGAAGCGCGTCGTCGGCAGTAACGGAACCGTTCCTGTTCACGTCACCGAAATAAAGGACATCCGGGACAACCGGACTGAAGTCCTGACCGGAATCCGCATTTTTCTTTTTCAATCCCAGATACTCGGCAATACCCTCTGCATCAGCAATACCCATTGCCTTTAAATTCTGCTCTTCTGCCAGAAACACGGCGTCACGGTCACCGGTAAGAAAAGCATGCTCAATGATCACGCCCGGAAATCCGCTGAGCTTTGCCCGCCTGATAATTCCGTAATAATCTGCAAGAGAGCCGTCCGGATAAAGAGTATTATCCTCTGAATTACGGATCAGGATTCCTCTGTCATTCAATCCAATCCCGATCAATTTTTCCTGAATCTTTGCCGCCAGATCTCGGCCGACGATTCCAATCTGCGCATTGTAATTTTCATTTGGATGGTACACGCTGGTTCCGTTGGCACTTGTGGTAGTTGCGGAATTCAGATGAAAGGACACAAAAAGATCCGCATCCTTCTCCTTCGCAAAATCCACTCTTCTCTGATTGTCTTCATTGGAGGTGCCCCCAAAAGGGCAGCCTTCTTCTGTCCTGGTCATATAAATGGTCACATTGTCATATTTGGAAAGCTCCTCCTGACAATACTGGGCGATCCGCAGATTCATGGATTCCTCAATCAGACCGTTGGCACGGGCGCCTGCATGAGTACTGTCGTGTCCCGCATCCAGCACGACCACCACCGGTTCTACTTCCCCACTGAAAGGCGTCGCGTTATATTCCGTTTCCTTCAGCTCACCTTCCCATGTAATCAGTCGTGTCTGTACCGTTTCGTCTGACGGTTCCTCCTGTTCCTGCACAGTCTCTGCCGCCAAAACAGCCGGCATTTCAAAGTATGTACCAAAAATCGCTGCGATGCAAAGTACTCCTGCCAGCAGAACGCTCAGCTTTTTTCCTTTACGCTTCATAAGTTGATTCCTCCGTTTATTTTGCTGATTCACTTTAGCGGGAAATGGAAACACAGATATAATATCTCCCCGCCATCAGGTCAATGAAAAGCACCGTATCTATAGTTCTTTCAAAAGAAATGCCATAAATACGGTGTCTTTTCTGAGAGCAGATAACGGGAATCGAACCCGCCTCCCCAGCTTGGGAAGCTGGTGTTCTACCGATGAACTATATCTGCATCGTATTTACTTTACCACACTCTGTTGAAAAAGTCTATACGAAACTTTCGAAAAATTGCAATTTCTTTCTGCAAGATCTGCCGCTGTCAGGAAATCCCCAATAACGGTCCCGCATACCGGATCCATTCCAGCGCCATCATTCCGTGTCCGTTTTCTGTAGGGTGAACGCCGTCCCAGCACCAATACTCCACCGGATAGTTTCTGCAGACCTCGTCAAATTTTTCCTGCAGAGGCACGAACACCGCGTCAAATTCTTCCGCTAAGCGGCGCACTGCCTGTCCGCAGCTTTCTGTATGCGCCTTCCACACCGGATAATTCTCCATTACGCTGCCTGTCCTGCACACAAAAGGCTCCATCAATACCATCCGACATTCAGGCAGGCGTTCTTTTACCTCCTGCAGCATCAGACGATAGAGATGCTCATATTTTTCTCCGGGGGTGGGCACAAAATTATTTCTGTCGCCGGGGCCGTCGTTAATTCCCACTAAAACGCTCAGCACATCCGGCTTTAAGGGAAACAGGTCCGTCTCGCTTCTGGCATAGAGATCCACAATACGGTTCCCGGACACGCCTCTGCTGAAAAACCGGAACTGCCTTTCCGGATAGCGGCAGCCAAGCAATCCGTTTACGATATACGCGTAAGTATGCCCCATCTGATGGTTCAGATCCCATCGCTGTTCCTTTTTCTTATACCGGTTACCGTCCGTCAGGCTGTCCCCGGTAAACAAGATCGTCATTCCTGCATCTTTCACACCAAATCCCCCTTCTAAAATCCTTTTGCCAAAGTTGCATTTTGTTTCTCATAACATATAATACGATAATAAAAGAAAATGGAGTATTGCTCTATGGAAGAATCTATTCTGTTCATTCCTGTCAACGGCATTGTTCAAAGTATACGGCCCTTCGGGACAGGTGATGCCTGCTGTGACCAGATCGCCGCTGTCCGCACAGACAATGGGATCGTCAATCTGATCATCACCCCGGAAACATACGTAGTCAATGAGACCCGGCTCCGCCGCGGGATGCAGATCACCGCTTTTTATGACGGGAACGCACCGATGCCGCTGATCTTTCCGCCCCAGTACCGGGCGCTGATCGTCACCCGGAGGCAGCCTCAGGAAACCATCGTCATTGATTACTTTGACGATGAGCTGACGGCAACAGATCTTTCTCTGAAGCTGAATATCGGTCCACAGACAGAGATCCGAACCAACAACGGCCAGACTTTTCACTGCAGTCTGGAGAACCGGATGCTGATCGTTTACTATTCTGCAACGACCCGCAGTATTCCTCCCCAAACTACGCCCCGTCTGATCATCGTCTTATGCTGAGCGGCTAAGAACCCGTCGCCGAGCCTGTGTCCTGCGTAAATTTCGACATCCGGTCCTGCGTCCGCTTATCAGAAGTACAGCAGTCCGTTTGCGGGGACTTCATCTGCCACCGCCCGGACTGCTGTTCATTTCCATTTTTATTCATGCTCTCCTTCATCCGGAAGAGAACCGTCCTTTCCTTCTTCTCTCACCTGTAAGACAAGCCTCTGTTCTTCCTTCGTAAGGACCGCCCTTTCCAGAAGATCCGGCCGCTTTCTGGCCGTGCGGATTACCGCTTGTTCCCGCCGCCATTTTTCGATATTGGCGTGGTGTCCGGACAACAGCACCGGGGGAACCGCCTTCTCATGCCAGACCTCCGGCCGGCTGTACTGTGGGTATTCCAGCAGAGAGTCCTCAAAGGATTCTGTCCGGGCGGAATCCCCATTGCTCAAAACCCCCGGCACCATCCTTGCGATGGCGTCGATCATCACCATAGCGGGCAGTTCGCCTCCTGTCAGCACATAATCCCCGATGGAAACCTCATCCGTGACGATCTCCTCCAGAACCCGCTCGTCAATCCCCTCATAATGGCCGCACAAAAATACCAGATCCTGCTCCAGCGCCAGATCCTTTGCCATCTGCTGGTCAAATACCCTGCCCTGAGGCGTCAGATAGATCACCCGCGGCCGGAAGCCGATCCGCTTTTCCACCGCTTCATAAGCGCCGTACACCGGCTGGGCCCGCATGAGCATTCCCGCTCCGCCGCCGTAAGTATAGTCATCCACACGCAGATGCTTATTGTCCGCGTAATCCCGGATATCCACCGTATTGATGGAAATGCAGCCCTTCAGGACGGCCCGTCCCAGAATACTGGTATGCAGGCAGTCGTTCACCATCTCCGGAAACAATGTCAAAACATGAAAATTCATTTCAATCCCCATTTCGAAGCGGCAATTTTCTATTCTGCCGCCGCTCTGAATCGTCTATTGGGATTGTAACACATTTTTTCCACGCTTACCAGTATTTTGCGTCAATCTGTTTGCCAGACAGGTAGCGCCCAGCCTGTGTGAGATCAGGATATCCGTCTTTTTCTTAATCCAGCAGCCCATCCAGAAGATGCACTTTTATTTCCTGCTTTTCCAGAGAGACCGACAAAATACATTCCCTGATCGCCGGAATCAGAATTTCCTTTCCCGATCCGTCTTCAACAATGTACACATCGTTTGCACCGGTAGTCATCACATCTTTTACGGTTCCCAGAAGAGCTCCGTCCTCACAGATCACGGAAAGGCCGATCAGATCCGCGATAAAATATTCATTTTCTTCCAGCGGCACCGCCTGCGCCCTTGTCAC